>CAZGCS010000024.1:0-15570 GCA_964524395.1 uncultured Mageeibacillus sp.
CGGGCAATTCGCTGTAACGGACACCCATGGCCGAGATCTTGGCAAAGGCCGGCTGAAGGGCATTCATGAGCTCTGCCCGAAGCTGGTCATCCATGCGGCCTCGCGTGTAAGGCTCTTCCACGTTGCCTGACACATTGGTGTAAAACAAAAGCGGATCCTCGATCTTGTAGGAATACTCTCCAAAGGCCTTGATGGCAATGTCAACATCGAGGCCGATGTTGCGGTCCACCACGCGGAAGGGAACCGCATTGGCTGTACCGAACTTATTGTTCATCATTTCCTTGGTGTTGAAGTAATAGACACGCTGATCCTTGCCGGTATCGCCGCCCATGGTGAAGCGGTGTCCGATCTTCTTGAAGGTCGCCAGGATATTTTTCCCGAGCGGACCATAGAAAAGGGAAGGCTCCGTCGATGTATCGTAGACGTACTCGCCAGGCTCGGCGCTGAGGTCAACGACCTGGCCCTGCTCGACGATGATCATGCACTGACCGTCATTGACGGCAATAATGGATCCGTTCGAGATGATGTTGTCCTCGCCCTTGACATTGCTGCTTCGCGACGAGGTGCGCTTCTGGCCTTTCTTGACGATCACATCATCGGCCAGCGCGTCGCTGTAGAAAAATTCACGCCACTGGTCGGCCAGCACTCCGCCAATTGCGCCGCCTGCTGCTTTCAGTAAGCCCATTTCATTCTCCTTTATTCTCTTTATTCCAGTTTGCTGCCTGTTGAAGCCCGCCTTGAACGGGGCTGCCACGCCACACAGGATCCCCCACATCTTACCACAAGGGGTCTGTTTTCCTATGCCCGTAACTTGCGCGAAACACAGGTATCAGCCGGTCTTGTTTACCCTTTGCAGGATGGCTCTGGCGGCATGAATACCACTTGCCCCCGCCTGGGAAAGACCCCGGGTAATACCGGCACCATCTCCGATGGCAAAGAAGTTGCGCAAGCCTGTTTCAAATTCCCCGGTCAGCTCCAGACGCGCGCTGTAAAACTTGACCTCAACCCCGTAAAGGAGCGTATCGGCATTGGCCGTTCCGGGTGCCAGCTTGTCGAGCACCTCCAGCATTTCCATGATATTGTCCAAATGTCGTTTGGGGAGCGCCAGACTGAGATCGCCGGGCGTTGCCTCCAGGGTCGGCCTGACAAAGCTTTTTGACATCCGGTGTTCATTGGTCCGCCGCCCGTCGCGCAAATCACCCAGCCGCTGCACCATGACCCCGCCTCCCAGCATATTCGAGAGCGAGGCAATATGCTTGCCATAGCGATAAGGTTCCTTGAAAGGTTCAGTGAAGCGGTTGCTGACCAGAAGCGCGAAATTGGTATTGTCGCTCCTCAAGTCAGGGTCGTCGTAGCTGTGGCCGTTCACAGTGATGATGCCATCGGTGTTCTCCGTCACCACATAACCGTAGGGGTTCATGCAAAAGGTGCGGACGATGTCATTGTAGCAGCGGGTCATGTACTTGAGCTTGGCTTCATACATGGCATCCGTGATCTCCTTGAAGACCAGGGCGGGCAACTCGACCCGAAGCCCCAAATCAACCTGATTGTTAATCATGGGCAGGTGCAGCGCCCGGCAGACATCACTGAACCATTCAGCCCCGGAACGGCCGGGTGCCGCGATCAGGATGTCGCAGGCGACACTTCCCTTAGATGTCTCAAGCTGGTAGGAATCCGGAATGACACCGTTCAAATGATTGATGGGCTTGCCATCCTTGATGGGAATGATCTGTCCCACTTCAGTCCTGCATGACAGCTCCACATGCTCATTGAGCCAGTCGTAGATCCGTTCCAGGATCCTGCGGTTGTTCTCCGTCCCCAAGTGTTTGACGCGGGCATTCAGGAGATGAATATCATAGGAGAGGGCCCGGCGCCCGATGGCTTCCGCCTCCGGCGTGGCTGTTGAATAAATCTCACTGGTCGCGCCGAACTGACGGTTGACGGCATCGACATCATCAATCAGTTCCAGTACCTTGGACGGTTCCATGTAATCGGTCAGCCAGCCACCGAACTCAGTCGTGTAGTTGAACTTGCCGTCCGAAAAGGCACCGGCACCGCCAAAGCCCCGCATAATGGCACATGGCTTGCAATTAATGCACTTGCTGACTTTCCCTTCCAGGATAGGACACTGGCGCGACCCGATCGGATCCCCTTGCTCCAGGAGCAGGATTTTCAAGTCCGGCCGTTTAGTGATGAGCTCATAAGCTGCGAAGATCCCCGCAAGACCGGCCCCGATAATGGCGACATCTGCTTTTTTCATCTGACTCCCCAACCTCCTTAATTTTTCCCGGAGGACCCGTTCATGATAGCACGCCGATCAAGCTGACCAGAGCCTGTGATTTAACTGCAAAAAACAGATTCAGGAAGAGCCGGCATGCTTATCGCTTCATAAGGGCGCGGCGATTCCGTGCGCTGCGAAGGAAGCGGATGAATGTGAAGAGCAGAAAGCAGGCGGCATTGACAAGGACAATGACCGGGCCGGACGGCAGGTCGAGGCCGTAGGACAAAAAGAGTCCCGCCGTAAAACAGACCAGCGATGAGGCGGCCGACACCAGGGTCACGCCTTTGAAACTCCCGCACAGCCGCATGGCTGACAGGGGTGGAAAGATGATCAGGCTGGAAATCAGGATGGCCCCCATCATCCGCATTCCCAGGACGATGGTGACCGAGGCCAGAATGGCCAGAAGACCATTCCACAGCCCTGCCCCGATCCCTGAAGCGCGCGCGAAGTTCTCATCAAAGGTCACGGCAAAGAGCTTGTTGTAGGAAAAAACAAAGAGCAGGGTGACCACCAGGGAGAGCGCGACTGCCAAGACCAGGTCACCGCGCGTCATGGACAGGATACTCCCGAACATGAAGCTGTACAAATCCGTGTTCATGCCTTTTGTCAGGGAGATCACGACGACACCCACGGCCATGCTGGCTGAAGAAAGCATGGCAATCGCCGCGTCCCCGCGTATACGGCCGCTGCTGCTCAGGCGCAGGAGCAAAAAGGCCGCCGCCATGACGACCGGAAGCGACACGATCAGCGGAGAGGCAGAAAAGGCCATGGCAACGGCCAGGGCTCCAAAGGCAACATGGGACAGGCCATCGCCGATCATGGCGTAGCGGGTCAGAACCAGGCTGGTGCCGAGCAGGGAGGCACACAAAGCCACCAGCGATCCGCCGATCATGGCGCGCAGGAGAAAGGAATAAGAAAAGAAGTCAGCCAGAAACCCTGTCATTGATCAGCTCCTTGGTGGCGGCTCTTTTGGCCGGGCAGGTAGGAAGCGACCAGCTCACTGCTCATGTAGGCGTCAGTCGTCCCGAAGAAGTGGTGTCCGTATCCCAGATGCAGAACATGCGTGGAGTCACGCGTCACACAGTGGATGTCATGGGAGACCATGATGACTGTCACACCACTCTGGTTCAGCTCCCGGATCAGGCGGTAGAAGTCGTGCGAAACGATGGGGTCCAGACCCGCCACAGGTTCATCCAGTAAAAGGAGTCCTTCAGCCGCGACCAGGGCGCGGGCCAGGAGGACGCGCTGGCGCTGCCCGCCCGAGAGTTCCCTGAAGGAACGGTTTTTCAAGTCCTCAAGAGCCAGCCGGCGTATGGCCGAACCGGCCGCCTTGTGGTCTTCCTTTGTGTAAAAGGAAACCAGGCCGTGACGGTTGAGCCTGCCAGACAGGACGATCTCCCGCACGGTCGCCGGAAAATCCCGCTGCTCGGGCACCTGCTGGGGCAGATAGCCGATCCGGTGCGAACGCAGGGCCTGGCTGCGGCCGATGGTGCCTTCCGACGGTTCTTTCAGACCAAGCAGACCGAGCAGGAGTGTTGTCTTCCCTGACCCGTTCTCACCGATAACAGCCAGGTAATCACCCTCGTTGAGCGTGAAGGAAAGGTCGCTTACAACCAGGCGGCGGTCATAAGCGAAAGCGACGCGGTCAAGTGTCAGCAGGCGGCTCATTTGCCCAGGCCCTTGCGGAGATTTTCCGCGTTCTCCTTCATGATCGAAAGGTAGGTCACCCCGCTTTCTATCTCTTCTTTTGAAACATTGTGAGCCGTGTGGAAAAGCAGTTTTTGCGCACCCGTCTCCTCGGCCACCAGATCCGCCAGTTTTTCATTGGAGAATTCGATATGGTAAATATAAGGGATCTCTTCCTCACGCACTTTGTCGATTATGGCCGAGACGGTCCGTGGCTTGGGATCGGTTTCGGCGGCACAACCTGGAAATGCCGCGGTATAGCCAAGGCCGTAGGCAGTCGTGAAATAGATCAGCGGGAAGCGGTCAGCGACAATAATCTCCTGGCGGGGCCCTGCCTCAACGATGGCCCGGAAGGTCTCATGGAGCGCCCGCAGCTCTTCGGCATAGCGGTCGGCATTGGCCCTGTAATCTGCGGCATGCGGAGGGTCAGCCGCTTCCAGGCCGCCTGCGATCCCTTCCGCAATCAGGAGTGCGTTCAGGGGGTCGGTCCAGATATGCTCGTCATAATGGTGAAGCGGGCTATGGTCTTCATCCTCATGCGTCTCACTTTCGAGCACGCCCTCTTCCGCCTCTTCTATCAAGGTCACATAATCCATCATGCGGACGGTTTTGGCTGAATCAATCTCCGCCGCTTCCAGCAGCCGGTCGACCCAGGCATCCGAAGGACCGCCATTGTAAATAAACAAATCGCAGGATTTGATCCGGATCAAATCCTTGGGGGACGGCTCATAGGTGTGGCTTTCGGAGCCGGGAGGCAGAAGCATGGACACGGCAACATGACTGCCGCCCACCTGACGCGCGAAATCAAAGGGTGGAAAATTGGTCGCCATGACCTCAAGTTTTCCTGTTTCCGGTCTCTTTCCGTCGGACCGGTCACAGCCGGCAGCAACTAAAACACCGGTGAACAAAAAGATAAAAAGCAAGGCCAGGCAGGTGAGATGAGTTTTTCTGGCTCCAGTCTGCGCCACCATGACCTCTACCCTTTCATTTCAGGAACAGCTGTTCAAGATTAGAATACCATCATGGCCGACCGGTAGAAAAGCAGTTCAGTCGTAATGGCAAGGGCACAGAATATCCCTGCGATCGCCAGCCGGGAAATGGTCAGCCCCCAGGGCAGGATATCCAACCGCCGCTCCACCAGCCTGAAGACATAGTGGAGGACAAGATCAGCCGCCAGCCAGCCGGCAGGGATAATAAAGACCTCCCACCGCGTTCCCTGGCGTTCGACCATGGCCAGGGCATAATAGCGGGCGGCGACGTTTTCAGGCATCAGGAAGAAAAGTGGAAGAGCCGTCAGAAAGGGCGCCAGCGCAAAAAACCAGTAAATGACGTAAACGGTATCCTTTTTCATCGCTTCACCGCGCAGAGCGCGACAAATACGCCATCGCCATAACCCTGTCGAACCTCCTGGACCACCTTGTCAAAAGTATACACTGTCTGCCGGATCCTGGTTACCTCGAAGCCCGACCGGTCGAGCTCTTCGAGCATCTCGCCTGTCCCCCGGAAACAGGCATCCCGGTAAAAGGGATCCTGATCGCGTTCTTCCTCGTATACGGCGCCCAGGGGGGCATCGATGTCAACATGACCTATGATCAGACTTCCTTTTTCAGAGAGAACCCGCTGGCATTCACGGAAGGCGGGAGCCAGTTCCTTGAGATAGCAGTCGACGGTGATCATGAAAACCGCGTCAAAACTTTCGTCGTCGAAAGGCAGCGCCTCCGCGCAGCCCTCGATCACTTCAATGCCCCTGGCACGCGCGAGCGCCGCCATGGCCCGGGACGGTTCAAGACCCAGCCTGACACCGAGCGCCTGGGCGAAACGGCCTGTCCCCACACCCACTTCAAGCGCACGGCGGAAAGGTGGTGTCACCTGGCGGACTGCCTCAATCTCCGCTTGCAGAATCAGCGGATTTTCCTCAAACCAGGCGTCGTATTCGTCGGCCCGTTGATCGAAAAGACCGGTGCTGTCCATGGGCATGACCTACTGCTTCAGAAGGCCGGGGTACTGCGACATGAGGCGATGGAGTGTCGCCAGCGCCGACAGGATCTGTTCTTTTGTGTGCTCGCTTGTCACGCAGAAGCGAAGCCTGGCCTGGCCCCGCGCAACGGCAGGGAAGACGGCCGGTGGAACGATGATACCTTCATCCTCCAGCTGTTTCGACAGCATGAAAGCGATCTCGTCCGAGCCGATCATGATGGGGGTGACGGCGGTCTCAGCCGCCAGGCAGGTGTCAAGTCCGTAACGGTGCGCCTCGTCAAGGAAGATCCTGATATTGTCATGCAGGCGTTTAACACGGCTGGTATCGCGTTCCATGATCTCAATGCCCTTCAAGACAGCTGCAGCCAGCGGCGGGCTTATTCCTACGGAAAAAACGAATCCGGGAAGGTTGTAGCGCAGGTATTCAATCAGGTTGTGGCTGCCCGCCAGGTAGCCACCGCAGGTTCCGAATCCCTTTGAAAGCGTTCCCATGTGGATATCAATATCCCCCGGGGCGATCCCGAAGTGTTCGTCGACCCCGCGGCCTGTCTGACCCAGCACCAGCATGGAATGCGCCTCGTCAACCATGAGGAAGCAGTCATAGGCTTTCTTGACGCGCACAAATTCCGGTACGGGAGCCACATCCCCGTCCATGCTGTAGGCCCCTTCAATGATGATCAGCACCTTTTCGTAGCGGTCACGCCTGTTTTTCAGCAGTTGCTCCAGCGCTTCAAAGTCGTTGTGCGGGAAGGGGCGGGCGTCTGCCTGCGCCATCCGGATCCCCTCAGTGATGGAGTTGTGGCTCAGGACATCGTAGAGAATCAGGTCACGTTCGCCGCAGAAATTGCCGACAAAGGTGACATTGGTTGAGTGACCGCCGACCAGAACGAGGGCATCCTCGGTTCCCTTCCACTTTGCCAGCGCCTTTTCGAGATCCTGGTGAACGGTTTTCTCCCCTGCGATCAGGCGGCTGCCGCTGGCCGATGTGCCGTACTGTTTTACCGCCTCAATGGCTGCCTGGTTGACCTCCGGGTCACCGGACAGACCGACGTAGTTGTAGGAGGCAAAGTTCAGCATTTTGCGGTCGCCGATGAAGGATACATCCCGCAGCGATGAATCCTGGGCGATGAAATAGGGGTTGCCGAACATTTCAAGCGCAGCGGTCAGCGAGTCCCGCCGTTCCGCAAAAGCCATGTATTCAGGTGTTTCCTCGAAGGATTTGATGCGCGTCACCGTGCGTTCCTGTTCCGGTGTGCCCGCGCCGCGCGCGCCTTCAGCGAATTCGCCGCGGATCCGCCGGAACACCAGCGCCGCGATATCGTTGACAGTCAGATCGCGGTCGAAGAGGCGTTCATCGATGGTCAGCCCGAACTTAACTTCCGCGTGTGTGAGCAGGGAAATGCTTTGCAGGCTGTCGCCACCCAGGTCCTGTGAAAAATAGGAGGATGGCTGCACTTTTTCCAGGGGCAGGTTCAGAAGTTCGGAAACCAAGGTCTGCAGGGTTTTTCTTACCTCAAAGAAAGCTGGATCTGCCGCGATCTCCGGTGTGCAATAGGAGGAGGCCTGGATCTCCGCCTCTGTGGGGATCTCCGCCACAAACTCTTTTTGCCTGGCGGTGAGGGGGTACTCCGTCAAGGGCCATTCACCTGCGGCTACAGCCTCGGCGACGGGGCTGCGCCTGACTTTCAGCGAGGCGGAAAGATCGAGCGGTTTATCCGAGACGAAGAACTTTTCGATGCGCTGATCAAGTGACAGGGTCAAGTTGATTTCGGCAACGGCCTCCGCCAGCACCTGTGGATCGGCGCCTTCAACGGGCTCAACCAGCATGGCGATCTTGTCGTAAAATCCATCCGACAGGCCGAAAATAACGTAGCGTTGCAATCCGGGGACGCTCGCGAAGGCTCCTTCCAATTCGTCGGGATAAAGATTTTCACCATTGGCTTTCAGGATAATATCCTTGACCCGGCCGTCCAGGAAGATGCGGCCGTCGCACAGACGCCCGATATCCCCCGTGTGGAACCACTCCTTGCGGTCACGGGCGCGAAAGACACCCTGGCGGAGTGTACCGCAAAAGACAACATCCGAGCGGACAGTCAGCTCGCCCCGCTCACATGACTGATCCTCTTTCTCCTGACCGTCGCCGAACGGAATCATTCTCAATGAATCGTCGAAGAGCGGCGCGCCGATATTCCCATCCAGGCGATCCGCAAGCAGCTCGTTGTTGACGACTGAATAGATACCGATTTCCGTCATGCCGTAGCCGTTGACCAGGTAATAACCCAGCCCGTTCATCACCCGCAGGGTCTCAGGCAGGATGTAGCCGCCACCCGAAACCGCAATATAAAGATCGTTGCCGACAAGCTGCTCCCGAATCATCTGCAACATACCCGCGACCGGCATGGGCAACTCCACGCCCGCCTCCTGGTAGGACAGCGAAAGCTCGATCATTTTGTCAAAATCTTCAGGCGAAGCACCGCTCATTTCAACAAAGCGTTTCTTCACCAGCTGGGCGACACCGTTCCACACCGCCGGGATGGCCACAAACTGTGTAACTCCACTCTCCCGGCAGGCCTGGACGATGGATTCCGGTGAAGGTTTCGCCGGGATCACCATGGTATTGCCAAAAACCTGAGGGAACAGAAAACAGACAATGAAACCCATTACATGGTGCCAGGGGATGAAAGCGACCGCTTTTTCCCTGACATCCTCCCTTGCGAACCGATCGGTTGAGGCAAGCAGTTTCTCCAGGATGCCGTATTGCGCCGTGATCCCGATATCGTCATGGACATAGCAACGCGATACACCGGTTGTCCCGCTGGTACACAGACAGATATGTCCGCTCCAGCCCGGCAGTTGCGAAGCAGGGATGGTTTGTCCATTTTTAGCCTGGCGGGCAAACCGCTTCCGCGTCCCGGCGTCGCGCCAATCAGGCATGAGCGCTGAGGCGGGAATGACCGGATAAGGAGTCGTCCGCGCCGATTCTTCATCGTTGATGAGAACAAGAATCCCCGTCTCAGCCGCCAGGGTATCGGTCAATGAATCCGACGCTCTGGCGTCAATCAGG
Organism: uncultured Mageeibacillus sp.; assembly: GCA_964524395.1. Classification (GTDB taxonomy): domain Bacteria; phylum Bacillota; class Clostridia; order Saccharofermentanales; family DTU023; genus UBA4923. The sequence goes on from CAZGCS010000024.1 coordinate 9,009, forward strand.
ACAACCGGATGACCCGCCGCCATGGCTGCCCAGTAACAGATGCCAAAGGCTGGACCGTTATGCAGCTGGATGCCGACCCAGCCCCGGCGCCCCGGATCGTCCCGGTCGAGCGCCCGGCTTTTTTCCGCGATCGCTGCCTGCATCTCACCGGAACGGAAGAAATCCGTCATCCGGCGTGCCGTTTCATCAATCAGACCCAGGTATTCATCATATGAGATTTCAACCAGGCCGTCTGCTGTATGGATTTCAAAGGCCGTCCCTTCACCAAGGCGCTCCATCAGACGAAAGAGGCCCTGAAAGCCCGGCTCTTTTTTCAGCTGCTCAAGATATTCCAAAATTCTCATGCAATCTCCTCCTCGAAAAAGGATCATCCGGAAATCGGCACCCGAACGGGGCGGGACCGTCTCCTCATTATCCCTTCAAAGTAAAGCATAGTATGTCACTTAAATGTGAGCAAGTTATAAATAAATGCTCCTCCCGCACCCGTCCTTCTCACCAGGAATGACCTGCCGGAGAGCCCAAAGATCGCGCGGATGACCAGATTTTTTCTCTCAGTCCGCACGCCGTGCTAGACTGTTTGTTAGCCGCGGTATGAAAGAGAGGATCTGCTTCCATTGCTTAGGGAAACCAGGGCTGCCTGCCATTCGATTGAAAGTTACCGGGTCAGGTTTCAGGACTGCGATCCCTCCGGCCGCATCCACCTGCATCGCCTGATGGATTACGCACAGGATTGCGACGACAAAAACTGCCGCCTGCTGGGTGTCGACAGCCGGTCATTACGCAGCAAAAATGCCGTCTGGATCATTATCGGTTATGATTTTCATTTCACTGCTCCACTTCCAGCCTCCGGGGATTTGCTGACCATCGAAACCTGGTCGGGGGGACTTGACGGTCTCCGCTTCTACCGCGAAAACCGATACTACCGGGGCAGTCATGCCGGGAAGAATCTGATTGGGAAGTCTGTCTCGGAATGGATCCTGGCAAGAGCGGACAACCACAGACCCATTCGTCCCGCAACCATTCTTGATCCGGATGAATTCAATGAAATGAGTGACCCGGGTGTCGCCGGGATGGAAAAATTCGAGCGGCTCAATCCGGCCATAGACCCTCTTACCGCCCCATGTCATTTTCAATATCGCGCCGGCTTCAGCGACCTCGACCTGAACACTCACCTCCACAATACCCACTACGTACGTCTGGCTGTCGACGCGGCGGTCAGACTGCTCAAACTCGATCCCCTGCGTCAGCACCTCCAGATTAAAACCTTCCAAATCCAATACAAGGCGGAAGTCAACCATGACGACCTTTTGCTTGTGGCTGCCGATTTCGACAGCGAACCATCGGGGATCAGGATCCAGGGCAGGCTGGAGGGCGGGCAAGAGGTCTCTTTTCTCGCAAAACTGACCTGTGAAACAGGCGATCCTGACCTGTGGCAGAAGGGAGGCCCTGATGAAGGTCCTGATCATTGAAACCGTCATTGACCTGACTTGGTGCCAGTCCCTGAAAGACAAGCGCCGTGTCCGCCAGGGTCTGATCGACCGTCTGGAAAAACGCCACCGCCTCTCGGTCAAGGAAGTCGGTTGTCAGGATGTCTGGAAAACACTCTGCCTCGGCGTGGCGGCAGTCGTTCTGAGTGATGGGGCCGGCCGGGAACTCGAGGCATCAATCCGGACAACCATCGAAGAACACAGCAACGGAGACATCCGGGAGTGGCATGCCGACCTTCTGTAAATCTTCCGATCTTTGTTACAATGAATACATGTTTCCGGCAGGTCTGTCAGTTGACGTATATGGCGGACAATCCCGGATCCATGAGGCGACTCGCAATCGGAGGTGTTTATGACTGAATCAACCGGAAAGTTGGATTACCGGAAGACCGCATTCCTGGGCTTCGGTTTCCTGGCGAGTTCGCTCGCCTGGAGTATCTACAACAGTCTGGTCCCTGTACTGCTTGAGGAAAGATTCCTGCTTTCCACAACCGTTATCGGGACCATCATGACCATCGACAACATTTTCGGCATTATTTTCCAGCCGCTGGTCGGCGCGTACAGTGACCGAACTTACAGCCGGTTCGGCAGGCGTATGCCTTGGATCATTGTCGGTATCCCCCTTTCGGCCATCTTTTTCGCCCTTGTCCCCTGGTCAACCAGCCTGGGACTCTTTATGGGCCTGTTGATCTGCTTCAACCTGATCATGTCCTTGTGGCGGTCTCCCGTCATCGCCCTCATGCCCGACCTGACCCCCCGCCCCTTGCGGAGTAAGGCAAACGGGATTATCAACCTGATGGGCGGTATCGGCAGCATCATTGCTTTTCTCGTTGGAGGTATTCTGGCAAAAATCGACGACAGCGGGCGTCTCTCGTTCGGGATGGGTTCCGTCGTCATGGTACTTGCCCTTGTCTTTCTCCTGCTCTTTGTCCGCGAGCCAATCGGTGAAGCGTGGAAGCGGGCACAGCGTGAAGCGGTCGGCCGCAGGCTGACAGCCAGGGAATTCGCAAAATCGATTGAAGCCGGAGACGAAGCAGAAGAGCTGAAGAATAAGGGCGGTGCCAGCCGCAAGCTGACCGCGGGGGAGAAGCGGAGCCTGGTCTTGATCCTGGCGGCCATTTTCTTCTGGTTTTGCGCCTACAACGCCATCGAGACCTTCTTTACGCTTTACGCCGTGAACGTCCTGAAAGTCGGGGCAGGTACAGCAACGACCATGCTGACATCATTTTCGCTGACTTTTGTGGCTTTCGCGCTTCCTGCCGGTTTGATCGCCGGAAAGCGGGGTCGGAAGAAAACCATTGTCACGGGGCTGATTCTCCTGATCGCCTTCATGTTACCCATGATTTTCATCAATCCGATTTTGTCTGCCGTGGGGGTCGACATCACCAACGCATCGACCCTGATGATCAAGCAGATTGTGGTCATCGCCCTCCTGGCCTCTGCCGGCTTCGGCTGGGCCTGCGTCAACATCAACTCGCTGCCCATGGTGGTTGAGCTGGCTTCTGTTGACAAGATTGGCCGGTTCACCGGCTATTACTACTTTTTCTCTTTTGGCGCTTCAATCTTCAGCCCCATTTTGTGGGGTGCCATCCGCGACCTGACCGATGATTACAATACGCTTTTCATCTACGCAGTCATCTGTTTCGCGCTTGCGCTGGCCTCCATGCTTTTCGTCAGGCATGGAGAAGTTCATCAGCACAGTCAGGAAATTATGGAGGAAGCCACCCTGGATCTTGACTAGAGGGTGGTGCCACAAGAGTTCCAGAAGAGCTAAAACGCCGGACAGGAAATCACTTGTCCGGCGTTTTGTCAAAGGAAGTTTGGAATGGGAACGAAGATCTTTGCCCACCGGGGTGTCAGAAAATATCATCCGGAGAATACCATGACCGCCTTCAAGGCGGCAGAAGCCATGGGGCTGGACGGAATTGAGCTTGATGTCCAGCGTACGGCCGACGGCCAGCTGGTCATCTGCCATGATGAAAATCTTGAAAGACTCGCAGGAAAAGATCTCTGGGTCAAGGATCTGACCTGGCAGGAACTGTCAGAGATGAACGTGGCGCATTACCGGCCCGGATCACCTCCTGAACGTGTCCCCCTGCTGGATGAATTTCTTGAATGGTTCAGGACTACTTCCATGGTGGTCAACCTTGAATTGAAAAATTCAGTCATCCCTTACCAGGGCATGGAAGAAGAGGTGCTCGGCCTGGTGGACCGGTACGGCTTGCGGGACCGGGTCATCATCTCTTCTTTCAGTTTGGGGAGTGTGGCCCTTTTCAAGCAACTCGCCCCGGGGATGGATGTCGGCTTTCTTTATCAAAAAATGCGGCCATCTGTTGTGGGCCAGGTGTTGAAGTGCGGGCTCGATGCCATCCATCCGCTTTACGTCAACCAGCTTTGGTGCTGGATGACCCGCCAGGCACACCGGCACGGCCTGAAAGTCAGAGTGTGGACGGTTAATAATTCCTGCTTTATCCGCAACGCGCTCTGGCGAAAGGTTGACACCATCATGACTGATGACCCCGAACTGGTGTTGAGGATCCGTGACAGGAAGCTCCCCAAAGATACCTCCGGCAGAGAATCCTGACACCCGAAAAGAGGCGCATTACGACCGGCGTCAATGGAATTATTACTTGTTGTTACTTGAATCTATTTGATCAGACGCGACTTCAACGGTCATATTGCCGCTGATGCCCTCATCATCCGTATTCGTGCTGGAAAGCAGGGTTGCCGTCGGTTCCGCCTCATCATCCGCTCTTTGGGCCCACACGCCACCAACGGTAATGACCAGAAGCAGAATAACTATTGCGAGCAGTACGAGTATTCTTTTCATTTTCTTCAATCAGCTAATCTTATTTCAACATTTCAGATAGACAAGCACGCAGGAACCGAGGCAATTTCAAAAGTACTACTAATGCCTGCACATCTGTTCACTTGAAATATTATGTATCTTATATCACTGATTGGCTGGTTAACGCAAGTCATCTGCGACAAAATTTTAATACAGGCAATGCAGAATAGCCTTATAATGAAATTCAAGCCTTGAAATTCATTATTCTGGAGAACTGAAGCACCCATGACCAGGCCCGATTCTTTTACTTGCAGGATCCGCGATCTCAATACGCGCGGCCAGGGCGTCGGTGTCGTGGGGGAGGACGGTCCCCCACTTCATCGGGGCATGATCTGTTTTGCCGAGGGCACCCTGCCCGGTGAAAAAGTGCTTGCCGCGCTGGACCAGGTCAAACCACATTACCTGGTGGTTCACCCCGACCGGATTCTCGAACCGAGCCCCGACCGCATTGAAAGTGATTGCGAATACTTCCCTCTTTGCGGCAGCTGCCAGCTTCGTCACCTGAGTTACAAGGCCGAGCTTGGCTTCAAGGAAAAACGTGTGAGGGATCAGCTCAGCCGCAAGGGGCCACTCGACTGCGAAGATCCGGCATTCAAACCTATCCTGGGCATGGAGCATCCCTTGCACTACAGAGGCAAGAGCATCTTTCCGGTTGCCGGCTTGGCGGGTTGCCGGGATTGCCTTGTTATCGGCCAGTACAGAAGAGGCTCACATGACCTGGTGGATCTGCGCCACTGCAAAATTCAAAGCCCTGAAGCCCTGACCCTGGTCAACCGGGTTCGGGAACTCGCCCTGCGTGACCGGATCACCGCCTACGACGAAAACACACAAGAAGGCACGCTCCGCCATTTGCTGGTACGGACTGCCTTTTCGACCAGGCAGGTCATGCTGGTTTTTGTCGTCAATGATAAGAAAGCTGACCAGATCATCCTGTCCTGGCTCCCCGACCTGAGGGCGTCACTTGAACCTGACGGCTTCACCCTTGACAGTGTCTGGATCAATGACATGAACGCCAGGGGCAACCGGATTCTGTCCACCCATTACCGCCACCTGGACGGCAGTGAAACGATCAGTGAAGTAATCAATCAGGTCACCTGCCGGATCTCTCCTGACAGCTTCTTTCAGGTCAATCCAAGGCAGGCGGCTGTCCTGTTCGATGAGGTCATCCGTGCGGCGAGGCTTGGCCCGTGTGAACGTGTTCTCGATCTCTACTCCGGAGTCGGCGCCCTCAGCCTGCAACTCGCTTCGGCCATGAAAGACACAAGGCAGCCGATTGAGGTGACGGGTGTCGACCGGGTCAAACAGGCTGTCCTGGACGCCAAAACCAATGCGGAAATCAATGGGCTGAAGAATCTGAACTTCATTGAAGCCGACGCAACCGGATGGTTGAAGAATTATGAGGACAATCCGGACAACCCTCCCTTTGATGTCATCCTTGTCGACCCGCCCAGAAAAGGACTCGACCCTCAGGCCATTGAAGCCATCCGGGAGTCAGACACTCCCCGCATTGTCTACGTCAGCTGCAATCCCGCCACCCTGGCACGGGACCTGACACTGCTCAGCAATCACTACCGTGTCGAGAACGTTCAGCCGATTGACATGTTCCCGAGGACGACTCACGTAGAGACAGTGGTGTTGATGTCGGGAAAATAAATACATATACCAGGAGGATTAAAATGTCAAAAATTGTAAGACATGATGTAAATGAAGAATGGGCGCATTCTGGAATAATTGAAGCAGGGGATTTTGCATTTGTAGGATATTGTGTTGGGAACACAGGACAAGATATAGAAGCACAAATTAACGGTGCTTTTGACAATTTATGCTCCAGACTTGAATCAATCGGTTTATCTTTAGAATCAGTTGTAAAAATTGATGCATTGTTTCGTGATATATGGGATATTCCAATCCTGGAAAAGGTAATCATACAAAGATTCAACGGAAAATATCCTGTGCGAAAATCAATTCAAACAGAATTTGCACATCGTGGCGGATCAGATGGACTTAAGTTTCAAATTGATGCGATCGCTTACAAAGGCAACTCTCCCCTTTGATATGAGGAAAAAACAGATGCAAGGTGCCCTTGTGATCGAAAGGGTTGAAAATCCTGAAAGAAAAGCACGAATTGTCACCGAGGTTTTGCTGGATTTACCTGAGTGGTTCGGGCTTCCCGAAAGCACAAAGTCTTACATTGAAGATGCCAGACAGCTGCCTTTATGGGTGGCAA
>CAZGCS010000025.1:0-15505 GCA_964524395.1 uncultured Mageeibacillus sp.
TTGATAACCTCATCCCATCACTCCAGGAACATCAGCTTTGGCCTTCGGACGCTATATGCAATGTAGTATTGTATGATTGTCTAATGTTCATGAGATTATTATAAAAGAGAAAAGCAGTTTGTCAATTGCCGTCAATAAATAACAGGAATAGCTGGCTGGTTTATTTTGTTGATTGGGGAAAAGGTACCCGGGAAGAAGAGATCCAAGTGACTATTGGAGCCTTCCTTCCCGGGAATTTGAATGGATTAAGCTGCTGATTACGGCAACAACATTCAATCGTTAAAGGTTAAAGAAAGATCCGGGGCGGCCAGAAGTCCAGAGAATGAACTTAATCCTCCAGCACCCCGTACACACCGGCATTTTCCAGAACCAGAGGCAGGCCACCGGCAGAGAATACAATGCGCATGGCCTCGACGACCTGTTCCCGGGTAGCACCAGCCGCCATGGCATCACGGGCACACGCGACCGCGCCGTTGGGGTGATTGCAAAGCGCGTCCGCAACCATGGACAGCAGATATTTGTATTTGGCCTCAAGAGCGCCGTCTTGATGGACCAGGTCAAGAGTCATGTCTACCAACTCAAAAAGCGCTTCGTCGGCGCCGGCGACGGACTTCAAAAAAAACGGGACTTCCTTACTCATTTATTATTCTCCTTACTCTCCTCTTTTATCATCCGTGCAGCCAGGATAACCGCATCGATGATTTTTACATAGCCCGTGCAGCGGCAGATATTGCCTGCCAAGGCTTCCGCCACCTGATCCCGGCCGGGGTTGTCACACTTGTCAAGCAGGGCCTTGGCCGACAGGACCATACCCGGGGTACAGAAACCGCATTGCACCGCTCCGGCATCAAGAAAAGCCTGTTGAATCGGGTCAAGCGATCCATCCTGTCTTTTCAGACCCTCAATCGTCAATACACGATGGCCTTCCACCTGCGCAGCAAGCACCATGCAGGAGTTGACCGGCTCCCCATCGAGCAGAACCGTGCAGGCGCCACACTCACCCTCACCACACGCTTCCTTCGTACCTGTCAGACCCAGGCGGTCGCGCAACATGTCCACAAGCCGTTCTCCGGGCTTAGCTTCGATACAAACTTCCTGTTCATTTAGTATGAAAGTGATCTTAGTCATCAAAAACCTCAAGGATCTTATCAATCGTATATCCGTCTTCCAGCATCTTGATTACATCCTTCTCTTCCTCTTGCGACAATGATACAGCCCGCAAGCCATTCAACCGGTAAATAACCGCCTCCGGTGCTGTTTTCAGGCGCTCTTCAAGATCATGAATTTGAACCTTCTGTGTCAGTTTCTCCATGGCAGCGTTAAATTCATCCTTGGCAGCCTCCCGGCCAAAGTATTGCAGGAAGGCCTCATGGAGGAATTCTTTCCGCTGCTCATTCTTGATCCGCTGCAGGTAGGGGTCGTAGGTGTGGTAAACCTCTCCCTCAAATTTTTGCACGCTGACATCGCGACCCCTTGAATACCTGATAATTTCCACCGGAGTGAAGACTACCGGCGTCAGTCTGTCCGCTTGGTAGACAAGCAGCTGGTAAAGTTTTCCGTCAACGTGATATTCTTTAACTTCGGTCACATTCCCAAAATACATGGGCAGGGTCGCGTCTTGGTTCTTGTAGTAAACAAGGGCTGAATCAGCTTCCAGTTTCTCTTTTTGGCAAGCTCCAAGCGCAGGCGCCGAAAGGAGCAAAATCAGAAAGAGTGTGACCGCGAAACACCGCTTCATCAGTTAGATCAACTTCCCCACAAAGTCAAGCACTTCCGCGATCTCGGCCTCATCAATGTACTCAAGCAAGACCGGGCCGTCATATCCGGAGGCTTTCAGGCGTTCAATAAAATAGGGATAATCAAGGGCACCCTTGCCTGAACCCAGAAATACCGACTTTCCTTCTTCATTGATCCGGGTGTCCTTGGCGTGAACGAGCTCAACCTCGTCACCGAGCAGATCGAAAAACTCATCGATCAGCGCGCGCGTGTCAACCGCATTGTCTGCGGTGACCATATTGGCCATATCGAGCGCAATTCTCAAATTTTCCGCTCCGACATCGTCCAGCATCCGTCGCAGCGTTTGCGGCGATTTTGTTACCTGGCCGAAATGAGGTTCCAGAGCGAAGACGACGCCCAAATCCCTGGCGCGGGCGCAGATTTCCTTCATGGCAGCCACGACAGCCTCCCATGTCTCAGGCAAGTAATTGTTTGGATGATCAATCCAGGCGTTCTCCGGATTGGCACTTCCCGTCTCAGACACGATGACCTTGCAGCCAAAGCGGGTGGGGAGAACCAGTTTATTCATAAAGGAGTTTTTTGCTTCTTCACGCAACTTGGCGTCAGGGAAAGCCAGTTTTTGATGGCCACTGATGGCAACGATTTCTATTCCCTCGTTCGCGTAAGCGGCGCGCACTTCCTCACAAAGCTCCGGTGTCAACTCTTCGACGGTGTAAGTCCGGTCGTTGAAGGCCAAATCAAGCTGTACTTTCTTAAAACCGTATGCCGCTATCCGGCGGGCACTTTCAACCGGGCTGTATTTTCTGAACATCGTATTTATAATGGCAACTTCCATGGGTAACCTCCGTAATGACCCTCCGGGGCCTTCTTAATGCTAATTGATCTCCGGATTTGGACCGGCTGCCTGATCGATTGCAGCCGGTCTCCGTTCATGCGAAAGATGGTTTGGATCTAGCGGTTTGAATAGCCGCCGTCAACAACCAGGTTCTGGCCGATCACATAATCCGAAGCTGGCGAAGCCAGGAAGAGAGCCGGGCCGACCATGTCGACCGGCTGCGCAATGCGACCGAGGGGAATGAGTTGATTCATGGCCTCAACCGCTTCAGGATTGTCATCGAACATGCCGGCAGTCAGGTTGGTCCTGACCATGCCCGGGCTGATACTGTTAACGAAGATACCGTACTTGACCCATTCAGTCGCCAGCGCCTTGGTCAGATGAATCAAACCTGCCTTGGCCGCTGCGTAACTGCTGCCGGCATCGCCAGTCACGACAATCCCGCTCATGGAGGAAATATTGACGATTTTGCCGTACTTCTGTTCCTTCATGCGTTTGCCGGCTTCCTGACAACACCAGAAAACACTGGTCAGGAAATGGTTGATCACATCGTTCCAAATCTCCTCTGTCATATCCAGAGCGGGTGAGAAAGCACCTATTCCAGCTGAATTGACCAGGATATCGAGGGTCTCGAAGGTTTGCATCACCTTGGAGAACAGGTCCGCAATGGCCTCCCTTTTGTCAATATCGACAACAAAACACTCCGGTTTCCGGTCACCTGCCGCTACGGCTTCTGCAGCCGCTTTGGCGTTTTCCTCCGAAATATCGGCCACAATCACGCGCGCGCCTTTATCTGCCAAACCTTTGGCAATCGCACCCCCTATGCCGCCCGCGCCAATAACCAGGGCTCGCTTGCCTGATAAGTCAAACATATCCATATTATTCTTCCTCCCAACTATTACTTACTGTATCCAAAAATAAGGCCCCGCCTCAATCTTCGTCCTCGCGAATGTAGGGTACACCGATCCTGGACGGGTTGACGTACTTGCGCGTTCCCGCGATGATCAGCACCACGACCGTCAGGATGTATGGCAACATGACCAAAAACTGAAAGGGAACCTTGACTTCCAGTGCCTGCATGCGGAGCTGGAATGCGTCGGCGAAACCAAATACAAGCGAACCCAGCAGGGCATAGGACGGCTTCCAACGGGCGAACACAACGAGTGCGATTGCGATAAAACCGCGGTTATTGCTCATGCCGTCCGAGAACAGACCGACCGTAAGCGTCAGGTAAGCACCCGCAACGCAGGCCAGGGTCGCGCCGATAATCCAGGTGATGTAACGGATTTTGATGACATCGATGCCCATGGTATCCGCTGCCCTCGCGTTTCCACCTACCGCACGGATTTTCAGACCGAAATTCATGCGGAATAGAACGAAGGTAGCCACAGGGACGAGCAGAAAAGTTACATAAGCCAGGGCGTTTTGATTAAAAAGAACCCCGATGTAAGGAATATCTGCCAGCAAAGGTATCCGGAGCGGCTGCAACAAGGGAACCCGGGTCGGAACCAGGGTAACTCCAATGACATAGCGGTTGAAGAAACCTGTTGCGCCGACCGCGAAGAAATTGAAAACAACTCCGACGATGGATTGGTTGGCATGCATTTTCAGGGTCAAAAGGCCGGAGAACAATCCGACCAGTATTCCAAACAGAATAGTCACCAGCAGGCCGATCAGAACGGAATTGCCAATCAGGGCGCCCAGAAAGGAAACGAAACACCCGAAAAGGATCATCCCCTCCATACCGATATTCAGCATGCCGGAACGTTCAACAAAGATTTCACCCAGTGTTGCCAGGAGCAACGGAACGGCCATCGAGAAAGTTCCCGATATCAAGCCTTCAATAAATCTGGTGGTTAGCACTGAACCCATAATCCAAGGCTCCTTTCCTAGCTCTCGACCGCGATCGCCGCCTTCGAAGAGGCGTCTGTCGACTTGCGAATGCGTTTAACCAGGTATTCGCTCATAATGAAGAAGAATACCGTCACGCCCTGGATCAGCGAAGACAGCATACTCGGTGTTCCAACCGCGCGCTGCATGGCATCGGCGCCAACTGACAGGCTTGCAAACATAAAGGCTGCCACCGCGACATAAAAAGGATTGCGTTTCCCCAGCTGGGCAACCACAATCGCCGTGTAACCGAAGTTTCCTGTAACCGCCTCAATCAGACGTCCGTGGACACCTGTTGCCTCAAAGGCGCCGGCCAGGCCTCCCAGCCCCCCTGCGATGACAAAAGCGAGGATGGTGATGGTGGCAACCGGCATTCCTGCATAGCTGGCCGCCTTGTCGGAGAAACCTACCGCCCGTACGCAGAAACCAAAGGTTGTCTTTTTCATAAAATACCAGGCCAGAAAGACAAGGGCAAAGGCGACCAGGACACCCAGATGAAGCTTGGTCGCTTTCAAGAGAAGAGGCATCCTGAAATTTGCACTGAACTTGGACGAGTGGTGAACCGGCGTCGTAGGGTCTTTCATGGGTGAACCGACCAAATAGGAGATGACGCCTGCCATGATTTCGTTCAGCATGACCGTCATGACAATCTCGCTTATGCCGAATTTCGACTTCAGGAAGGCGACCGGCAGGGTCATCAACATGCCAAAGATAATTCCTGCCAGCATAATCAGGATGATGGCAAGCACCTTGGGTGTCGATGCCGGCAGATAGAGCGCGACAAGGGACGCACCCAGGGCGCCTGCATACATCTGCCCCTCGCCCCCGATGTTAAAGACATTGCTTTGCGAGGCGATAATAAAGCCCAGGGCAACGAGCAAGAGCGGCGTGGCCTTCGAGAGAGTTTCACCGATGTTGAACAGGGTACCCCAGGCGCCACGGATCATGGCTGAATAAGCGGTGCCCAGATTGGCATGATACATCAGCAATAAGAGACTGCAGACAATTAAGGAGAAGAGAACAGTTAAGACAACGACAAGAGCGCCGTAACCGCCGCCTTTTTTCATACGTGATTCACTGCGACCTAGCATACGAGATCCCCCGCTGTTTTCGATCCGGCCATCATCAACCCGAGACAATCGATATCGAGATCATCATCGTTGTCAAGAATGCCCATAATGCGACCCTCGAACATAATGGCAATTCGATCGCTCAAAGAGAGTATTTCGTCCAGTTCGGTCGAAATCAAGAGAACTCCGGTTCCATAATGGCGTGTTTCAAGGATACTGCGATGGATATTCTCGGTGGCGCCCACATCAAGGCCACGGGTCGGCTGTACACAGACGAGCACCTCAGGGTTTCGATGCAGTTCGCGCGCCAGGATAACTTTTTGAAGGTTTCCGCCCGAAAGGCGTCCTGCCTCGATATTAATGTGCGCCAGGCTGATATCAAAAGCTTCGCGCAAGTACTGCGCCAGTGTGCTGGCTTCACTGAAATCCATGATGATGCCATTGCTGAAGGGCGGTTTATTGTAATCGCGAAGCAGCACATTTTCTACAACGGTAAACTCACCAACAGCCCCGACGCCGTTCCGCTCTGCAGGTACAAAGCCCATGCGGTTTTGGATTCGTTGAGCCACTGAAAATTTGGAAATGTCTTCCCCGTTCATCTCTATCTGGCCGCCGTGAAGTTTGAGCATACCCGTCACAACCTCTGACAACTCGGTTTGGCCGTTTCCATCGACTCCCGCGATACCAAGAATCTCTCCGGCCCGGATATCGAAAGAAACATCATTAACTACGGCGCGGCCAAAACGGTTATTATGCTTGACATTGCGCAGGGACAGAACCGTCTTTCCCAAATCAATCTGACTCTTATGTACACGGAATACGACATCACGGCCGACCATCATGCGGGACAGCGAGATCTTGTCAACGTCCTTGACAAGCACCGTCTTGATCTTTTCCCCGGAGCGCAGTACCGTGCAGACGTCGGCAAACTCCAGGACTTCCTCGAGTTTGTGAGTAATAAACAGGATGGTTTTACCGTCGTCAACCATTTTTCGCAGTACACGCAAAAGGTCATAAGTTTCCTTTTTCGTCAATACCGATGTCGGTTCGTCCAGGATCATGATTTCGGCTCCGCGATAGAGTGCCTTGACAATCTCGACGCGTTGCTGCTCGCCTACCGAGAGCTGATAAATATATTTATCGGGTTCAATCTTGAGCCCGTACATGTCGGAAATTTCCAATATCTTTTCGGTGAGTTCGCGTTTGTTGAGAACTGCTTTATTGCGGTAATCCCCGCTTATAATATTCTCAAATACAGTCATCTGCTCGACCAGCATGAAGTGCTGGTGAATCATACAGATACCGTGTTCGATGGCGTGACGTGAGCAGGTAAAGCAGACTTTTTCACCACGAAGATAGATATCACCCTGAGTGGCTCCGTACAAACCATAGAGCATCTTGACCAAGGTACTCTTACCGGCGCCATTCTCGCCCAATATCGCGTGAATCTGACCTTTTTTAATATCAAGGTTGATATTCTTATTCGCAATATTATCTCCAAAGCGTTTGGTCAGATTTTCAAATCTTACCAAGCAGTCATTGTCTTTCATAAAGTTTCATCACCTTGTTATTTATCACTTTCGCCCTCAGGCAATCCGCTTGGGCGTTCTGCAACTTTCACCAGAGCGGAAGCTTGCCGGCTGGCTGATCAAGTCTGCCTGTTGCGCGAATCCGTCTCCAGTCACATCGTTTCTTTGACAATGGCAGACCGGCACTGTGACGGACGGTGTCCTTTGTAATTTTCCCGCGCCGCCAAACATCACGGCGCGGGAACCATTCTCAACAAGTATTGTCCTGAAGACTAATCGCTGATTTCGGTCTTCGCTTCGATAACGAGTTCGCCACTGATGATCTTGTCCCTGACGTCGTAGACAACCTTGGCCAGATCATCCGGCACGAGGCCGTGGAAATCGGTGATGTCGGTCACGCCGGCCATCATCCCCAGGTTGTAAGCGTTGCCATTGGGCTTACCATCTTTTCTGACATCATCGATGATGTACTCGAGGTTCTTGCCCACATTCCAGCCGGTGCTGGTCAGAAGCAGTTCAGGCGCAAGTGAGTTCTGGTCTGAGACGTCGCCAAAGAGGTAAACGCCTTTTTCAAGACAGGCCTGCAGGCCGCCGAGGGCGATACCGTCACCACGGGCCATCATGATGTCAACGCCCTGTTCGAACTGGGCCAGCGCTGTCTGTTTGCCCTTCTCAACATCTTCCCATGTCCCTGCGAAAGCGTGAATGACCTTGGCGTCCGGGTTGTACGATTTGGCGCCATCTTTATAAGCCTCAAGCGCATTGATCATTGGCATGGTGTCCATACCGCCGATGTAACCAATGATGCCTGTTTCACTCATTCCGGCAGCAATGATGCCGCAAAGATAGGCAGTCTCCTGCAAAGGTGCCTTGGCTGTACACATGTTATCCAGCGTCATCCACCCTTGCGACCACACAAACTGAACGTCGGGATAATCCGGGGCCACTTCCTGGAGATAATCACCAAAATCAATGCTCCAGCCGACCACCATGTCATAGCCCTGTTCGCAGTAGTCACGCATTGCCGACTCGGCATTGGTGAGCGAGACATTCTCAATAAATTTTGCCTCAACACCATCCACGTTTTCGTTGAGGTACTCCACCGCGTAGAATCCGCCTGCGTTCCAGCCGGCATCACTTACCAGGCCGGGAAGAATCATCGCAACACGGAAGACATCCACGGGAGCCTCCGTTTCGCTCTCGGTGACTTTCGGCTCCTCAGGTTTCTCTGTCGGTGCCGCCGTAGGTTCGGTCTGCTCCGGAGGTGCTGAGGGAGCGCATGCCGCTGTCAGTAGAACTGCAAACATGAGTAAAATAACTACTAACGTTCTTTTCATGATTGTTTCCTTTCTCTTCATGATCGTTGTTCCCTATTGTGCCATTTTGCAAACAATCGCGCCCAGGGCACGATTGCTTAAACCAATTTGAGCTTAGATTTCCCATTCCGGCCTTGAATCACCAACGATCTCGCGGCCAGCTTTTAAAATCTTCGCGACTTCGGCAACACGGCGTCCGACGCCAAGTACCTTTTCCACACCTACCGGATCGTCAAAATCGCGGGGCAGGTGATCTTTGGACCATACACAGGCGCCACAGTAGTTACCCGCAGGACCGCCTGTAGGAAGGATCTCGTTGACCAAAAAGAAATTATTGATCATGGCGATCGTCGTCTCCTGGCCGCCGTGGCGTGTTCCGCCGATGGCGATGGAACCGCCGACCTTGTTCATGTGGATACCGCGGAAAACGCGCCACAGAGGTCTGAAGCGGTTGAAGAAGATGTTCAGCATGGGGGTGACATTCATGTCATAGACGGGTGAAGCTACAATGTAACCATCTGCGGAAAGCCACAGCCTCATCAGGTCATCCATGTCGTCATGGAATGGTTTACAGTAGTGTTCATACTTGACGCCAGGCGTCAATTTCAAACAAGCCTCACACTGTGTGCAGTGTTTGATGTCCTTGGTGCGAAGTGGCAGAAACTCTGTCTCCACGCCCGGCACCTTGGCCGCTTCCTCCAATGCCATCTGGGTAAGGTAATCGGTGACACCTTTTCTCGGGCTACCCGAAACACCCAATATTTTGACTTTTACATCATTTGGTTTGTACATTTTTTTACATTCCTTTCGCTAACGTTCAAGGCACAAACACGTGACGTTCCCGTTAATTCATACGTTCCGGTCTGTGCCTTAAATTATCACTTTGTTCCCCTCAGCCGGAGATGCCTCTTGTCATAATATCCGAACTGGCGGGGCAAAGATACGACGAAGTCAGTCGGCGTTCATCCGTGAAACAAAGCCTTCCTTATCGGTCGCGCCCATGGCGTCTTTCGACGGGAACCAGCCCTCTTCAAGATCTTCCTGTGCCAGCATCAAACCGGCTTTGATCATCTTGGCGGTTTCTGCGACGCGGCGGGCGACGGTACCGGCAGAGTGCAGGAATACTTCATTGCCCTCGAGCGCTTCGCGGCTCGGTGAATGACCGGCCGCCCCCAAATAACACTCGGGCATATCGCCGGACACCGGGAAGCAATCCAGGAGCACTGCGTGGTTGACGAAATACTGAATGGTAATTTCCTGACCGCCATAGAGCGTTGCGCCGTGAACGATTGATCCGACAGCCTTGGAGAATTTCGGGTAGATCGGAGGGCCGCCACCACGTTTCCTGCGCTGATCCTGAATGGTGTGAAACTCAACCTCACTCAAGCGATCAAGGGCCGACCTTACTTTCGAGGGTGGTCCCATATGATAAACCGGACTCACCCAGACGATGCCATCAGCCCAGAGCCATTTCTCCCTGAACTCCTGGTAGTCGTCTTTATAAACACACTCCATATGTTGTTTACAGTAGTTTGGACAGTGTCTGCACGCTTCAATCTTCTTTCCTGCGAACCGGTAGGTATCGGCGTTCACAGCAGGGAACTCCTTCAACTGCTCAAGCGCAACATCCACCAGTACCTGGGAGTTGCTTTTAGCCTTCGGGCTGCAGTTGACAACGAGGATATTTACGGGTACATCACTGGTATCCAATAGATTGACTAAATCTTTTTCTGTCAAAGCCATTTCATTACACCTCCGGTCTCAGCGTTTCAGCAAAGCTGTCCGGCGAACAAAAGTACTCATCGCCCAACGAATTGGCGATGGCCAGCTTGCCAAGTTTCAGAATTTTACCAACTTCCGCGACACGACGTCCCAGAATTTTGCTGTCAGTCAGCAAACCTGCCTCATCATTCGGCTCCGTTCCGTCGGGCACGTGACCGGCCACTCCGGTATGGGAGTGAGGCATATCCGCACAAACCGGCAGGCAGTCCATCAGGACAAAATGATTAATCATGCCTTCGATGACAACTTCCTGGTTGCCCCATCTGGCGCTTCCCTGCGCAATAATGCCGCACGCCTTCATGAAACGGGGCAGGGTGCCGCCCGCATTGATCTCATCGATACGGTTGGCAAGGAAAACCTCCCCCAGGCGTTCCAGGGCAGCACGCATGATTCCGGGGCCTGACATGGTATAAACCGGAATCGCCCAGATAATCGCATCCGCCCTCAGCCACTTTTCGGCAAATTCAAAGAAACCATCTTTGTTCACGCACTCTTTATTTTTAAAACAATAGGCTGTGCACGCGGTGCAGGGGGCCATTTGTTTTTTGTTGAAAGTATACGTTTCTACCTCGATGTTTCCAACTTCCCGTGCCGACTCCAGCGCCAGATTAAGCAGTTTCTGCGAGTTGCTGTTCGCACGGGGGCTGCCGCAGATTCCCAGAACGCGAAGCGGTACATCTGCGATAGCAATTTTTTTGTTTTGATCGTTCAAATTCATTTTCCTCCCCAGACTTTCTATTAAAGTTCATCTATTTTCAAACTTGATCACATCGATAATGACATGGAAATAATCATCTCCGGCGAAACCGGAATCTCGGTAATCGAAGAGCCGAGCGCATCGTTTACGGCATCGACAACAGCCGGCGCCGTGGGAACTGTCGCATTTTCCGCCATGCCTTTTGCCCCGTAAGGACCGGTTTCCTCAGCAAACTCAAGAATTTCATTTTCAATGCTTAGCGGGATATCCAGGGCGGTCGGGATCAGGTAAGTGGAAAAAGAAGGATTAAGTAGCCGGCCCTGCCTGCGCTCCAGCTTCTCCAGCAAGGCATAGGAAATACCCATGACAATTCCGCCCTCACTTTGACCTTCAACTGCCAGGCGGTTGATGCAATAACCCACATCCACGTAAGCATGAACCTTATCAATATGGACAAGTCCGGTTGCCAGATCGACGAGGGCATGCATAATCTGCGCGTTGGAGCTGTAAAGAACGTGTGGATGGCTGAGACCACCTTCGGACTTCTCCTCCGAATAGGCGGTGCGGATGCGTGCGCTCTGGACCATATCGTATTCAAGGTCGCGGGCCATATCCTCAAAGGAAACCTCCTGGCCCTTGACCAGAAAACCCCCGCCAACGGCCTCAAGTTGATCCGGCTCAACACCTGACCGGTATGCAAGCTGCTCGCGCAATTGCCCCAACAGACGCTCGCTGGCTGCCACCACAGCCCGGCCAACCGCATAGCTGACCCGGGAGGAGGCGGTCGCACCTGTTTCCAGGTTTGCCCGCGTATCAGCAAGACATACCAGGTCGATGTCATCGGACGATACCTTCAGGGTCTTGGCCAGCAAGGCTGTCATTACGGTGAAAGAGCCCTGCCCCAAATCGTTACAGCCAACCGTCAGCTTAAAGCGGCCATCCCGGGAAAAAGCAACTTGCGCAAACCCATAATCGGGCGCATCGTTAACTCCGATTCCGTAGCCTTTCATGCCACAGGCGAAACCAACGCCGGAACGCAAGTCACCGTCCCTGTCTGCGTAAGATTCCCGATTAACCCACAGCTCATCTTCGCTGGCGGCCAACAAGGTCTCATACATGTTGGGATCGGACAGGAGGGTGTGCCCCAGGCCTGATGTTTCACCCTGACGCAGACAATTCCTGAGGCGAAGCCCGATCGCGTCCATACCGGCCAAACGCGCCAGCGCGTTGATCTGGCCTTCAAGAGGAAAACAACCCTGAGCCGCGCCAAAGCCGCGGAAAGCCCCGTTGGATCCATTATTTGTGTAAACGTTCCAGGCATCCAGCACGATGTTGGGTATGCGGTAGGGTCCCGTACAACACTCGGTCGCAATCTCAAGGACCACGTTGCCAAACACAGTGTAAGCACCCGTATCCATGAGCAAGTCCACTTCATGAGCCAGGATAATGCCCTCTTCACTCATCCCCGTTTTCATTCGAACGCGGCCGGGATGGCGCTTGACGCCGTTGACAAATCGTTCTTCCCGCGTGAAATGCATGGCGCAGGGGCGCTTGGTGTCAAGAGTGACAAGACCGATGAGGCATTGGACGGAGACGTCGCCTTTGCCTCCGAAGGCACCGCCTGTGTAAGGGGCGACCACGATAACATCATCTTCGGGTAAGTTCAGAGCTTCCGCAATTTGAGAACGGTCATAGAAGATATTTTGGCTCCCCGCACGTACAACGAGTTTGCCATCCTCCATCGAGGACAGACCGCTTTCCGCCTCAAGAAAACAGTGATCGACCGACTGGAATGTATAAGTATTTTCAACAATGTGAGCGCATTGGGAGAAGGCTTCTTCAATATCGCCATTTTTATAGTGGATCTCATGGCAGATGTTGTTATCCATTTGATCATGCACCTTGCCACGTTCCATGGAGAGTGATTGCTCCATGGTCTCGATCAGTGGCAGAGGTTCATACTCGACCTTGACCCGGCGGGCCGCCAACTGCGCGCTTTCACGCGTGTCAGCCGCGACTACAGCGACAATATCACCATAAAAACGGACTTTATCATCACAGATAACGGGATGGTCATGGTAAAAACCGATCCGGTTATTGGGAACATCCCGGCCTGTATAGACTTTGATACAGCCCTGGACAGCCAATGCTTCCGAATCGTCGACGGATACAATCCTTGCATGTGCCTGTTCCGAGAGAACAGGCACCGCAAAAATCATTTCGGGCAGGCACAGGTCTGATGCGAATTGAAGCTCGCCAGTTACCTTGGACACTCCATCGATCCGTTGTAGTGAGGAATGCTTAATTGCCCTGCCCTGCTCTTTCTAAGCTACGATTGCCCCGGGTATGGAAGTCCCAGCATTCACATCTCACCCGCAAGGGTTCAACCTTAACAGTCCTTGACGAAAAGATTGTGTGCGATTTGCGCGACAACTTTGCCCATGGCGGCAAAAGCTTTCTCTCCCGCTTCAGCTGAAGCCAAGCGGGGATCGCCTGTCTGTCCCGGATCACCGGCAGCATAGTTATAGGCGCGGCCATCTCTGGCTGCGTCATAGACCCCTCCACCGAGCAAGGGCGGTTCACTTCCCAGGATCGGCTCACAATTGGAAACCGGCCTGGGTACATCGTCCCGGGCGGCGTCAAGATAAACAAGATTGGGATGCAGGTAGAGGCCGCGCGAAGTTTCACCCGCACCAGCGTGCCCATCCGGCCTTTTGGCCTTCTCCAAATCAAGATTCGCCCGTTCACTGGCTTTCAGGGCAGGCATCGGATTAACGACCACAACCCTGCAATCGTCATAGCGGACCGCCATATTCTGCGCGGCCACCATCATGGCGAAATAGTTTTCATCATGACCCAGGAACAGGATGATGTTCTTGAAGCCGTGCTTGTACAGACCGTCACACACATCTTCGAGCAACTCGATCAGCGTAGACGTTCTCAGCGTGATCGTTCCCGGATACTCCATGGCGCCGGGGCAGATACCCCAGGGGATGGTCGGGGCGATAACGCTTTCAACCCCATAATCCTCTTTGAGGAATTTGCTGGCCCAACGAAGCGTTTCAGTGCTCTGGATCGTGTCTGTGCCGAGAGGCAGATGTGGGCCATGTTGCTCACACGCACCCGTTGAACAGAAAGCGATATCCGTTTTCTTACGAATTTCCTCTACTTCACACCATGTCATTTCCATCAGGGTTTTCGGTGCGCGCACTTCATACAGGAGTTCACCCATGGACTCATCCCCCTTCATATCTAATTCAGCCTATACCCATTTCGGGGAATTCCAGAGCGCCAGCTCTGTCCCGATTCCTTTTTCTCTCGCAACTTTGTAGACGGTATTCATGACGATAAGGTCGGTCGCGCCCATGCCGATTGAGCTGAACAGGCAGATCTCATCATCGCGTTCGCGGCCGGGGGCTTTCCCGTTGATGACAGCGCCGATCTGGCTTGTCTGTGCGGGGTCAAGCATTCCTTTTTCGACCATGGTTCCCAAGGTGACAGGGATACCGAACTGTTTCGGGCTGTCAATACAAATCTTGTCCATTTTCTTGATTGCGTCGAAGGTGTAATCGTTATCGGAGATGTTGGAGCAGAAAGCACCTGGCTTAATCCATTCGGGTTTGATGTAAGCGTTGGCAACGGAAACGAGCGTAGTCGGCGCGATCACATCCGCATCCTTCAGAGCCGCTTCTGCGCTGTCTACGATGGTGATTTTTTTGCCGATAACAGGCTCCATCTCAGCGACAAAGGCTTCGGATTTCTCACGAACGATGTCATAAAGGCGGATTTCCTTGATGTTCTTAAGAACGTGGCAAATTGCCATGATCTGCGGGCGTCCCATAACGCTCGCGCCGACGAGACCGACAACTTCGGAGTCGGGTCTGGCGAAATATTTCGCGGCGACGCCGGTAGTCGCACCAGTACGATAAGCAGTCATCAGGGTGCCATCACCGATGCAGAAAGGGTGTCCTGTCTCGGGGTCAATGATCTCCACAATCGAAGTAATGGAGGGAAGACCCTTGTCGCGGTTTTCGGGAGCACGTGCGCCAAGCTTCATGCCGGCGACATTGATTTCCCCGCCAACCCATGCCGGGTGAATGGCGAAAATATTGCCGTGCTGTTCCCCATGAAAGTGGATCTGCGGAGCGACCGGATCTTGTCCGAGTCCCTTATCCAACATCGAGTAGGCGGTGATTTCCGCGTCGATAATCGATCCGATGTCATCAAGGGCTCCAGTAGCGATAACATCCTCCTGGCTCAGGAACAAAATTCTGACTGATTTCTTCATTAATTTACTTCCTTTCTTAATTTCGAAAAAACATGCCAACGTGACTTACAATACTATGAATTTCTGCAGGTGTCAAAAGCCTGTTTCAGCTATCTCAAGGGCCAAATCAAATGGTATTTTATACAACAACTCTCCCGGTCACCCGCATCCGCGAAAGAGAGAAACAGGCTCTCATACTTGCCCTCAAATGGACAATAAGCAAGAACAGCAATATGTTTATTAAATACCATCTGATGCATTGTTATCCGTTACTCCTCTTCCCCTTAACAAATTTGCCAACTCCCGGCTGGCTGCAGATCGGACAGGGAGGCAGGCAAAGATCGCTTCAGGAAGCGTCCTGCGCCCCGCCGGCCAAAAAAGT
>CAZGCS010000026.1:0-12977 GCA_964524395.1 uncultured Mageeibacillus sp.
ATCTTTTGATCCACCTGCGCCTTGGCAGTCAACACTTGCCCGTCCGGCAGGGTAAGCTCGACTGCAGGATTTTGCTCCGTTTCCCCCCTGCCGGATTTCTTAGCCCGGAAATAGCGGGGTGAGCGCCGGATCCTGTACTCTTGTGAGCGCAAAGAAAAGGTAAGCTCGACATAGGTCTCCGTGTCCGGCCCGGCAAAATCGGACCGCAGTGAATGATTCCCGCGCGATTCACCGCTTGTATCGTCATAAAGGGCATACATGAGGGCATCAAAAACGATGGTTTTCCCCGACCCTGTTTCACCCGAAATCAGAAAGATTCCCTGCCGGACGCCCTCAAAGGAGATACTCGCTTCTTGGGCGTAGGGCCCGAAAGCACTCATGGTCAATCGAACGGGCTTCATCGGCCTGCCTCCGCCACCGCTTCGGCCTTTGCCGCCACTTCCTCCACCAGTTGCTTCTGGCCCGCAGTCAGAGGGCGGCCAATCTGGGTACGGTAAAACTCAGCAAAAAGCTGAGCCAGGCTCATGGAACGAAAATCGTCCCTGCCAATCAGGGCGTCTTTTGGCTCATCCAGGCCATCCCGGTCGAACAGGAGTCGCATGACGTGAGGGTAGACCGTCTTCAGGCGATTCATGGGGTCGGCCACAGCACCTTCATCCGTCAATGTTATTTCCAGATAGTCCAAACGCGCGGGATCATTCCTCTGCTCCAGTTCCCGCCCGTCCGCGATCAGCTCCCCTATTGGCCCCCGCAATCGTCGCATGGCATGGCGTTGTGCGAGCGGAAGCTGGCGGATGACCGGTTCCCCATTGAGGGGCAGGTCGACCAGGAGCGCGCCTTTTGTCTGTCCTGCTTCTGAAAAAGAATAGGCCAGGGGTGAACCCGCGTAGTGGAGAGGTCCGGGCCCTATTTGCTGTCGTCTGTGCAGATGTCCCAGTGCCACGTAGTCAAAGCCCGCGAAGACAGCCGCATCGATTTCATCTGCCAGACCGACTTGCAATATTTCAGAGTCGGAACGCAAAGGCTCATGATCCCGCGCCCTGACAAATTGATGCGCCAGCAGGACGTGGCGCCCCGGGCCCCGTCCGGCTGTCGAGAGTACCGCGGCAACACCATCGGCTGTGGAATTCAGCTCTCTGTCAGGGAAAAATCTGCGGATATCGCCAAGGCGGATGAAGGGCATGAGGTGGAAAGTCACCGGCCCTTCCTGGTCAGTCATGACCAGCTTCTCCAACTTCCCCATGAAGGTGCCCGCGACGTGGATGCCATGTGAGGCAAAAAAAGTATTGCCGAAGGAAAGGCGGTCACCGGAATCGTGGTTGCCCGCAACGATCAGCAGTCTTGTCCCGGTCCGGGAGAGATCGACCAGAAAGGTTTCGAACAGCCGGATTGCCTCAATGGAGGGTACGGCCTTGTCAAAAACATCGCCGGAAATAAGCAGCGCATCCGGTTCCTCTTTTCGGCACAGACCGATCACCGATTCGAGCATGATCCCCTGATCCTCAATCAGCGAAAAGGAGTGGACCCGCTTGCCCAGGTGGAGATCCGCCATGTGGATGAACCGCATGCTTATCCTCCCAAAAAGGCGCGCAGGCGGGGAAGTTCGCGCGTCGACTGTTCGTGGCCCGCGAGGTATTGGCTCAAGAGTTTTTCCCGGTCACGGTCTATCATGGAAAGGTCGATATGTTCAGGGTAGAAAACGCAGGCTCTGCCCTCTTTCTCAAGCAGTTCGATCGTATCAAGCAGCTGGTTATACCGGAGATGACGGGTCATCAGCGCTTCCCTTTCGACCGGGTGGCGATCAAGTACCCTGTTCATGAGCCGGAGCCGGGGAATGGGATCGAGACGGAAACCGCGCTCACGTGTCAGGACAATCACAAAACGGTCGTAGCCGTCCTCCATGGCTATGCCGAGCGGAATTCCTACCCCAAGTCCGCCGTCCACATAGATCTTGCCGTCAATCTCCGTTTCCGGCATCAGGTAAGGTACGGAAGAGGAGGCCCGGACACGGAGACTGAGCTCTTCCATGGTCGACATGTCTTTTTTGTGCCAGTAGACCATGTGACCTTCGTGCCGGAGAAAAGCGCCGACTACGCATTCTGCCTCGTTCCTTGAAAAAGTGTCAAAGTCGAAGGGCAGCGTCCCATCCTCACGGGGTGATTTCGAATAAATGTAGTCGGCGTTGAAATAACCGTCGCCCTTGACCCATGAGCTGAGGTCTCCAAATGAAGGGTCCTGAACGATGTCAGTGAATGAGCGGCGGGTTCTCACATAATCACGGGACAGGTAGTTGACCGCGTGTGAGGCACCCGCGGATATGCCCGCTACGTAATTGAAATAGATGTCATGCTCAAGCAGCATGGAGACAAAGCCGGCCGTATAACAGGCCCGCATGCCACCTCCCTCGAATATCAGCGCCGTATCGTATACGTTGCTTTCGAGTTTGCTAACCCCTTCCATATTCCTCCTTTTCAGCTGACAACAAGGAGCCCAGCACGGTCTCTTCCTCCCAGTCAGGCAGGTAACCCCGGCGCCGGGCGGAAAAAGCCCGTGCCAGACAGACAAGGCGGTAAAAAGGCAGGCCGCAGCCAAGTGCCTCCCTCCAGACATGCCAGGTACGGCGCCCGGCCTGCCTGAAGGTCAGCCGTTGTCCCGACGGATGGCGCACGCCAAGACCGAAAAGGGCTTTGCCGGGGGTGGTGGACAGCAATGCCAGGAACAGGGGCTCCGATATAACCATGAGGCAGGAGGCAATCAACTGGTCCAGCCAGAAATGCGCGAGACTATGCTGCCAGGCCTCAAGAAAAAATCTTTCCTCAAGCCAGTACCAGGGCAGGAGCCAGAGCAGGAAGTCGATGCACCGCGCGAAAAAACGCCGCCACAAAAATAGAAGGGTACGGTGATCGCCTCCACTTTTCCTCTTGAACCAGTGCCGTGACATGACCCCGCTGACTACCCCTTACCGTGCTGGTTCGAGTTTATCATAAAGACCGCGGCATCTTCGGCCGGTCATTTCTCCAGCCTGTCGAGCCGTGCCGTTTCCGCCTTATCCGACTCCATCCGGTGTGTTAAAATACAAACAATTGCCGGGAGTAAGGGGCCTGTTTTTGTGTGCTCGGAACACAGTGGCTGCGCTGACCGGCTGGAAGATGGAAATAAGCATATGGAACGAACGAATTATTGCGGTTTATTCTCGGAGGGCGACGTAGGCCGGGAGACGACCGCTTATGGCTGGGTCGAAACCAAACGCGATATGGGCGGTGTCATATTCATCGACCTGGCGGATCGCGAAGGGATTCTTCAGATCGTCTTTAACCCTCAATACACCGTTTCCAAATCCTTCGAACTTGCGGAAGGAATCCGCGCCCAGTCGGTTCTTCTTGTCAGAGGTACCATTCATCTGAGAGAAGAGGAAACCATCAATCCAAAAATCGCCACCGGCAGAGTGGAACTCCGCGTCAGGGAAGCCGAGCTGCTTTCGCCCTGTGCGCCGCTCCCTTTCGATCCGTCGGACGCCGACCATGTCAGGGAGGACCTGCGTCTGGCTTACCGCTTCCTTGACCTCCGCCGGCCGGCCCTCCGGGATGCCATCCGCTTCCGCCACCGCGTGACTGCCGCCATCCGGCGTTTCATGGACAATGAAGGCTTTGTTGATGTCGAAACTCCTCTTTTGACCAAAAGCACGCCGGAAGGTGCAAGGGACTACCTGGTACCAAGCCGTGTCCATCCGGGTGCATTTTATGCCCTGCCCCAATCGCCTCAGCTATTCAAACAGCTCCTCATGGTGGCGGGATTTGACCGCTACTACCAGATCGCCCGCTGCTTCCGCGATGAAGATCTGCGTGCCGACCGCCAACCGGAATTTACCCAGCTCGATCTTGAGATGTCCTTTGTTGAAAAAGAGGACGTGATTTCTTTATTGGAGTCGCTCTTCCGGTCTGTTATGAAAGAAATCATGGCCCTTGAATTTGACCAGCCCTTCCCCCGGCTGAGCTGGGAGGAAGCAATGGACCGGTATGGTTCGGACAAACCCGATCTGCGCTTTGATCTTCCCATTGTCGACCTGACCGACCTGGCCGCTCAAACCGATTTTTCTGTATTTCGCCAGGCAGTCGAAGGGGGTGGAGTCGTCCGCGCCCTGACCGTTCCGGGCCAGGCGGATTTCACTAGAACCACCATTGAGGAACTGACCGAATACGCTGTCTCCGAGGGAGCTGCCGGCATGGCCTGGATTGCCTGGCGGCCGTCAGGTGAGGTCTATTCCATCCTGACCAAGTTTATAGACGAGGACAAAATGCAGGAGATCCTGAAGCGGGCGCAGGCGGAACCGGGTGACTTTGTCCTCTTTTGCGCCGATTCGCTTGAACTGGCAAGGCGGGTGACAGGGGCACTCCGGCTCCGGCTTGCCGACCTGCTCGGGCTGCGGGATCCCGATCGTTTTGCCTTCGCGATTGTTACTGACTTCCCCATGTTTGAGTTCTCACAAGAGGCAAAGCGTTACGT
The DNA here is from genome assembly GCA_964524395.1 of uncultured Mageeibacillus sp. GTDB lineage: Bacteria > Bacillota > Clostridia > Saccharofermentanales > DTU023 > UBA4923. Next base: position 4,504 of record CAZGCS010000026.1, read on the forward strand.
GGCCCAGCACCATCCCTTCACCATGCCCTGCCCGCAGGATATGGAATACCTGTCATCAGACCCCGCGCGGGTCCGTTCACTTGCCTACGATTTTGTGCTCAACGGGGTCGAACTCGGCTCAGGCAGCATCCGGATCCATCAAAGAGAGATCCAGACACAGGTTTTTAAGGTGCTGGGATTTTCCGACCATGAAATTGAAGAGAGATTCGGTTTCCTGTTGAGTGCCTTCCAGTACGGGGCACCGCCTCACGGTGGATTTGCTTTCGGCCTGGACCGCCTGGTCATGATCTTGTCTGGAGCGCCCTCCCTGCGCGATGTGATCGCTTTCCCAAAAATCAAGGACGCCTCTGATCCCATGACCAGGGCACCTTCTTCGGTCGACCCGGAACAGCTGGCCGACCTCGGCATCCGGCTGACCGAAAGCGGTGGTCCGCGCGCGGACATGGCCGCAGTAGCCAAAGAACACCGGCGCGCTGTCGAGATCGATCTTGGAAAATTGGAAGCACAGTCCCGCCTTCGCCTCACTCCCGACGAAGAAGAAGATGCCCGCAGGCAGCTCCTGGAAATGATCGCCCTGACCGAAGCCTTTGACTCCATTGATACGGGCGGCGTGCCGCCGGTCTATACACCGTCAGGTGCCCGCAATATCCACTTGACGGAAGGAGATGAACGCCCCCCCTCAAGGCAGGAGATCTTTTCAAATGCACCGGCAGAACGTGACGGCTTCTTCCTGGTACCCCCGGTTGTCGAGTGAGGTAGAACCGATGAATTATCGAAATATGGAGCTGAGTCAACTGGCGGAAGCCTTGAGAAACCGGGATTTTTCTGCGCGGGAGTTGACCCGGGCTGTCTTTAAGACCATCGATCAGCAAGAGGCCGTGATCGGTGCCTACATCACTCTGGTCCGGGATACCGCCCTCAAACAGGCCGGTCGCGTTGACCGGCTGATCGCGGAAGGATGCGATCTGCCTCCGCTCGCGGGCCTGCCTGGCGCCCTGAAGGATAATATCGCGACGCGGGGAATCCGGACCACCAATGCGTCCAGGATGACGGCAGATTTTGTTCCTCCCTATGACGCCTTCGTCTGGCGTCTGCTGCAAAAGGAAGAAATTGTCCTGGTGGGGAAGGCGAACATGGATGAGTTTGCCATGGGACACTCGACCGAGTCCTCTGCTTTCCACCCGACCCGCAACCCTTACCACTCCGGGCGTGTTCCCGGAGGAAGTTCGGGCGGTTCGGCCGCGGCGGTTGCTTCCGGTGAAGCCTGCTTCGCGCTCGGCACAGATACGGGCGGATCCATCAGGCAACCCGCTGCGCTCTGCGGACTCGTGGGACTTCGGCCCACCTATGGCCTGGTATCGAGACGCGGTGTGACGTCTTTTGCTTCCTCGCTTGATCAGGCGGGTCCCATGACGCGCAGTGTACGCGATAACGCCCTGGTTCTGGACGCCATTGCCGTCCGGGACAAAAAAGATGTTCACAGCACGGGCAATAAGAGTGGTTCCTATCTGGAGGCCATTGGTCAGAAACCCGGCCAGCTGGTGATTGGGTGGCCGGAGTCGTATTTCAACTCAGGTGACCTTGACGCTCAAGTCCGCCAACAGCTCGAAGGAGCCCTCAGGTTTTTTGAGGGACAGGGAATCGGTATCCTCCCCATTGACCTGAAAACACTCGACGCGTCCCTGGCGGCATATTATGTTATTTCCAGCGCGGAAGGGTTCTCGGCCATGAACCGTTACGATGGCATCCACTATGGCTATCGCAGCCCCCGGGGAGAAAGCCTGGAAGAGATCTATACCAATTCTCGAACCGAAGCACTGGGCCGGGAAGTCAAGCAACGTATCCTTCTGGGCTGCTTCGCACTTTCAGAGGAAAATTACCATGATTATTTCCGTAAAGCAGCCCAGGCACGCCAACTGGTGATCAATGAATTCGAGAAGGTCTTCGAGAGCTGCCACGCTATTCTGACCCCTGTCACGGCCACGCCGGCGTGGCCAATCGGCAGCCTGCCGGAGGAGATGGGCGGCAGCAAGTACAGCAATGACCGCTTCACGTTGCCCGCGTCACTTACGGGAATGCCGGCTCTCTCAGTACCCGTTGGCTTAACCGGGGAAGGACTGCCTGTCGGCATGCAGCTGATGGGCAAAACTTTCTCGGAAAAAGTGCTCTACCAGCTGGCGGCCCTCTACGAGGACGCGCACGGTTTGATTGCAGCTGCGCCGGAGGTGCTGCCATGAGTATTTCGGATTACGAGAGTGTCATCGGCCTTGAAGTTCACATTGAGTTGAAAACGGACCACAAGATTTTCTGTGAATGTGCCACAACCTTCGGAGCGCCGCCCAATACCCAGGTTTGTCCTGTCTGTCTTGCCATGCCGGGCGCTTTACCCGCTCTGAACCGGGAGGTTGTTGAATTCGCCATCCGCGCGGGGATCGCAGCCCATTGCTCCATTGAAGGCTGGTCGCGTTTCGACCGCAAGAACTATTTCTACCCCGATCTGCCAAAGGCCTACCAGATCACCCAGAATTATTTTCCGGTGTGCACCGAAGGCTACATGGATATCGTATCGGGCAAGGATGTCAGGCGCATCCGCATCGCGCGCATTCACATTGAAGAGGACGCCGGCAAACTGATTCACCTGCCGGATGAAGGCAGTCTGATTGACTGCAACCGTTGCGGTGTTCCCTTGATTGAGGTGGTTTCGGAACCTGACATGAGAAGTGGTGAGGAAGCCGTCGCCTATCTGCGCAAGCTTCGTGCCATGGCGCGCTACACGGGCATCTCCGATGGCAAGATGAATGAAGGCTCCTTGCGTTGTGATGTTAACTTGTCAGTTCGCAGGAAGGGTGAGGAAACATTGGGCACCCGTGTCGAACTAAAGAACCTGAATTCTTTTAATTTTGTGGCACGGGCCATTGAAAGTGAATTTAAACGTCAGGTCGCCCTGATTGAAGAAGGTGGCACGATCGTCCAGGAAACACGCCGTTTTGACGAGAAGACAGGCCAGACTTACAGCATGCGCAGGAAGGAAGAAGCTGCCGATTACAGGTATTTCCCTGATCCCGACCTGGTTCCCGTCGAAGTCCTGCCAGCTGAAATCGAGCGGATCCGCGCCACCATCCCCCGGCTGGCAGACGAACGAAAGGCTCAGTACATCAGGGACTACGCCATGACAGCCTACGAGGCAGAGAGGTTGACGGACGACAAGGAACTGTCTGACTTTTTTGAAAGAGCCGTTGCCGCCACCTCCAACCCCAAGACACTGGTCAACCTGATCCTGGCCGATGTCGCACCGCTTTACACCGAGGATACCGTGGAAGATCTGCTTGATCCCGTCAGTCTGGGGAAACTGTCGGATTTGCTGGCGGAGGGGAAAATCAACAGCAACACAGGCCGCAAGGTACTGAAGGCCCTGATGGAGGAAGACGTTGATCCCATGACCTACATTACCCGGCATGACCTGGCTCAGATCAACGACAAAGAGCAACTGAAAGAAGCCGTTGCCCGGTCGGTCGCGATGAACGAACGCGCCGTCACGGATTTCCTGAAAGGAAAAGAGAGCGCCATGCGCTCTCTGATCGGTGGGGTCATGAAGGTAACGGGAGGCAGAGCCAATCCCATCCTGGCCGAAGAGATGATCCGGGAGGCTGTCGGCAAGTCTTGACCTGCACAACGGAATCAGTAAATCAGCCGTTCAAGAATGGTACCATCGAAGGAACGGATCAGAGCGGTGGCCAGGGTCACCGCTTTTTCCAGGTCTCCGAACTTGGCCCAGCCGTAATGCGTATGGATGTAACGCACCGGGATACCGATGACAATGGTGGGAATTCCCGCACCTTGCGTGTGAATCAGGCCTCCGTTTGTTCCACCACCGCTTCTGACAGCCTCCTGGACGGGAATTTGCAGCTGGCCGGCCAAGGCCAGGGCATACCGTTGAAAGCCGGGGTGGGTGATCATGGACCGATCCATGTGGCGTAACATGGGCCCCTTGCCCAGCGCGGTCTGGCTCTGACCGGCAGGGGAGAAATTGTCATCGGCGGGCGTTCCCTCAAAAACAATGGCCAGATCGGCATCAAGTTGCCTGGCTGTCACCATGGCTCCCCTGCCCCCGATCTCCTCCTGAACGGAAAAAGCAGCAGTGACATCGACATCGATCGTTTCCCCTTCCAGCTGTCTCAGGGTGCCGGTCATGGCCGCACAGCCAAGACGGCAATCAAAAGCTTTGCCAAGAAGCAGATCGTGCCTTTCATCCCACACGAAAGGAACATCAGGAACGGCCGGCGCGGCCATCCCGATGTCGAAGAACTCTTCCACTTCCTGCTTTGAGCTGGCGCCAATATCTAGCTCAATCTGCTCCATGGAGACACCCTGTTTCTGCTCGGCCTCCGTCAGGTAGTGGGGTGGCTTGCTGGCGGCGATGGCGGGGATCCACTTGCCGGTACGCGTCCTTACGCGGAAGAGGTGGGCAGGAATGTTGCCTGGCACCCAGCTGCCGAGAGGGAGAACGCCGAGCATACCTCCGGCACGGATGGACTGAACAATCAGGCCGACTTCATCGAGGTGGGCATCAAGCTGTACACGGAGCCGGTTACCCGTATTGCCCTGACGGTCGATGCAGACGTTTTGCATGGTGTCACGTGTCACTTCCCCCAAATCACCGGTGTGGCGGATGACCAGTTCAGCCACCTCATGCTCAAATCCCGATGGACCTCTGGCCTCTGAATAGGATTTGATCATCTCTAAAAACATATTTTTATCCATTCTTCCCTCCCCGACGCCTGGATGGCTTGCTTGAATGACTTCATTTTATCCCCTTTCCCCTTCCGCGCATGAAAACCCGCAGGCGAAAGCAGCAAGCCCGGCAGAATATCCCCGATCTGAAGCGAAAGATGAGGGCTCAAGCCCCGCAATGGTGCTGTTTGCGTCACCTCTCTTTTTTTGAATTCTGTCCCTGTTTCCAAGGCAAATTTGTTCACCATACCCTAATATTTCACCGAAACAGCCTTCATACTGACAAATGCACAGTGGCTGATCAACTGATTTGACGGGGAACCGCCTCTTTGGCCACTCCGGTTTCGGCTTTTTCACTCTATGACAAGCGACCGCGATGGTCTATCGTATTAAGGCAATCAAAAATTTTCCCTCTCGCGCAAACCCATTGTTGTTTTTTCTGTATCTCTTTGCGCGTTTGTCCGGAAAATGAAAAAGAAAGCTTAGAGGATTGTTATGAATCATAAGATTAAGAAGAATATAAGAGCCTTGACCGGTTTGCTGGTCTTGATCATCGCTCTGACCTTCCCTGCTGTTCTGGGAAATGGCACAGAGACGGAGGCCGGGATTCTGTCGGGGGAAGAAGCCGGGGAAGAAGCTCACATAAGCCCCGGTGATGCTGAAGATTTGTTGTTCCTGGAGGAGGATATTGTCAGCCGCCGGATGTCAAAAACACCCGGACTGAACCTGCAGAGCGAAGAAGCTCAACAAGTTGACGGGACCTGGCCTGTGGAAAACCCTGAAGACTTTCTGATGGAGAAGGCCCTTCGAATGGAAGAAAGAAAAGCCAAAATAGAAGAAAAGAAAAAGGAAGCCGACAGACAAGAGGCCGCCAGAAAAGAAGCCGCCAGAAAAGAAGCTGCCAGAAAAGAAGCTGAGAAGAAAGCGGCGCAAACACAGGCAGAAGCCGAAACACAAGAGCAAACCGTCTTACAGGGGGACCCGCAAACCACCCCTGCGGCAAACAGTCAGTTTCTGATCCAGATCGATCAGCCCGATCCCAACTACCGGGGCCGGCCGCTGCAGGTCTCGGACCGGCAGGCACTGGAGGGCCTGGTCATGGGTGAGTACGGAAACGATTACCTGGGTGCCGTTCTGGTCGCCCAGTGCATCCGTGACTCCATGGTAAAGGAAGGAACCAACAGCGCTGCAGTTATCAAGAAAAGATACGGTTACACCGCGCCCATCAAACGCAATGTATCCGATACGGTCAAACAAGCGGTCGCCTTCGTCTTTGATGAAGGAGGCAGTGGTGTTCAGCACGCGATTTATTACTTCTACGCCAGCAATCTGGTGCGGGGCAAATGGCATGAAACACAAAAATTCGTTGTCCAAAGACAGGCAGTGCGCTTCTTCAGCCCCTACCAATAAAAGATGTCACATCCATAAGCGGGGGCTGTCGCAGGACAGCCCCTTTTTTCTGCAGGACACGATCAACTGAAATTGCGTTAGAATACCTTTTAACATGGCAGTGCAACTGCGCATCCCATAACCGGTTGCACAATGGAGGCCGATCATGCAAATTGTCATCGCCGGAGCCGGCAAGTATGGCCGCACCCTCGCGGGTGAACTGGTGGCTGAGGGGCACGATATCACCATCATCGAAAAGAACGAGGAATGGTTCGAAGATATCATGGAGGAATTTGATCTGTCCGGTGTCGTTGGCAACGCCGCCAGCTATGCGACACAACTTGAGGCCGGTGTCGGCCAATGTGATGCCTTTTTGGCCATGACAGGTTCGGATGAGATCAACCTGGTCTCCTCCATATTGGCTCAAAGCATGGGGGCCAAAAAAACGGTCGCCCGTGTCGTCAATCCGGATTACAGCCCTCCCACCGCCTCCTTCAGGCAGGGGCTCGGTGTCAGTGTCCTGATCAATCCCAATCTGGAATCCGCCAAAGAGATCATGCGGATGATTCGATACCCTTCCGCCATCAGTGTCGAGAGCTTCTTCCGAGGCAGGGTCCATATCGTGGCCGTTCGCGTACCCGAAGACAGCATCCTGGCAGGCTTGAAGCTTCTGGACTTCAAGCGCCAGTGCGGCCATAATCTGATGGTCTGCGTGATCCGCCGTGACGGAGAGGTCTTTATTCCGGACGGAAGCAGTGTGATCCATGCCGGCGACACCATCCACGTGACAGGGGAAGTCGATACCTTGCAAAGCTTCTACGCGCGCACCAACACCATGGCGCCGAAAATCAAGAATGTTCTGATCACGGGTGGCGGGGCAATTGCTTACTGGCTTCTTGGTTTGATGAACAAGAAGAAGTATTCCGTCAAGCTGATTGAGCGTGATCGGGGGATCGCGGAATTTGTCTACCAGCATTATCCCTGGGTGGACGTCATCCGGGCGGACGGAACCGACCAGCGTGTCCTGGAGGAAAACAATATCCAGCGCTACGATGCTTTCGTCTCCCTGACAGGAATCGACGAGGAAAATGTGCTGGCCTCCTGGCTCGCCTCCCATAAAGGTGTGAAAAAGACCATTACGAAAATCAACCGTACCCGCCTGCTTGATATTTTGACTGAATCGGATCTGCAGAATATTCTCACCCCCCATCACATCGTTTCTGATGAAATCGTACGGGCCATCCGTGCCCTGGATAACTCACAGGGCTTTTCCGTTGAAGCGCTCTACCGTTTTGAGGAAGGCCGTGTCGAGGCACTCGAGTTTGAGGCAAATCCCCAAAGCAAAATAATCGGCAAAACCTTGCTCGAACTCGACCTGCGCCCTCAACTTCGCCTTGCCTGTATTGTCCGCGGCCAGGAGATTATTTTCCCCGGCGGCCAGGATCGGGTTCTGGCAGGCGATCGCGTGATCGTGGTCGCGACGGGAATGCGGCTTTACGACCTTGACGACATTTTGGGAGGCAACGATTGAATTTCCATTCCCTCTGTTACGCACAAGGAAGGATCTGCCAGATCTGCTCCCTTCTGTTTGCAGTTCCCCTGGTGGTCGCTTTATTTTTCGGCGAGACCCTGCCGGCTCTCCAGAGCTTCGGCGTCGTTGCGGCGGGGCTTTTTGGCCTTGGTGCCCTGATGACTTTGAAAAAACCCCCTAAGCTCCGGCTTCGCGCCAGCGAGGGCATGGTGATCACTTTCCTGACCTGGCTGTCAGTTTCTTTGGCTGGCGCGCTGGCCTTTATGCTGGCCGGAGAGATCCCCGGCTTTGTGGACGCTTTTTTTGAGACAGCTTCAGGTTTTTCGACCACCGGCTCAACCATCCTGCGGGATGTGGAGTCCATGTCACATTACTGCCTGTTCTGGCGCAGTTTCACACACTTTATCGGCGGCATGGGCGTGCTGGTCTTCGCCTTTGTCATCAATGCAGACTCACCTGCCGATTCGGTCAATATCATGAAGGCGGAGATGCCCGGCCCCTATTTCGGAAAGCTTGTCTCAAGACTCCGTAAAACCGCCATGATCCTTTACACCATTTATTTCGTCATGACCCTGGTCACTTTCGCCCTGCTCTGTTTCGGGGGCATGCCCGTGTTTGACTCGGTCATTCATGCCCTGGGAACGGCAGGAACCGGGGGCTTTTCCAACAAAAACGCCAGCGTCGGTTTCTACAACAGCTCCTACATCAATGCGGTACTGACAGTGGCCATGATTTTGTTTGGTGTCAACTTCCAGGTTTTCTACCTTGGCTTGAAAAAAGGAATCCGGCAGGCCCTCAAGAGTGAAGAATTACGCTGGTACCT
>CAZGCS010000026.1:13077-15011 GCA_964524395.1 uncultured Mageeibacillus sp.
GCCACGGCCGTCAATAATGTCGGACCCGGCCTGTCCACCATCGGCCCCGCCGCCAATTTTTCAGGTTTCAGCGATTTTTCAAAGGTCGTCCTGAGTTTCCTTATGCTTGCCGGCCGTCTGGAATTCCTGCCCTTTCTTTTATTCTTCTCTCCCCGCACCTGGCGCCGTACCTCTTGAGAACGGAAACCGGAAGCGTTACAGCCGCCCTTTTTTGTAAAGCAACCGTGAAATCACAATGGCGATCACCGCTCCCACCGGAACAAGCAGGCTCACCGCGTCCGCCAGCCCTGGCTGCACAATGAAGAGAATCAGCATGATGAGCATGGGACCGATGGCGATCTTCCAGTTTCTGGAGATGAAAACAACTGCAAGCCCTCCGAACAGGGCCGGCAGGATGTTATCGAAGGCAGGTTTGAGTGCGGGTGACTCGAGGATGGGCGCGAGGCTGCTCAAGAGGATCATGCCCAAAAAGAGGATGACCGTGATCACAATCGATGAGATACCGATGGCCAGTGTAGAAACCACCTCACCTTCCGGCGTTCCGGGATCCGCCTTTGCCACTTTCATGGCATTGATGGCACAGGGCGCCTTCAGATTGGTAATGTTCCCCGTCACAAAACCCAGGTAGGAACCGCCTGCACCCAGCATGGGGCCGTAGGTAAAGGCCTCGATGATACCGACTGTATAAAAGATGGGAACGACACCAAGCAGGCCCTTGCCCAGGGCACCGAGATAGGGCCAGGCATTGAAATAAAGGCTCATGAGGAGCGGATAGGCAATAAACATGGCCATGGCCAGGATTCCTGAGACACGCCCCCAGCGGTGAATCTTCTGTTCATACATACTCATGGGTCAGCCTCCGATCCAGAAAGTGAGTGGAATGGAAAAGGCCATGGCCCCAAGCATGCTGAAAGGCATGGCATAATTTTCCAGCCAGGCGATTTTGCGCATCCTGACCAGGTAGCCGAACAGGAGCATGAGGATGGATGAAAAGATCATGACGAAGACGGGAATCCAGCCGGCCAGACCCAGGCGGATCCTTGAGAAAATCATCCCCAGGAAGGCTGAAACCATGCCGATGAAAAGTGAATCCATCAGAAGAGCTCCCCACTTCTCATCCTTGGATTTGATGGTCATCAGGCCTCTTTCGATACGTTTGAAGAAGAAGGTGATGACCACAATGCCTGAAAGAATCCCCAGGGTCATGACCCAGGCGATCGTCGAATAAGCCCTGGCATCCACCAGGGGGTCCGTCATGGAAATGCCGAGTGCCGACGCAGCCTGGGAAGCCGCCGGCAACTCATAGGTGATGGCACCCAGAACACTCAAGCGCAGCCATGGCAGAGGAAGGCCCAGATACTGGGATAAGGCGATCACTCCGATCAGGATGGCAAGAGCAGGCGCCACGGTGAAGACTGCTGATCCTCGCATGATGGCGCGGAGCAGTGATTTTTCCATCCCCATCTCCCGGGCGCGCTTGTACGCCTTGATGGTAAAAAACAGTGACTGACCCAGCACATACAAGATAACCAGCGATGCCAGCGCGTAAAGTACCGGGTGATTGACATTGAACATAAACACCTCCCCTGTCTCTGTTGCCCCTGCCCATGATCCGATGGTAGCATTTTAACAGAGAGGGTACCCGGCCATGAAAGAGGGAGGCTAGTGTTGCGCTTTAATTTTCTGAAAGGCAGAGCCAAAATCATTCCCAAGGACGATGAAGACCGGAAGGTTTCGGTTGAACCGGTCTATTTTATCTCTGCTCCCATGCCATGGAGTGCCCACGTGGAATCCTACCTGGAGGAGCTGGATATTCCTTATCTAAAGCGCGGCCGCAAAGGCGCTGCCCTGGCCATCGAGCTGGGACCATCCAGCGAAATCTACGATTACTTCATCCCCGGGCAAACAGTCAAAAAGGCTTCGGCGGGGCTGGA
>CAZGCS010000027.1:0-14770 GCA_964524395.1 uncultured Mageeibacillus sp.
AGACCGGACCGGCGCCTGGTGCAGTCGAAAAGACCGGGGACACGGAACCGGAAGTTTTCGGGGCGGAAAACGGCAGGGAAACGACTGCCCGGTGCCGACGTCCAGGAGTCCGCCCACCAAAGCTGAGAGTGAGCTGACCAAAGCTCCAGCCACCACCGCAAAAGAGACATCGTTCACGGCCAGTGTGGTTGAAGTGGAGGACTAGGCTTATTGTTTGTAGCCAATACTTTGCTGTTTTCCATCAAAGAGCTCGCCATTACGTGGGCCAGATCAAGGAAGAAAACAGGGCTTACTTTGAAACAAGGGAAGAGGCGTTGGAAGCGGGTTTAAGTCCATGCAAGCGTTGCAAACCCTGGACTTTGATCAGCAGATCCGCCGGGGTCAGGCCGCCTACTCCAAATAACAGCGCTCCATCCACTCCGGCTTGGACTTATCGGTATAAACCGTGTACTTGGACAGAAGAGCCACCGGGCCGTAGGTCATCTTGGACTGGCGGAGACCCGGGTCGCCGTTGTCGTCCTCCCGGTTGATGAAGTCAACCGTTTTGCAGTTGCCGAACATCTTGAGAAATTCGTGAACCAGCATCTGGTAGACACCCCTGAATTGGGTATCGGCTTTTTCAATATGGATGAAAAGGGTGTCGCCCTGGACCTCGGCCAGCGAAAATCCCGCCACCTGGTCGCCGGCGAAAAGGACGCCGCCGAACATATTGTAGTCCCGCATATGATCCAGGACCTCGCGGATTTTCCGGGCTTCCTCCCTGAGCGTGCCGCTGTCGGGCGGATTGTCTTTTTCAATGGCACAGGCGAATTCACAGACCGCCTCGCGGTTGAAGGTGGTGATAATCTCAAAGCGCCAGTCCGGAGTGGCCCGCAGGAAGCGGCTGATGTTGTTGCGGGTCGACCGGTGTTTGCCGCCCTTCAATTCCAGCAGGTCTTTGGCCTCATAGAGGTAATCGAAATAGTCGCGTTCCGAGATGGCGTGAAAATCCGGGTATCTTCGGGAAAAAAGAGGCAGATCCATGTCACCGGCAATACAGAAGACCAGGGGTTCGCCCTTCTCCCGGCAGTGTTCCTCCAGCAGGGTCAGAGCCTCCTCACGATTTTCTCCCAGCGGAACCGTGTAGGCCGTGTGGCTGCCAAAGATCCGCATGCTGATGATCAGGCAGCCGGCAGCAATGACGAACTCATTATGGAAGAGATCACGCCACATAAAAAGGCCGCCGACCGTAAGATCGCACAGCCTTTGCGGGTTGGGATCAAGATAAGGTTTGACAAGTGGTATATGTTCCAGCCGAAGCCGTTGAAAATCCAACATGGATCAGGATCACCCCTATTCGCTGATCAAGCCGCCCTCGAGCAGAATTTTGCGGGCCATATCAAGCTTTAACGATGATACACGGACGATGGGTCCCGTGCAACCCATGCCGGATTCAGCATAGATCTGCCTGCCCCACAGAAGCTGAACCGCTTCGTCCAGAGCCAGTACATCAATGCCCTCGATCTGTTCCGTCACCACTTCCCGGGCGGGCGCTTCAACGCCCGCAATTTGGGTTGCTGGCTTTTGTCTGTCTTTCAGGGCCTGATCCAGACCGGCTCTTTTTGCCCCTTCCAACTCATTCATGTAGACAGCCTTGAGCTCGTTGCCGGCAAGTTTGGACGCGTATTGAATGGCGGCCGCAATAACCGGCGCGCCTGAGGCGCGGGAGATGATGTTGACGATACCTTCCATTTTTTCACCGACTCCCGGGCCATAGCCGGCGCCAACGGTCTCAAAGCTGCCGCCGGAGGTATAGGCAGACAGGATCTTGAGGATAGCGTTACCGGTCAGGGAATCCATGACCAGGACGTCCTGGGAGGCCTGGAGGATGTCGTTGCCGCGCATGACCGCTCCACCGTCCGCCCGGCCGGATTGAGCGAATGAAAGGGGATAGCCTTTTTCTTTCAGGCCTTTGAGGATCAATTCTGCCTGCCTGGCGCCGTCCAGGTTGAGCAGGCCCACGGAAGGATTTTCGATTCCGTCGGCCTTGGCTGCGGCCAGACCGGCAATGGCGTTGAGAACCAGGGCTTCCACCCGGTCGGTCGAGGCACTGCCCGTAGTCGAAGCCAGATAGAAATCCCTGCCTGTGGCGGGCGCCCTGATCTTGCCAATGGTGGTCACACCGATGGGGAAGGGGTAGTGCATTGCAACTGCCGCATGGGCAGTTCTGTTATTGAGGAGCTCTTCCATTTGAGCCAGAGCCTGGTCCGCGCACTCGGCTTGAAGTGTGGTGATGCCTGCGGCTTCTTCTCTTCCCAAGTAAAGGATGTCGATGCCCTGGGCGGCGGCCTGCAAGCAGCCTGCAATGACATTTTCCTCGCCCAGTTCCGAGCCCAGTCCCATGACGGCAACGGTCGGTTTTTTACCCAATTGCCCTGTTTCCAGACCTTGGGCCAGTTCCTGGAAAACACCGGCAATTTCGCGCTTGATTGAATCCATGACCTAGCTTCCTTCCAGGAGATTGGAGGCAAAATCGCGCAGCGACTCCGCGATCAGCTGCCGGATCCGGGCAGATGAGATGTGGCTTTCTTCCTCTTTTCCTTTGTTTGCTTCCATGAGAAAAGAGATGCCGTCAAAGAGGTTGGTCATGCGGCCCAGGAAAAGAGAGCCCTTGCCCACGATCATGGCCCGTTTAATCTCTTTGTTGAGCAGGGCTTCCCTGGCGTGTCCCATGTAGGGAACACCGGAGGGGATATGGCCCTGGGTAGGCGCAAAACCCGGCAGGCCATGCCGGTCGACAAACTCGTTCAAATCAGCCCGCTCCAGGTCGCCCTGCTTGACGGCCAGTGCCCCGATCATCTTCATATTGGATTCCGGGACGTTTCCGGCGCCGGCCGGTTTGGTGATATCCGGGTTTTGCATCTCAGGTGAATAGTAATCAACATCCGTAACCTTAAGATTGACCTTTGCCAGCGGTTCGGTGACCAGCGAGGCGATAACATTCTGAGGCGAGCTGCCAGTGCCGACGGCATGTCTGCCGGGATTGCCAACAATGACTTCGGGGTTGACCCCGTCGTTTTCTGAAATGATGACGGCGAAACCTGCCAGGCAGTCCTCCAGGACGGGCAGACCCTTTTTGACGTGATCCTTGCCGTTCATGCCCAGTTTGGCCGTGGAACCGCCCGCCGTGACCGCGACGGTTTTGAAGGTGCCGGCCTTGACCAGGGAGGCGGCCAGTACAATGGCGTGAGCCGGCGCGGCACAAAATCCCCTGACATCGGAGCCGGTTGAAGAGGTAAGCTGAGCCATCTCGGCCGTGGCCTTGGCAAAGTTGCCGCCGCCCCGCTGATTCATGTCACCGCAGGCTTCCTCGGAACAATCAATGGTGTACTCGACTTCGCCCGGACCGATCCCGGCGTTTCTCACGGCGTAAAGGAGGGCCAGGGCGCTGGATGCCTTGGAGACCAGGTTTTCGATCATCACGGAAGCCGCCAGGTTGGGGTCTATGTCGTGGGCGCGCCGGACGGCGCCAACCACCTGTTCCTGTATGTAGAGTCCTTCCGCGCCTTCCTTGTCGATCAGTTCTCTTAATCTGGCCTGATCGACGCCTTCTTTGACGCGGTCGAAAAGAAAATTCGAAATAATGGGGTTGTCTTTGAGCCGGGATTTAGTGTTGTCGACAAAAGTTTTGTCCAGAAAGACCAGCTCAAATTCGTCGACAGCCTGGATCAGGAGATAAAACTCATCCTGGGGCATGATTTCGCCGAAAGGTCCGAAACGATGATCGACGGGGCTGGTCAAATCCTGCCAGGGGCCGGGAACCTGCTTGAGCTCCTGGGGAGTCAGGTTGCCGATGTAGACCTGGTTGGGATAGTAGGCGCGCACCCGGTCGTAGGGGCGGAGGCGGGCGGGAAGCTCCTTCAGATAGCCGGAATCAGGGTTGACAATGCGCTCGGTTGTCTGTGTCGTCCCGTTATGGATCACCATGTCGGGGGTATGGACCAGAATGTAACCCGCGCCTTTCATGACACTGTTCATCTTCTGTTCGACCTGCCTTTCAAAGGGTGGATTTGGAAAAGACGCCCCGGTCCTGTCCTAAAAGGAGGAAAGGACGGGCCGGGGCATCCTGAATGACCGCCTGGCTCAGTTTTTAACCAATAGCTCGCGGATGGCCTTCATCTCTGTCGCGATCTCATCGATATCCAGAACCATCTCCATCATGGAAACCTGTTCATCATAGACATCGGGATCGTAGCTTGTTTTGACTTCTTCTTCACACACGTGGTAGACGTTGAGTCCCAACGAGACTCCTGTCAACGGACCTGCGAATGTCGGATCACCTGCGGTGACCGTTTCAGCCGCGATGCCGGAAGCTTCACCTTCAGCGGCGCCCAGGAGAACAAGAATGTTCTCTGCGCCATATTCTTCTGTGAGTTCCTTGACACGCTTCTGGTTTTCCAGATCCATTGCACCCGCGGCCGTTCAGACGAAGCACTCCGTTGCGGAGAAGATCACCTCGGCGCCTGCCGACTCCGCGCAAAGCGCGATCGCCGGGCCGGGGATCCCGTCACGGTCACCGATCACGATGACCTTTTTGCCTTCGAGTAAGCTCATACCCTGCTCCTTTCATTGTTTTAATACTGAGGGTGTTTTAGGGCACCCATCCCAAAGGGCAGGTTTTTGCCTGCCTCGGGAAATCTAGTTATTGGAGGCACAATAGTCCTTAAGCATGTCTTCGACCGCTTCGGGAGTCGCCTCTTCTTTCACCAGCTCCCTGACCTTGCCGCCGTCCTTGTAGATGGCGATGACGGGAAGGCCCAGAATGCGCTGTGAAATAGCAAGTCTTCGCGCGCCGGAGGTGTTCAGCCCGGTAAAGCGGATCCGGTCGCCGTATTCTTCTTCCAGTCTCAGAATATGCGGTTTCAGGGCTTCACAGGGCACGCAGCCGTTGCCGTAGAAGTCGACCAGGACGGGGCCCGGGGCTTGGAGAACTTCTTTTTCGAAGTTGTCTTTGTCAAGCTCAAACATGATGAATCCTCTCTTCTAGCCGATCAGGCCTGAAGCCAGATCGTTTTCCACCTGCATGGCTGCCACGGCGCCGTCGGAACAGGCCGTGACTACCTGGCGGAGCGGTTTTTTTCTGATATCCCCCGCCGCGTAGACGCCAGGCAGATTCGTCCGCATGGCCTCGTCGGCAAGGACATAATGGTGCTCCATATCGACCAGGCCCTCGAAAAGCTCAGAGTTGGGCAAGAAGCCGATGAAGACAAAAACACCGAACATGCCGTCTTCCGCATCCGCCTCCACCCGTCTTTCCTCTCCTGTTTTGGTGTCCTTGACCGTCATGGCCGACAGGATTCCTTGGGGGCCGTGGAGCTCCGTGACGACCGAGTTCCACATGAAATCGATCTTGTCGTTGGCAAAGGCCCGCTCCTGGATGGACTTGACGGCCCGCAGCTCGTCGCGCCGGTGGACGATGGTGACCTTCCTTGCGAATTTGGTCAGGTAGATGGCCTCTTCCACCGCCGTGTCGCCGCCACCGATGACATAGACTTGCAGGTCCTCGAAAAAGGAACCGTCGCAGGTGGCGCAATAGGAGACGCCGCGGCCCGTGAATTCGGTCTCGCCCGGGCAACCGATGGGGCGGGGGTGGGCTCCGGTGGCGATGATGACCGCCTTGGCCTGGTAAAGGCCGTCCCGGGTGTGAACCTGCTTGATGATCCCTTCCAGTTCAACCCGGGTGACATTGGCGGAAAGACGTTCCACACCAAACTGAGCGCACTGGGCTGTCATGCGGGCCACCAGCTCCGCGCCACTTTCTTTCTGACCGGGGCCCGACAGACCGCCGGGGTAGTTTTCAATTTCGTCCGTAATGGCGATCTGGCCGCCATCGACACCTTTCTCGATCAGGAGCGTATCAAGCCGTGCCCTGCCGGCATAAAGACCGGCTGCCAGACCGGCGGGGCCGGCTCCGATGATGATAAGATCGTAGATTTTTTCCATTCGTGTGTTCCTCCCTTGATGACCGGCCTCAGTCGAAGAGGGTCTGCCCCGTCACTTCCTGAGTAAGGGTGTCGAGCGCCTTGCCGACCAGTTGCCGTCTTAACGCGTACTCTTCCTGGGGCTCAAGATCGGGTTTGCCGAGCGGATACGGAATCGCGACCGTGGGGACAATGCGGTTGGCCCCGACCGTCATGGAGATGGGGGTCACCGTACACAGGTGGACAACCGGGATGCCCGCGCGTTCAATTTCTTTGACCATTGTTGCACCGCAACGTGTACAGGTGCCTCAGGTGGAGGTCAGGATGACTGCGTCAACACCCTGGGCCAAAAGTTTTTCCGTGATCTCCATGGCAAATCGTTTTGAACTTGCCACCGAAGTGCCGTTGCCGACCGTTGAATAGAACCAGTCGTGCAGCTTGCCGATCCTGCCCTCTTTCTCGAATTGACGCAGGACATCGACCGGCACCACCCGGTCCGCGTCCTGGTTTGCATAGACAGGGTCGTAACCGCCGTGAGCCGTTTCGTACGTCTTTGAGGTTAAATCGTCGACGCCGGCAATATGGTAACTGCCGTAACGGGTGGCGGAGGAACTTTCAATACGGTCGGGATTTCCCTTGGGTACGATGCCACCTGAGGTGACCAGGGCGATGGTGGCCCGGGACAGGTCTTGAATGGCGGGACCCGGCGAAACCCGGTCGTAGGAGGGCATGGGGTATTCAGTGGTATAGGGTTTCTCGTGGAGTTTGTTGAGCAGCATCTCAATCGCCCGCAGGCTGCCACGCTTCTGGTCGAAAAAGTTCTTGCGCACCCCATTGGGCAGGTAGCCCTCTTCGATGGAGGCGCCGATCTCCTGACGCTTGACCAGCTTCATGCCCAGCCTGGCCATGACGGGTACCACCCGCCGCATGCCGGCGGCATTATCGCCCGTGGCAACGGTATAAACTTTTTCCCTGTACATGTCGGCACCAGGATTTTCAACATACATGCCGGTGACTGCGGGGATACCAAGCTCTGACTGGACGGCATCCGCGATGCTGCCGCAGGCTACGCCATAACGGCCGGCGTTAAAGGCAGGGCCGGCGATGAAAAGATCGGGCTCCTCTTCACGGACCATGTCCAGGACGGTCTTTTTGGCCAGTTCCAGGTTCTCGTTGTACCAGGAGTCGCCGCAGACGACGGTGGCGGTGATGACGGCATCCTCACCAAAAGCCATGGTGAAGGCCAGGCCGGGGCCGACCGGACCCTGCCGCTTTTCAGCCGGGTAATCCGCCATCTCCTCACTGCCTACCTGGCCGAAGAACTGATTGATGTAGTGGACGACTTTGTATTGACTCACGGGATCCTCCTTAGCGGGCGCTCAGCCGGTTGTAGCCCAGTTCATTGGTCGCGCCGGTGATGACCTGGAGCTCTGCTTCGATCGAGCCGTCCGGCCGCAGTGAACCGTCATGGCCGCCGGCGATGGTATCGACGAAGTCCAGCATTCCAATGATGCGATCCAAGGGTGGAAGCAGGATGGGCATGTTGGCGTTACCGGTCGAGACGACGGCGTTGACCAGCTCATCGGCATCGGCCAGCGATTGGCTTTTGCCATCGGGCCCGGCGTACTCGTCGGTGATGACCACGGTCTTGATGCCCTTCTTCTCCAGCTTGGTGCAGTTCATGATCAGGTCGGTGTCGGGGTTGCCGAAGCCTTCCTGGGAGATAATGGCTCCGTCAAAGGGGAGATATTCGGCCATTTCGGCCGTCCAGTCGGAAGAACGAACCTTGTCGGACAGGTAGACCGTCTCGTTGGTGATGATCATGCCTACAAAGTTCAGGGTCTTGCCGTGTTGCTCCAAAAGGTCGCGGACGACCGGGTTGTTCAAGTGGTGGTAGGTGGTGTTCTTGTCACAGGCCGAAACGCAGTTGCCCGACACGATGGCGCCATCCATCAGCTCCGTCGGCCGGATGAGGGTAGACAGAGTCCGCTTGGCGTCAACGCCGTAGACATAGGTATCGTGGAGCAGGCCCTGGCTTTGCAGCATCATGACGTAGCCGACACGTGGCAAGCCGCGCAAAATCGCATCAAAGGTCTCCGCGACCCGGGGCGTCTTGAAAACTTCCGTCTCGTCAGGCTCAAGGTCACGGGCCAGCTCGCCGATGGTGACGGCCAGCTTCAGGCCCGCCATGCGGGCTGCTTTTTCATAGTCATGAGGCGAAATTCCCTCAGCCGGCTCCATGACCAGCACCAGGTTGTGGAGTTTGGAAAAGGGCGTGTATTCAGCCCCGGGACCTGTCATGTCGATGATCCCTTCCTGAAAGCCGACGATACGGCCGACGGTCACCACCGCCATGCCGCGCAGGACGTGGGTCTTGCCCGAGCCGACGGTGTCAACTTTGGAAACCATACCCGGGAAGATACCGCCGGGCCCTTCCACCTTGACGCGCGGTTCGATGACGTCCTTGACCGGGGTGATGCGGATGCTCTCTCCCGGCTTGGCGATTTCCAAACGCGCCGACTTGATATGCGGATCGGCCAGGACCTGTCCGGCCAGCTGTTCGGGATTCACTGTGAGGATCCCGTCCCCGACCGCATTGTAATCGCCGAAACGGATGTCGTGGATATCAATGTAACCCAGTTCCAGTTTCACCTTTTCACCTCTTGTTTCTTGATGGCCTTAGACCAGGCCGGCGGCCTCCAGGGAAGGCAGCGCGCTTTTTATCAGGCTGAGATCAACGATCTGGTAATCGCGGTCCGCGGTGCCCGGGGGCACCCGGTGACCCTGCTTGGAATCCTGGAGCAGGGATAAGGCCCTTTCCATGTTGACCAGGGAAAAGTAGTCCACGCCGTCCTCGCGGCCGGCTGTCATCATGACTGAACGGTAAGGAGTTTCCCAGGGCTTGACACTGCCGGAAAGAGGCGCGGTCAGAATCCGGTGCCCCAAATGGACCCGGTCGCGGGCGCGCATCAGGACATCCCTGTCACTTGACTGCGCCAGGAATTCAACGGGAAAACTCTCGCTGAAGGTCTCAGCGACCATTGGATTATTTGTCAGGATTAAGAAAGACTTGTTACGTGCTATTTCCGTCGATTCACTTTCTGTGGCTCCGCCCATAATCACCGGCTACAATTTAAATTAAGGGTAGAGAGGGAACAAGCTGTCATTTTGACGAATCTGTCAGCCCGTGAAAACAATTCAAGAAAAAGTAATGATAACAGAAGTAAATAGAAGGAATCCCATGAATTACAAAGAAATCACGGGATTTGTGTTTTTGTCTTTCTGCAGGGATTTTCCCGCTGTGACACCTGAAACCGTATCATTCGATACGGAAGTATCGATATCACATTATCGAAGTATGGCACCTAGCACAAATGCCAGCTTTTTGAGG
Organism: uncultured Mageeibacillus sp.; assembly: GCA_964524395.1. GTDB lineage: Bacteria > Bacillota > Clostridia > Saccharofermentanales > DTU023 > UBA4923. The sequence goes on from CAZGCS010000027.1 coordinate 9,352, forward strand.
AGCCGGTCGCGCAGAATATCAATGTCTTCGGAGGACAGGGTCTTCTCATCCGATCCCAGCCAGAAGCGGAACATGACCGACTTCTTCCCTTCTGGCACCTGGCTTCCCCGGTACTCTTCGACAAATTCCAGGCGGCGGACCTGTGATGCGACCGCCTCTTCAATTTCAGCCCAGGTGATCTTTTCGTCGACCACGATGGACAGATCCTGTTCAACCAGGGGGAAGTGGGGGAGGTGGTCAAAGCGGTTGTCCCGGCTTGGCAGGGGGACCAGCTTTTCCATCTCGATCTCGGCGACCGCAGCCAGGGTTTGCCTCAAGCCCAGATCAGCTCCTGTCCTGGGTGATAGAAGACCCATCCTGCCCACGGTTTGATCCTGATCATTCTTGAGGATCAGCCAGGCATTCTTGTCTGCCCAGTCAGGTTTCCGGCCTTGCCGGTCAAAGGACCAGCCGGTAACGCGGCCATGGCGCGGGAGGTCTTCCAGGATTCCCTTCAACCTGCGGAAGAGGCCTTGCGCATCCTGGCCGGCAAGAGCCAGGGCCAGCCGTCTGGACTGAACTGGCAGCCTTTCCTCTCCCTTGCCGGTTTGTGAAAATTCTTTTTCAAAGACCTGCGCCAGCTCAAAGAGCCCGAAGGAGTCGAAGTAACGAACATTTTGCGATACGGCTTCGAGGATGCCGGGGACCAGGGATCCCCGCAGATGGGAGCGGTCGGGCGCGGGCGGCGTCGACAGGGTCAGCAAGCGGTCTTTGCTCTCTCCCGTCGCGTCCAGGTATTTGCCGGCCGGCCAGGGATAAGTGAAAATCTCCTGGAATCCGGCCCGGCCGGCCAGGAATTCCCGGATGGCCCGCTCGCTCTCATGGTCGAGCTGGCGGACCGCCTCCTGCAATTCAATGACGGGCGGGGCGAACTGGAACTGGTCATAACCGATCATGCGGCAGACCTCTTCCAGGATGTCGTCTTTCATTTTTACATCCCCTGTCGCGCGCCAGACCGGCACCGTCACGGTCAGGATATCGTCCCCATCGAAGGAGCAGGCGAAGCCGAGCGGGGTCAGCGTTTCGATGACCTCACCGGCCGTGATCTTTCTGCCGGACCGGATGTTGAGAAAGCGCAGGGAAATGGGCAGGGTCAATGCCTGGGTCTCCCGGGCGCGGTGATGTCCCGCTGCCACGATTTTGGCGCCGGGCTGCAGGTCGCGCATGAGTTTGACCGTCAGTCCCAGGGCCAGGTCGCAACGGGGCGTATCAATGGCTTTCTCAAAACGGGATGAGGCCTCAGTACGAAGCTGGTGGCGGGCCGCTGTTTTACGGATGCCGATGGCCTCAAAGTTGGCAACCTCAAGCACCATGCCGGAGGTATCGGGCAGGATGGAGTCGCGGGCACCGCCCATGACACCGGCCAGGCCGATGGGTTTGTCCTTGCCGTCGCAGATCAGCAAATCGCTTGAAGCCAGCTTGAGTTCGTGGCCGTCAAGGAGCTCCAGGACCTCTCCGTCCAGAGCCAGACGGACGTGGATGCCGTCCTCGACGTGGTCGCGGTCAAAGGCATGAGTGGGTTGGCCGGTCGCCAGCATGACGAAGTTGGTGACGTCAACAGGCAGGCTGATGGGCCGCATGCCCACGGACCAGATCAGGCGCTGCATCCAGAAGGGCGACGGTACCGTTTTGACACCGTCGAAGACGACGGCGTCGTAGCGCAGGCAGCGATGGGTGTCGGAGATATTGACGGCATACCTTTCGAGGTCATCCGGCAGCTCAAAGACCGGCAGGGGTTTGAGGGTCCCGCCATAAATCGCGCAAAGCTCCCGGGCGATGCCGTAGTGTCCCCACAGATCGGGACGGTTGGTCAGGGACTTGTTGTCGATCTCGATGATCAGATCATCAAGATCCAGCAAATCCGCCAGGGCCTGCCCCGGGACAGCCTGGGGGAACTGCGGGGTCAGATCGACAATGATCCGCTCATCATCGGCAGGGAAGAGCTCGCCCAGATTAATCTCCTGGGAGCTGCAGATCATGCCTTCACTGAGTTCGCCACGAAGTTTGGTTTTTTTCAGCTCAACCGGTTCGCCCTGGCCATGCCAGCGTACGAAAGCGCCGGGCGGCGCCACCGTGACCCGCTCTCCCTCGTAGAGATTGGTGCCGCCACATACAATCTGATAGAGCCGGTCCCTGCCGATATCAACCATGCAGATTTGAAGCAGGTCGGCTTTGGGATGAGGCCGGACCGACTCGATCCTGCCAACCAGGATGCCCTCGACCAGGCCGGCCGGATTGGTGACTGTTTCCACCTCCACTGTCCGCATGGTCAGGTCATAGGCCAGGCGCCCGGCGGTCAGCTCCCGCGGCAGGTCGGCGTATTGTCGGATCCAGCTTAAAGAGACTTGCATGATGGTTCCCCCTATTTGAACTGTCCAAGGAAGCGCAGGTCGGCGCTGTGAAAGAGTCTGACATCGTCGATGCCGTAGCGCATCATGACCAGGCGGTCAAGGCCGATGTTGATGTAAAAGCCGCTCCAGATGTCGGGGTCCAGCCCTGCCACCCGCAAGACGTTGGGGTGCGGTGACCCGCCCGGCATAACCTCGATCCAGCCTGTTTGATGGCAGACCGCACAGCCCCCGCCCATGCAGACCTGGCATTGCATGTCGATTTCAAAACCCGGTTCGACAAAAGGGAAGAAGCCGGCCCGCATGCGGACAGGCACGTCGTGGCCGAAGACACGCTCCAGGATGGTCTCGACCAGAACCAATCCCGAGGCAAAGGAGAAGTCCCGATCCACGATCAGGGCTTCGTACTGATAGAAGGCGCGTTCGTGGCGGGCGTCAGTGGCCTCATTGCGAAAGACGCGGCCGGGGTAGACGAAACGGGCAGGGGCGCCGTATTTTTGCAGGTAACGGACACTGCCGCCGGTCAGATGCGGGCGCAGGCAGAGTCTTTCGGGTCCTCTTTTGTCCTCGGTTCCCGCGATCCAGTAGGTGTCCATGGAGTCGCGCGCCGGATGATCCGGCGGAAAGTTGAGATGATCGAAGGCGTAGAGCTCGCTGGTGATCTCGTCTTCACTGAAAATCCTGAAATTGAGGGAGCGGAAGGAATCGTTGAGGTCGTAGCACATCTGGGTGACGGGGTGCAGGCCGCCGGACGCAACACGCAGGCCGGGGAGGGTCAGATCGGGCGCCCTGTCGAAGTAAGAAGCGTCTTCCAGCAGACGCTGCTTTTGCTCCTCGATGGTCCGGGCCAGCAATTCCTTGATGGCATTGGCCAGCTGGCCCATTTCCTTGCGTTCCTCAGGCGCGAGTTTCCCCAGGCCTTTCAGGACTTCAGTCAGATGCCCTTTCTTGCCCAGGTACTGCTGGCGCAAACTTTCCAGCTCATCAAAAGATTCAGCCTGGCGCAACACCGCGATCCCCTGCTCTTTGATGGCATTAATCCTGTCTTTCATGGTCTGTCTCCCCGGAGTAGTCAAGCCTTATTCACTTGACAAGCATTGTAGCAAAAAGATCAGGGTCTTTCGAAGAAGACTGCTTCCACACGCCCCGGGTCCCCGGGCTTCATCAAAAAAAGATGATCGCCGGTGAAGGTGGTCCCGACGCCCCCCTCTTCAATCATCAGGATATGGGTCGAGATCAGGAAATCGTCGATCCGCACGAGATTCATGGGGTCGTATCCCACGATCAAGGCCCGGGCCGGACGTTTTTCCGGAAAGCGGTCCCGGAAGCCGGCCAGCAGATCGGCTCGTTTCTGGTTTTCTTCGGCGACCAGCAAGGTCGCCCGGGACAGCTCCTGCGCGGATAAAGGTTCAACCGGGCACCGGGGGATCCGCAAGCCATCCCAGAAGGTCTCTTTTTCAGTCAGATCGTGGGCAACCGGAAGGCCGGCCTTCTCAAGGGTGATCGCCAGCAGGATGCCGGAAAAATAGCAGCGCCGGCGGACATCAAAAAGATAGTCCCGGTTCAGGACTTGATCCTTGTAGTGGGCCAGCTGCTTTGCCGCAAGCCTGGCATCGAGCTGGCAGAGTCCACGGTAGCCGGCGTATTCCGCCAGGCCCTCGGTGGTTTCCACCCGGTACTCGTTGGACGTTGCTCCACCTGACAGCGTTGTTTTTTCGGCCCGGATCGCAGCGATCCGCCGGAGGGCTTGCAGGGCTTTTTCTCTTCGATCGTCCCCCTGATAAAAGGCGGACTCTGCCAGGATTCCCGATTCGCGGTCCGTCCAGGCGACAAGGGCCGGATCCCGGGGATAAAGGACAAGCTCCAGATCTTTGGCAAAGCGCGTCTCCTTCTGCCGGTGCTGGAAGGCATGAAACATCTCGTGAACCAGGCTGGCCGCCAGGCGGTCAAGTGAATCCCCGTCCTCGACGGTCGTGTAGGACATATTCCAGATCGCGATGCTGCGGCCCTCGTATTCGATGGCGGTGTTGCCGATAAAGGAAGCGGGTTTATCAGAGACCTGACCCTTGAAACACATGAGCTGAGGGGTATAGAGCGCGAAATCCACCGGTGAGAATCCCGGCCAGATGGCCTCAAAGTCAATGCGCGCCAGCCGGCTGTCTACACCATGCCAGAGCTCCGTCAAGCGATTTTCATCCATTTGCTGTCTCCCTCATTCTTCTTCTGGGTTCAGTATACCTTTGTTGACACAGCTGCCGTCGCGTATACTGATCAAGTGAAGATGATCTGCGCTCTTTGGTTGTTTTGAAAGGAGAGATCCATGTCCCCTAATGTCAACATCATCTGGCACGGCCATTCCTGTTTTGAGCTGCGTTCGGATCAGGCAAGCGTCGTAATTGATCCCTTTCTCCAGGTGCCGGGTTACGGCATCCTCGATCTGGAAGCCGACCTGGTGCTGGTGTCCCACGAACACGATGACCACAACGCCCGCGAGCGGGTCCGCCTGTCGGGCCGGGACCCGGCCGTGGAAGTCGAGGTGATCGAAACTTTCCACGATCCCCGAGGCGGCAAGCTGCGCGGTACCAATAAGATTCATCTGGTAAGCCTGGGCGGCCGGCGCATCGCCCACCTGGGCGACCTGGGGCATTCCCTGGACCAGAAGCAATTGGCCCGCCTGCAAAATCTGGATGTGATCCTGATTCCTGTCGGCGGTCACTACACCATTGACGCCGGTCAAGCCGCCGCCCTGGTCAAAGCGGTTGCTCCCGCCATCACCGTTCCCATGCACTATCGCGAAGGAGACGCCGGCTGGGACGTGACTTCAGGGGTCCAGCCCTTCCTGGATCATTTCGACCGGGTCACCCGCTCCGACCGCTCATACTTTATTGTCGATGAAGCTGAGCCGGGCGTCCTGGTGCTGAAAAACCCGATTCTCTGAGGATCAGCCATGTCACTTTTGCTTAAAAATTGCAGACTCAGGCATCAAGAGGGGTTTTGGGATATCTATTGCGAGGGCAAGTCCATCCGGGAGG
>CAZGCS010000028.1:0-2891 GCA_964524395.1 uncultured Mageeibacillus sp.
GATTTCATAAGTCCTCCCTAACTGCTGAATTGCCGTTTACCCTGGTCATGATAGCATCAATTTTTCGTTTGACAGTAATGGCCGGGTTGTGTAAACTAGGGCACGGCCCGGGTGATTGGCTCAGTTGGTTAGAGTACCTGCGTGACATGCAGGGGGTCACTGGTTCAAGTCCAGTATCACCCACCAGGTAGCCCTGTAATGTAGTCATTGCAGGGCTTTAGTTTTTTAACCCTACTGGAAGCCTGATGTTAGCCTTGAGCGATAGAGGCTGTCTCAAATTAATCACTTGCCAGATATCCGGCAGCACTTACAAAGATAGAAGCCTCCTCGCGCAAAAAAGGACCTTGTCCTCATTGCAGGAACATGCTAAAATGCTGTTGCAGGTGGGAAACTACGCTGTATACTCGTGTAACTGAATTAACGTTTAAGCGATATGTGCTGTCGCCAGCCACGAGGGCCGCCGGAAGGCGGCTTTTTTTTTGGAGGAGACTTGTGAGGCTATTTGTCTACTCGGATGAGTCAGGGGTGTTCGATCAGGCAAACGAAGAATTCTTCGTTTTTGGGGGAGTGATCTTTTTATCAAAGAAGGATCGTGACGACCAGACCAGGAAATACCTGAAGGCAGAACGTGTCACGAGAAATTCTGGTGGTTATGCTGGGGAGATGAAGGCTTCAAGTATTAGCAATGTCCACAAAGGGTCGCTATACCGCTCAATGAACAGTGTCATAAAGTTTGGTGCTATTGTTCATCAAAAGAGGGTTAAGAAAACCATTTACGAGAGCAAAAAAGAGAAGCAAAGATATCAAGACTACGTATTTAAGATTACGCTAAAGAGAGCATTGGAGAATTTAAATGCATCGGGAGCAACAGATCTTTGCAAAATTGAAGCCATCTTTATTACTAGTGATGAGCATACGACGGCTACCGACGGGCGCTATGAGTTACGTGAAGGATTGCTGAGAGAGCTCAAATACGGAACACACAACTACAATTATCAAACGTTTTTTCCACCAATTTGTAAGACACTCTCGACACTTGAAGTTAGGTTTGCAGACTCTGGAAAGACTGTCGGGATACGTATGGCCGATATCGTCGCAAACAGAATCTACTACCATGCTGCCAGCCGTAAGTTAGAGAAATTGGACGCCAACATTCTTATTACTCATTTCCCTTAGTTCCCATGGTCAGTATTTTGAATAAAGAGGAATGTCCGATTGAAAGCATTGGTAATCTCAACCTGCAAAATTCCTCCCAAAAAGTTGTAGAGACGTGGAAAACAGCCATTATTCGCACGAAAAATAAAGCTGAAATGCCTGCAAATGGGGCATAAGGGCTGCCGAAAAGCATCATATTGTACTCGTATCACCCGCCAGATAGCCCTGCGGCATCCATCTCGCAGGGTTTTGTTGTAACCCGGATCATTTCTTCCGCAGATCATTGCGCAGAAAATTACTTGACGCCTTCGCACCCAATCACTAACCTGATTATGGGATCACAGATATGGATAAGGAGAAGTCAATGGCAACCGCTTGTGTCATTTGCGGCAAAGCAAAAAAACTCATGATGGCGGATTACCCCCTGTCGGAAGAAATCAAGGGTGAACGCATCTGTCCGACCTGTAATCAGCGGCTTAAAAGAATGCTCCAAACGAAAGACCCGGCGGTCTTCAGGCGGGAGCATAACTATTTTCAGCTTCAGTTTTATCAGTCGCAGCCGTCCGATCAGGCCAAAAAACTACTGGAGACCTATTTTGAGATCGGCAAATCGTTTTCAGGGGATACAAGTCTCGATTTTCTGGTGAGAAGAGAGCTGGCCAAAAGAGAGAGGGAAGAGGAGCTTGAATTCGAGAAAGTGCTCGATTCCTTCATGGTCACAACGGAGTCAGGCTTTGAGGGCTACCGGATTAACCGTTACCTGGACGTCATCTTTGAAGAGGGCATGGTCGGCGCAGGTTTGAGCCTGACGGTCAGAAGCCTCGCCGGCTTGTTTTCCTCGTCCATCAATAAAGAGGTCAGGGAGGTTGCCGATCTGATCAGCCAACTCAAAAAAACCATGAAGCTACAGCTGATCCGCCAAGCCTGTGAACTGGGCGCCAACGCCCTGATCGGTCTCGATTATGATGTGGCCATGACTGAACAGGCGTCTACCATCCTGGTATCAGCCAAAGGAACCGCTGTTGAGATTCAGCCGATCGTCTGATTACCATCCGACCGTCAAGTTTTCTTCTTTCCCGGGGACCAGCCAGAAACAGAGCGCTGGAAAAAAAGCAGAACCGCGGGGATCAGAAGGAACAATATCCTTCCGAAGATGGTATTGGCAAAGAGGATGATGGCGCCCAGCCAACGGCTCCTTCCGCTGTAAAGACCGATCATCTGATCTTTGCTGACAGTCTTCATCAGGAATTCATTTTCGCTGTCCTGTGGATAATGATCGATATCAACCAGGTAGGAGCCCTCCTGGTTGACCGACAGGACCCGTTCCACGAAGATGACATCGTCCTCCTCGAACAGAATGATCTGGCCCGGCTTCGGGGACGGTTCACCTTCGAACTTGCGAAAGAAAACCAGGTCATTGACCTTGAGTTCCGGTTCCATGGTCTGTGATTTGAAAACATAGGGGACAAATCCCTGGATGGAAGTGATTTTTCCCTTGGAAGTCGCATTGATGATCAGGATGGCGACATTAAAGAGAATGGCTGCCAGGATAAAAACAACAAGCAGGAAAGAGATGGTAATGTCCAGCATCTTCTTTCCTGCCAGGGCAGCTGTCTGGTCTCCAATTCTCTTTCTTCGCCCCGACCGGGTAAGGCGGACGATATTGTCCTGCGCTGTTAAGACAGCCTGGTAGCGGCCAGCCGGTAAAGGGTAGCCCCGGGCCATGAAACCGGCCA
>CAZGCS010000028.1:2991-4672 GCA_964524395.1 uncultured Mageeibacillus sp.
CAAACCGGCCAGATAGAGAGCGGGCAGGTAGGAGGTGACGAGCGCATATTTGAGAAAGAAGGTTAAAAAGATGGTGAAGCCGAAGCCCAGCGTATAGATAAAAAGGGTGGAGGCGAACAAGGCGGCGATTTTTGCCAGAATCATGGTTCCGGTTTTGTAGCCAAGCTGGAGCAGGGGATACCAGGTCTTTCGCCTGATTTCACCATAGAAGATGGCATCATAGTGGACCATGAGGTAGATCGTGTAGAGCACGGCGGCAACATGGATGTAAATGTAAAGAGTGGAGAAATAGTCTGCCTGCATGATCTGGGGAAGACTCTCCGCGAAGATGCTTTCGGTCATGGTTTGGGCCATGAAGTAAAGGGCAAAGGAGAAAAGGCCCAGAAAGAGTCCCAGTGCCGTCTTTCTCCAGGCGGCTGCCCTGCGGCTGCTGTAGGACTGCCGCAGCTCTTTTGCCAGATAGTTGCTACGGTAGATCATGATTTTCTCCAAGCGTCTCCAGGGCTCGTTGGACGGTCTTGCGGTTGATGGTGACCTGGCGGGGAAGGAGGCCCTCCCGCGCCATGATCCCCTGTATGGCGTAGGGGTCGGTTGAGGTTCCGGATCCTTCGCTGATCAGCAGTTTATCACCGTCAACTTTAAAGCGGAGGGCAGGGAAGAGGACTGTCAGTTTTTCCCTGTAGCGGTCAGCATCTTCATCCTCAATGGCAAGCAGGGTTCTGTCATGCCGCTGGCGCAATTCATCGGCGCTTCCCTGAAAAGCCAGGCTGCCACGGATCAGACAGGCAAGGTGGCTGGCAGCTTTCCCGGCCAGCAGCGTATCGCTGGTCCCAAGGATGAGTGACTTGTTCTGCCGCCCGATCATGGCTGAGAGGGAGGCAAGAGCTTCCAGAAGGAGGTCGTCAAAGGTATATTCCGGCAGGTTGAAGATGACCAGCGGCTTATCCGAATAGACAGCAATCAGGAGCTCGATCAGTGCCTTTTCCTGGTCGGTCAGCAAGCCCACCGGAGTCAGGGAGAGGTGCCCCAGCCCCAACCCGATCAGGGTTTCAAAAATCTCATTCTGCTGTTCGACAAGATCGCGGTGTTGTTTGGCGGTTGCGAACATCACCATCTCAAGGGTAGTCATGTTCTTGTAGAGCATGCCCGCATTGTCGATGTAGAAGATGCCCAGGGGGATTTGATGCTTGCCGGGCGGGTTTTGCTGGAGCCAGCTGCGCCGGCCGTTTCTGACCGGCCTGAGATTGGACGCGATCTCAAGCAGTAATTTGACGGTAAAGGGTGACGGACTGTAAACTGCCCATTTCTCCCCCTTTCTTATGGTCAGGCTGATTCCGTCGAGAACGGGCAACAGCGCCCCTCCCGCCAGGGAAAAATATTCGTCAGATGACACATCCTCCAGGGTCAGCAGGCTGTCAAAAACATCAAGCAGGATCTGATTCTTTTTTGCCGTGTCTGCCATGACTGACACCTCAAGTCAGAGGGATTTTGAGCAGAAATACCGCCAAAACCCCTTCAGGGTAGAGTAATTCGCTGTCGGGATCGTTGACGGGATTATCGCCCTTGGTCATGTAGCTGCTTTGCCCCTTTTCATCTTTCAGGACCCGAAAGATCCGGTGGGTGACCAGGGTTCCCGAGGAGGTCCTGAAGGTGACGATGTCGCCTTCTTTCAGAGCAGCCG
>CAZGCS010000028.1:4772-8239 GCA_964524395.1 uncultured Mageeibacillus sp.
TTTTTTCCAGCGCCCGGGCGATCTCCAAACGCATCTCATCAATCTGCTCTTGTGTAGTGAATCTGGACTCCGTCATGGCACCCGTATCCGCAAAAAGCTTGTCTCTAGAGGTATCCTAGCACAAGCCGGCAGCAAAAAAGAGCCGCCTTGTTCAGGCAGCTCTTATAGTAAATCCTGCTAAGAAGCAGTTTGTCCTTGGGTTAGCCTAGTCTCCCGTTTTTGGATCAACCTGGGTGCCGGTGACGGAGACGGTGATGGTGGAGCCATGGCCCGCACCAGCATAAGCCACATCATTAATGGTATTTCCATCGCTGTCTTCTGTTTCCCAAGGCCAGGAGACGACGACCTTGAAGGATCTCGTCTGGCCTTGTTGCGAAATCCCGAATTGATCGTTGAACTCAAGGGTGTCTTCGCCGGTTATTGTCCGGGTGGTAGCCGATTCATCAGCAACCATGACTTGCAAGGGAAGGATAGCCGTTTTGCCATCCGTAGCCTTGAGTTCCACCTTGAAATCAAGGTCCATGGCGGTTTCACTGATCAGGGCGCCGTCATGGTTTTTGACAGCGAAAACCCATTCGGCCTTTTCACCCGGAGCGATTTTCAAGTCTGTCTTGAAGGTATCCGTGCCATTTTCAAGCAGGATGAATTCCTTGGCCACGACGCTGCCTTCCGCAACAATGCCGAGATCCGTGTAGTAATAGGACATGGTGCCGGCGATCAGCGAGACGGTGATGGCCAGGATCAGTGCGATGATGGTGAGAGTCTTTTTCATTTTTCTTTTCCCTTCATTCGGTCAGGTTATATTTTGTTTATTTTCAGAAATGAAACCGATTGAAGGAATCATTTCGCTCTTCTTACGCAACTCTTTGCGTGGTCTTGCCGTGCCTGGTGCTAATAAATTCCTTCAAAGGGGATGTAGACAAGTTGGACCTCTTGACCGTTGACTTTGACGTTTTGAGGGCTTTCTCCGGTACCTTGTCCGTTGTAGCCGAAACTAACTGGAGTTCCGGCGAGGATATCCTTGTTATAGTTCTCCGGGTGGAGAAATCTGTGAGAATCGGAAGACAGCATATCGTGCCTGGTTCTCCAAATATTATCCAGCTGAATGTTTGGCAGATCGAAGGTGATATTCCAGTTTTGAATTGGCTGTTCGGAGAGGTTGTCGATTGTGATCTCCGCCTCAAAGTAGGGTTGGGTTTGTTCAGGATTACCGGAGTTCCAACGCTTTGTGACCTGATAAGTAACCCGAATGTCGCGCTCATCCTGGGGCTGGCCGGGATCGGGATTCTGCGGATTTTCTGGATTCTGAGGATCCTGGGGCTGTCCGCTTTCATTGAAGGGGGCCTGTGAGGCGACGGCGCTGACTTTGATCGCGGTGCCGAACTTGTTGCCGGCGTATGCGCTGTCATTGGTTCCGTCGGCCGGCCAATGCATTTCAACGAAATACTCGCGTGTTTGCTTTTCGCCATTAAGCGTGAAGCTGTTGAAAAGATTAAAGACGTCTGTCCCTGTGACGGAATGGAGTGTATTGCCCCCGTCATCCTTAACCGTGACAACCAGGGGGTCAATGGCCAACTTGTTTTCGGCGGCTGTGACATCGAAAGTGAGTTTATAGTATTGCTCAGTTTCCGTGACGGCTGTACCCTTATGATTCATGATCTTGAAAGACCACCTGACGGTCTCGGAGGGGGCGATCTTTTCAGTGACCGTGAAAAACTGCTCCGCTTCACTGAGGAAGATGAACTCTTTGGCTGTGACGCTACCGGTGGCAAGGTTGTCCACCGTGGTGGTGTAATAAGCCATGGTTCCGGCGAGCAGGGAGCTGACAATGGCCAGGATGAGAAGTGAGATGGTAATGATTCTTTTCATTTTGGATGTCTCCGCTTGTAAGTTTATGAATTACCCTTTGTAATGCAGTTGCGGCTTGGCGCAAGTTTGGCGGGTCTCAGGAGGCTGGACATGTCGGACTCGAGTCGACTTGAGGGAGATCGGCCTGGCTGCTGATGTCTTGTCCCGTTCGGACCGCAGAGGACAATAACACGGGCCCCTCGAGTTGTCAAATTGCAGGTAACAAGTGTTACTGAATGATGGTATAAAGGCTTGAAATCAAGGATTACAGGCTGTTTTCCCAGTTTGTTGCCCACCTGGCTGCTTGCTGGAGTCCGACCATTTGGAGGTCATTGAAATCGTTGAAGAGTCGGTCTTTCGGAGGGACTTAGGCAAAATTCCCCGGAATATTGCAGGTTGGTGTGGTTGAAAATTTTCTACTTAATATCAACATTCGTGCATAAATACTGATATTGCTGATTATTGGCCATTTGTTTGACCAGAATCGAGAAGAGGGCGAAAGTGCAAAATCTCTGATCCACCTCCTGTGTTAGGCTGGTGAGAGTAAAATCATGTGGAAGACAGGGAGGGACAGATGAAAACAAATAAAGAACATCTCGTTGAGATCGCCGTTCAAGCCAAGATCCATGCCCCGACATCAAGGGGCGGTTACCGTGTCGACAACACCGGTGTGCCGCGCGTCCTGCCGGGAGTCGGCGGCATTGTTTACAATTACCAGATCGGTGACTGCTGCATGAAACTGGCGGGTGACCACATCGAACCCGGAGTCAGCCTGCGCAACGAGGAACAGACAGAAAACGAAGGGGTCATGCACAACGCCTGCGTTGGTAACCGGGCCATTGTGGTTGATGGCGATGCCAAAGGCGCCGAAGGCTTTGTCACGGGCAAGCACGGTGGGATTGAACACACCCTTTGTTACTTCGATCCGGAAACCCTGGACAAGCTGAAGATCGGGGACCAGATCCTGATTCGTGCCAAGGGTTTGGGTCTTGAACTATGTGATTATCCCGACGTCGCCTGTCTTAATCTTTCGCCCGAACTTCTGGAAAAAATCGCACCCGAAGAAAGAGACGGCAAACTTCTGCTTCCCTGCGTGGCAGAGGTTCCGCCCTACCTGATGGGATCGGGCATCGGGGCCGCCTCGGCTTACACCGGCGACTATGACATTATGACGGGCGACCTGGACGCTTTGAAGGAGCACGGTTTGGAAAACCTGCGCTTTGGCGATCTGGTTCTTTTAGTTGACTGCGACAACCGTTATGGCCGCCAGTATAAAAAAGGAGCGCGGACCTTGGGGGTGGTCGTCCACTCCAACTGCATCCTGTCAGGGCACGGGCCGGGGGTGACGGCGCTGTTGAGTTGCTCGGAAGGTGAGCTGCTGGTCGGGCGGCACGACCCGGATGCCAATCTGGCCCATTATTTAATCGGAAAAAGAGAAGCCTGAAAAGACTCGGACAAGAGCTGTTCGGCGCGCCCGGTGTGGCGCGCCGTTGATGTTAGGGCGTCCGCACTGGAAAGAAGTTGAGATGAGTCAAACAAAACACACGGTCTACCTGATCCGCCATGGGTTGACCTGCCAGAACCTGCGGCGCGAGTACCAGGGATCGGTTATGGATCAT
>CAZGCS010000028.1:8339-13609 GCA_964524395.1 uncultured Mageeibacillus sp.
ATCTGACTGATTATCTTCTGCCCGAAAAGGATCCCCTGCACCGCTACTACACCAAGGGCGCGGGTGGACTGCGACTGGAGGTCGGAACCGATCCTTTCCGGGTGACGGAGGCCAGCGAGTTGTTTACGGACGATATCCCGGTTGAGGAAACGCCCTTGTTTCTTGACTTTCAAGACCAAGGCCAGGTCTGAAGTAAACAGTAACAAAAAATAAAACGCTTGACAGTGTGGGGGCACCGTTGTAAAATCGTCAGGTGCCTTGAAAGGCTACGATTTCCGGGATCGCATACGGGGGCAAAGAGCGCTCCGCGCGGTTTCCACGAGAGGTGATCAGAATGAAAGATGGAATCCATCCAAAATACGGCAAAGCAGTCGTGCGTTGTGCCTGTGGTGAAACATTCGAAACGGGGGCAGTAAAAGAACAGATCAATGTCGATATCTGTTCCAAGTGCCATCCTTTTTATACAGGCCGCCAGAAGCTGGTTGATACAGGCGGGAGGGTTGATAAATTCCGCAAGCGCATGGGACAACAACAGTAAACCGTGCAGGGGAGCTGAGCAGCTCCCCTTTTTTTCACATGGACGATAAAGAGCAAAAAGAACAAGGCGGAGCGGGTTCATCCTGCAAAAGAACGACCATCGGCGGGCAAGCGCTCATCGAGGGTCTTTTAATGCTGGGACCTCAAAAACAAGCCATCGCCCTCCGCGAGCCGGGCGGGGAGATCCGGGTGACGGTCAAGGAGCGCGGGGTCAAGTCGGCGCGGTTTAACCTGCCCCTCCTGCGTGGCCCTGTCCGCCTGGTGACGCAAATGAAAACCGGCGTCTCCGCGCTTATGTTTTCGGCTGAGGCAGCCATGGACGAAGAAGATAAGTCTGACAGGAAGGCTTCAGCCTTTGATCGTTTTGCTGACCGCCATCCCAACCTGATCATGGGCTTGACCCTCTTTTTGTCGCTGGGTCTGTCCATTGCTCTTTTCATCCTGCTTCCCAGCGCGCTGACCGATTTGATCCGCCGCCTGACCGGCTTTGGTCTGGGGGTTACAAGGGGTGGGGCCGTTTTTGCCCTGTCCATCCTGGAGGGCCTGGTGAGGGTGCTCCTCTTCCTTCTTTATCTGTGGCTGACCTCACGCTCGTCCGAGATCAAGCGTGTATGGATGTACCACGGCTCGGAACATAAGACAATTGCGTGCTATGAGGCGGGACTGCCTCTTACCGTTCCTCATGTCAGGGAACAAAGCCGTCTGCATCCGCGGTGCGGAACCTCTTTTCTTTTTCTTGTCATGCTGGTATCGATTCTCACTTTTTCCATCGTCGGCCGCTACACGCTCTGGCTCAATATTGTGATCCGCCTGGCGCTTTTGCCGCTGATTGCCGGTCTGGCCTATGAGTTAATCCGTTTTGCGGGGTCGCGCGACAACTGGCTGACGCGGACCCTTTCCAAACCGGGGCTGGCTTTGCAGCGCCTGACAACGGCGGAACCGGATGATCCCATCATGGAAGTGGCCATTGAAGCCATGAAAGCCGTTATTCCTGATAATCCAAACGATGACAAGTGGTAGGCGCAAGACGCTGGACCTCTTTATTGAACAAGCGGTGGAGCAGCTGACCGCTTGTGGTTTTAACTCGCCCCGCCGGGAAGCAAGAGTTTTACTTGAGGCGGTCGCCGGCATCCAGCTGGCGGAACAGCTGGCGCATCCGGACAGGCTTTTGGATGAAGAGTTGCTTGCTTCACTCGAGGAGGCACTGACCCGGCGTCTGCGCCATACGCCATTAGGGCAAATTGCGGGAAAGGTCTGGTTCTGTGATCTGCCTTTTCGGGTCAACGGGTCGACTTTGATCCCCAGGCCGGAAACAGAGCATCTGGTTGAGGCAGCTTTTAACCTTTCCTGCTGTCTTGCCTCCTCCGGTTTGCCGGTGCGGATTTTGGACACCTTCACCGGAACGGGTGCGGTCGGGCTCAGCCTGGGGGCGCGACTGAAAAGGGAAGGCCTGGCTTTTGACCTGACCCTGACAGATATCGCAGAAGAGGCCTTGGAGATCGCGGCTTCAAACGCCAAGCTTATTCTGCCGGGCCAGGATCTTCAGCTTGTCAAGGCCGATATCTGGCCCCCGGAAACTGAGGCCTTCGATCTTATCCTGGCCAACCCTCCCTACATCCCGTCGGCGGAGATCGCGTCATTGATGCCGGAAGTGGCCCGGTATGAACCCGTGACGGCACTCGACGGCGGTCCTGACGGTCTTTTCTTTTACCGCCGTCTGGCAGCGGAGGGAGAGAGCCGCCTTTCGACCGGAGGCCATCTTGTCCTGGAGGCGGGTGCCGGCCAGGCTCAGGCAGTCGCGTCCATCTTTGACCGGGCGGGCTGGCGCGAAGAAGGCCGTATCCGGGATTACCTGGGCCATGAACGGATTCTCATGTTCTCAGCCGGCCTCATGTAAAATGATAAAGAACACCGGGAGCCAACACCATGGATATTGAACAATACTCAAAACTGACCGCCAGCGAGGCGCGCTATGAAGAGCTGACGGACATGCTGGCCGACACGGCCCTGATGCGTGACCAGAAGGCCTATATCAAGCTTGTGAAAGAACACGCGGATCTCCAGCCGCTGGTGCAGCTGATCCGCAATCTCCGGTCTGTCAGGCAGACCCTGGATGAAAACCGCCAGTTGATGAACGAAACAGACGACGCGGAACTCCGGGAGCTGGCACGTGAGGAAATCGGCCTGCTCGAGGAAAAAGCCGAGGAGCTGGATGCCGCCATCCGCCAGGCCATCGAACCGAAGGATGAAAACGATGAGCGCAATGTCATCGTCGAGATCCGGGCGGGAACGGGAGGCGAGGAGGCTGCGCTTTTCGCGGCTGACCTTTATCGCATGTACGCCGCTTATGCCGAGGCGCGCGGCTGGGAAACCGAAATTGTCGACGCCAATGAAACGGAAATAGGCGGTTTCAAGGAAATTGTCTTCATGATCGAAGGCAGGGGAGCTTACAGCCGGCTCAAATATGAGAGCGGCGCGCACCGTGTCCAGCGTGTTCCGGTGACGGAAGCGGGCGGACGGATCCACACCTCAGCGGTGACGGTTGCCGTCCTGCCTGAAGTCGATGAAGTTGATTTCGAAATCGATTCCAAAGACCTGCAAATTGATACCTACCGGGCGTCGGGTGCCGGTGGTCAGCACGTCAATAAAACAAGCTCAGCCATCCGTATCACCCATCTGCCGACCGGCGTCGTGGTGACTTGCCAGGACCAGCGGTCCCAGTACAAGAACAAGGACAAGGCCATGGCCCACCTGCGGGCTATTCTGCTTGACCGCGCCGAACGCGAGCGGGCCGATGCCATCGCCAGTGAACGAAAAAGCCAGGTAGGGACGGGAGACCGCAGTGAGCGGATCAGAACCTATAACTTTCCCCAATCACGGGTGACCGACCACCGGATCGGCCTGACCCTTTACAAACTTGACCGCATTCTGGCCGGTGATCTGGATGAAATCATTGACGCCCTGCAGGTTGCGGAGCATGAGGCAGCGCTTCAATGCTGACGGGGAAGAGTCCATGAAAACGATCGTGATTTCCGTCAAACATCCTCTGGACCCCGATGACCTGCTCGCTCCGGGCCAGGCACTGGCGGGGGGCGCCATCGTCGCCTTTCCGACGGAAACCGTTTACGGGCTCGGTGCACCCGCTTTCATGCCGGAAGCGGTCGGGGAGATCTTCCGGCTGAAAGGCCGTCCCGCCGACAACCCCCTGATTGTGCACCTTCTTTCGGCCGATTGGCTGGATCAGGTGGCGGTAAAGATCCCTGACTTATTTTGGCCGCTCTACCGGACCTTTTCTCCCGGTCCCCTGACCTTGGTGATGCCGCGACACAGCCGGGTGCCTGATGTGGTGACGGCCGGACTTGACACAGTCGCCGTCCGTTTCCCCTCCCAGAAGGTGGCGCGTGCCCTGCTTGAGGCGGCCGGGGTGCCTGTTGTCGCGCCTTCTGCCAACCTTTCGGGCAGACCCAGTCCAACCCGGGCCCGCCATGTCCTGGACGATTTCGCCGGAAGAATCCCCTACCTTATTGATGACGGACCCTGTGAAGTAGGTCTCGAATCGACCGTTCTGGATTTGACGGCCGACCCGCCACGGATCCTGCGACCGGGAAAGATTACGGCCCGCCAGATCAGGGAGAGTACGGGCATTGAGGTTGTCGCCTGGCAGGATTCGCCCGGCTTGGACCGGCATGCGCAACCTTTATCACCGGGTATGAAGTACCGGCACTATGCCCCCGGCGCGCAAGTTACTATTGTCCTGCCCAGGCCGGGCCAAACCATCGAAGACGCTTTTTTGGCTGCACTGGACAAGTCCCGGCAACCGGTCGGACTCTTTTTGAGCGAGGCGACCTGGGAGGCAATCCGGGGAAACTTACCGGGGACGAAGGTGTACACCTATGGGGGGGAAAGAGATCTTGAAGCTGCCATGCATTCCTTATTTGACGCGCTCAGGACTCTGGACGAAATGGGCGTCAGGGAGATCATGGCCGAGGGTTTTTCGGGCGAAGAAGCTTCTGCCTACATGGATCGGCTGACCAAGGCCTCCCTTGCGGAAGGCGGTTGTCGTCACATCCTTTTTGTATGCCAGGGCAACACCTGCAGGAGCCCCATGGCTGAAGCCATCTTCAATGACCGTTTCGCGGAACAAAGAGTCCGCGCGTCTTCAGCCGGACTCTCCGTCATTGCCGGCCAGGTGATGGCGGAACAGGCAGTGGAGGCGCTGACGGAATGGGGGATTGAGGCAGCGGCACGCCCTTCACGTCAGATCCGGGCCAGGGCGGTCGGGAACGCGGATCTGATTGTGGCCATGACGGAAAGCCAGAAGGCCAGCTTGAAGCATCTGTTCCCCCAAGCGGAAGCCCGGATTTTCTCCATGTCTGACTTCCTCGGCGGCCACGATATCGGCGACCCGTTCGGGCAGGCCATTCACGCCTACAGGCGTGTACGCGATCAGCTGGGCGCTGCCATGCAGCAAATCTTTGACCGCTTGATTTTGATCTGACCGAAACACACAACACTCCTGTGCGCTAGACTTGTATCCTGAAAAAGGAGAAGGGAGCGGGCGGTTCGCGCTTGACGGGGCAGGGGTGTCATGCTACATTGTCATTCGCCTGTTGCTGCAGGCACAAGTCCTCGCTCTGTCCCTGGGACAGAGCCATTAGTCCAGGAGGAGGGTTAAACTATCCATGGCTAAAAAATATGAACTTCTTTATGTCCTGAATGGCACCTTGCCTGCC
>CAZGCS010000029.1:0-4964 GCA_964524395.1 uncultured Mageeibacillus sp.
GCCGGCATCTTTTCATGCGGTGTTGCCTACACCTTGCAGATTGTGGCGCTGAAAGACAGCCATTCAACGGTTGCCTCCCTGATCATGGGACTGGAGGCAGTCTTCGCCGTCCTTGGCGGTGTCATCATTTTGGGTGAGCGCTTCAGCAGCCGGGAAATCTTTGGCAGCCTCATCATGCTGGCTTCCGTGTTCTTTGTCCAATACTTCGAGGTCAAAACAAGTTCCAGGGCCCAAGCGCCTTGAGTCGCGTGCCGCTTATTACAGCAATCTTCCTGCCAGGCGCAGATAATCAAGGTATCGAAGGAACTTGAAGCGCCTTGCGCGGGAGGGATGGACGTGAATACTTTGAAATGGAAACGTGTCTACGACCAGGCAGAATCTTCCGATGGCGACCGTATCCTGGTCGATCAGCTGTGGCCGCGTGGTGTCAGCCGGGAGCAGGCGGCACTTGATGGATGGGCCAAGGACATTACCCCCAGCAAAAGCATCCGCCAGGCCTATCACCAGGGCCGTTTGAATTTTGACCAGTTTTCGCGAAGTTATCAGGAAGAGCTGGAGACTAATCCAGCCTTTCCCGGCTTTGTTGATGATCTCGGCGATCGGTTGGATGAGCGTGATGTGACGCTTGTTTATGCGGGTAAGGTAGCGGGCGAGACCCACTTGCCGGTACTTCGGGGGCAATTGGAAAAGGCGGGCATAAAAAGCGATCCGCTCCCTTAGAGAGAGCTGCTGATTAACGTTTATAATGTACTGGGGCAGTAATCAGCGGCTCGATCGCTCCCGCCTGCCCTTGGGGGAGCTTGCGCGGGTGGAGGTGCCAAGGATGGCGGGTGTCCGTTTACAACCGTACGAAAGTATCATGGTCCAGATCCGGGGTGTAGCGGCAAGTGACGGCCGTTTATCTTACAGGGACGAGCTGGTTCTGACAAATCTGCATCTTTTTCACATCAGCAAGGGCTTTCTGGGTAAGGTGAAGGATATCGCCAAGTACCCGGTTGGCAAAATCAAAGTGGTGAATGACCGGGCACAGGTTTTCCTTGCCAATCCGGCAGATGACGGCAGTCTTTCACTCCAAATCTTTTTTGACTATGGACTGGTCTCTTTCCGGCTTCGGAGCGACATGCGCCGTTATGCCTGGCAGCTGATCAACAGCGTCAATCAATTGCGGACGGGAAAGCCGCTTCAATCTGACACGTCCGGTTTTCCGATGGCTTTGCAGGGTGTCGGCTATTTCGCCGAGGTAGTCAGGGACACGATCGGTGCTTTCCGGCAGTCACTGGGTTTGGACGCAAAAAGAGAAGCGGAAAGGGAAATAGCCGCCACGTCTTGCAGGAGCTGCGCGGCACCCCTTTCAGGATACAAAGGGCAACTTGCCCGCTGCCCCTACTGCAACTCGGAACAGCTTCTGTAAAGGGAACGCCCCGCTGCGGGACAGCCCTTCAAATCTATTTCTTCTTTTTCTTCTTCTTTTTCGTGGCCGTATTCTGCTCTTTTCCCGTTTTCATGAGTCCGAGCAGGGCTCCCACAATAGTTAAAAGCTGTGATGTCGTGCCGGATCCTGCGGCTTTGCGGCGCCTGCTGCTGAAAAGAGAGGAGACACCATCTGTCAGCCCTGTCAGCACGGACGAGAGGGATTCAGTTGTCGAACCAAGCGCCCCCAGCACAACTTCGACATCGTCAATCACATGAGGTGCGGCATCGGCCAGCTCATCGGTGATGTCTGCCAGATTGCCGCTGATTATCTCGATATTCTCCATGGTGGAGGGCAGTTTTTCAACAGTCTTTTCCAGGTCGGGCGCGATATCCTTAATCAGCTTGCCAATGTGACCTGCCGCGCTTGTGGCCTTGATCAGGAAGATGATGAGTGCAACCAGCGCTGCGGTTCCGACAAGTCCGAGCAGGACATACATAAGCACACTAAGCGGAATGCTGGCTTCAAGCAGCATGACGTTCATAAATCAACTCCTCTCGCTGCGGCGGACGGGAGCCGGTACTCCCGAGCCGTCAATGGGTCAGGCTTCGTCTTTCTCCTCGTCGCCTTCCTGGTCCGCACTTTCCTTTTCCTTCAGGCGGGCCTCACGCGCCAGTCCACGCGCTTTCTTGGCAACAGCTTCGGCTGTTTCCTCCGCCTTCTCCTTGATGGCCTTGCCGGCCTTGACGGAATAGTCCTTTACGACCTTGGCTCCTTTAACGGTGGCGTCAGCAATCTGTTCGCGCGTTTCTTTCCCCGACTGGGGAGCGAACAGGAGACCCAGGACTGCGCCTCCGATCACGCCAAGCGTAACCCCGACGCAAACCTGGCGGCGGCGAGTCCTTCTGTTTTGACCGGTGAAAGCTCCGATGATTTCTTCAAAAAACATTTTCTCATCTCCTTTCAGTCATCCATTACAATCGTTCGAATGTGTGAAGTCATTCTAACACAAGGCTCATGGCGGTTCTGTTACACAAATAACAGCTGCCTGAGTTTTAACTCATGTCATAGGGGGAGTCTCTTTTCCAAAGGAGTTCCAAAGGGCATCGATTCAGGCTGGCCGGTGAGCTCCTATGCTATAATTTGCGCGTAACGGAAGCGGGAAAACCGCTTACTGGAGGATATTTTGATGAATAAAACGGCCGTCAGCCTGCGCCGGATAATCGACATTTTCGGCTACCGGATCATCTGCGATTTCGATAAGATTGATCAGACAACGATCACGGTTGCGGACGTCACGCGCCCGGGTTTGCAGTTGGCCGGACACTTCAAGCATTTTGGAGCCAACCGCATTCAATTGATTGGCAACATGGAGATGGCTTACCTGGAATCCCTGTCATCACAAGAGAGGGAGACCAGCTTTGACCGTCTGTTTTCAAGGGGAATTCCCTGCCTGATCCTGTCCCGTGACCACGAGCCATTCCCGGAATTGCTAAAAAGCGCCGCGAGCCATAAAATCCCTGTTGTGCAAAGCTCCAAGGCGACTGCGGATATTTCAAGTTCCCTGGTCAAGTACCTCAATGTTGAACTGGCGCCTGTCTTGTCCATGCACGGCGTCATGGTGGAGGTGCTGGGTGAGGGGATATTGATCCGGGGAGAATCAGGGGTGGGGAAATCCGAGACCGCGATTGAGCTGGTCAAGCGCGGACACCGCCTGATCGCGGACGACCTGGTCGAGATCCGGCGGGTGTCCGACACAACCCTGCTGGGACGGGCACCCGAGAACATCCGCCACATGATTGAGATCCGGGGTCTGGGAATTCTGGATGTCAAGGAGATGTACGGCGCGTCGGCCGTCAAACTGCAGGAGAATGTGGATTTTGTCATCAATCTGGAATTTTGGGTCAAAGACAAGGAGTACAAAAGGATCGGAATCGAGGATGAGTGCACCCAGCTGTTAGGCGTCGCTGTCCCTTCCATGACCGTGCCGGTCCGTCCAGGTCGAAACCTGGCTGTGATTGTTGAGTTCGCTGCAGTCAACTTCCGAAACAGGCTGATGGGTCACGATGCAATCCGGGATCTGACCGACCGCATCTATGACCGGAGGGCAGAGAGGTGAAAACAAAAAGCGCAGTGAATGGTTTTGATCCTGAAAAGGTTGGCCGGAGACTGCAGCAAATGGACGGTCTGACCGTCAGGCATGGAGAGAAACTTCAGGCTTGGACTCATTTTCGCGCAGGGGGACCTGCCGATCTTCTGGTTTTTCCTTCGACCGAAGAGGGCCTGGTGGGGCTGAAAGAATTGTGCGCCAGGGAGAACTGGCCGCTTACGGTTCTGGGGCGGGGGACCAATATCCTGGTGTCCGATTTGGGCATTCGGGGTATTACCGTTATCCTGTCACCTTCTTTGGGCAGGATCCGCTGCGAGGGCGAAAGGCTCATTTGCCAGGCGGGCGCTTCTCTTTACGAGGTTGCAGCCCTGGCCGCCAGACTGGGCTTGTCCGGCCTTGAGTTCGCCTGCGGGATTCCGGGTTCGATGGGGGGTGCTGTCTTGATGAATGCGGGCGCTTACGAAGGCAGTATGTCCGATCTTGTTGTCCGGAGCAAGTTTATTGACGGGCAAGGCGCGATTCGTGAGCTTGGCGGGGAGGATCATGACTTTTCTTACCGTCACAGCTATTTCAGCAATGAACCGGACGCTGTGATTCTTGAAACAGAGATCCGGCTTAACCAGGCACCGGCGACTGAAATCTACGACCGCATGGCCGGCTTTGCGCGCAGACGCTACCTGACACAACCACTGGCCTCCCATTCGGCAGGCAGCGCCTTCCGGAGGCCGGAAGGTTATTTTGCCGGCAAGCTGATCTCAGATGCCGGGATGAAAGGATATACGCGCGGGAGAGCCGGCGTATCCGCCAAGCACGCGGGCTTTATCGTCAATCATGGGGGCGCGGCCGCTGGGGAGATTGCCCAGGTTTTTGTCGACGTCAGGCGGGCCGTCTTCGACAGGAATGGCATCCTTTTACAGCCTGAAGTGCGCCTGGTCGGGGAGTGGGACGGCGATCCGCTGGCGCTTTGAATTGGGGGAGCTGAGTGATGGACATTACGATCGTGACAGGCCTTTCCGGGAGCGGGAAGAGCATGGCGGTGAAAATCCTCGAGGATATGGGTTTCTTTTGCATTGATAACATGCCTCCCCAGCTGGTCGGCCAGTTAACCCGGCTTCTTTCGGAAGGCGATCTGGCAGGGGGCAAAGATGCCACCGCAGGTCGGGTGGCCCTGGTCATGGATACACGCAACCCCCATTTCGTTGAGTATTTTTCGCCGGTTCTGACGGAACTTCAAAATCTCAATATTCCTGTCCGCATTCTCTTTTTGGAAGCATCGGACGCGGCGCTGATCAGCCGTTATAACCAGAGCCGCCGCGATCATCCCATGGCTGCGGACAGGTCCCTGCCTGACGCCATCAGTGAAGAGAGAAAGCTGCTGATTCCTGTGAGGGAACTGGCGACCGATATCATGGATACGACCGATCTGTCGGGGCAGCGTATGCG
>CAZGCS010000029.1:5064-7518 GCA_964524395.1 uncultured Mageeibacillus sp.
GTCATGGCTGTTGAATACCTGGCGGTTTTTCTTCGCGAACTGGGCTACCGCGTGACCATTCTGCACCGCGACCTGACGCGTGATGTGCGAATCAGAATGATTGAACAAATCGAGGAAGAAGAAGCCCGGGCATGACTTTTTCGCTGCAGATCCGAAAAGAGCTGGCCGACCGCCAGGCAGCTTACCTTAACGATCCGGAGTGGGCTCTTGTTACGTTCGCATCTTTCACCGCTGCCCTGGGGAGGGTTAAGGAAGGCGGGCAAGGCTGGGATGTAACGGTCCGCGTGACCGGCGACACAACCGCCAGCCTGCTGGAATCGACTGCCCGTACCCTGGGCTTTTCGCCAGGCGGGAAAAGTAAAGGCCGGCGCGATGTCACGCTCCGCTTTCACGTTCCATTTCGCGACCGTTCCGCCTTGTTTTTTGATTTCGACGGCTGGCTCGATCAAGTCGGTGAACGGGGGCTGGAACCCGTATTTTCTGCTTTCTTTCTGGCTTGCGGCGTCATGGCCAACCCCTCCACCGGACGCTACCGCCTGGCTTTTTCACCATCGGCGGGTGGTGCCGTCAAGCTCATGGTCCGCTTGTTTTCCAACCATGGCCTGACACCGGGTACCACCCGGCATCAGGGAAGAACCCATTTGCTTTTAACTAATGGCGAAGAAGTCGCCCGCTTCCTTCTTTTATGTGGAGCGCACCACGCCTTGCTGGAATTTGAGGAAAAAAGAAGTGAACGCGAATTGCTGGGCCAGGTCAACCGCCTGGTCAATTTTGACGATGCCAACGCGGGGCGCAGGGCGGAGTCGATCGCCCGGCAACTGGAGGCGATTGCCGTGATCGAACGTTTCAGAGGTCTTGACTGGCTGCCTCCCCAGCTGGCAGAGGCGGCCAGGGCGAGGCTTGAGAACAGGGGCGCTTCGCTGGAGGAACTGGGCGGAGCCATGGTGCCACCTGTCAGCAAGTCGGGGATGAGCCACCGATTCAGCCGGATACGTGCCATGGCCCGGTCGCTGGCGGGAGAAGACTGAACAGCCATACGGGCAATGCTATACTGAGTGTTGTTATACAGGGGTCGAAACCGGACCGGACAGCCGGCTGCCGACCTGCATGAAAAGGCGTATGGATTATCTTGAGGGCTTTCTAATCGGTTCCGTATGGAGCGACACGGATTACACGTCGCGCAGGCATTTCAATGCCCACATCTTCCTGGCGACGGTCATGGCCGCTGTTTTTTTGGTGCTGACGTTTTTTCCCGAACGTCGTGGCCAGCTCATTGTCATTCATTGGCCGACGGCCCCTGTGCTTCTGATATTCCTCGTTATCCTGACGCCCATTCTTTCCATTTTTTACAGGCGTTTACCTTTTTTTGTCAAACCCCTGGTACTTCTTTTTTATGCCTTCAAGTACCTGCTTCTCTTTTACGTCCTGGTCCATTATTTTCTGCCCATGGTCACTTTCGAAAAAGAGTCGATCCTTGACCTCATCTTGGCGCGGGTGGACAGCCATATCGAGACGTCTCTCGAAATCATCGCTGAATCGGGAGGGATCCTGGCGACGGTTGGAGGAGTTGTGGCAGGCGGCCTGTGGGTAATCGGGGAGTTGCTTGGTCTGATTGGTCTTCTGGTCCTGGTACCTCTTCTGGCCATCATTCTTTTCAAAGGGCTGCAGTATGGCCTTGATTACCTGGTCAAATTCCTGCTCGACCGGCAATTGGCGGACATAAGCCCTCTTGCGGTAGCGGACATTCCCTGGCAGGGGGAAATGGATGAAGCCGGTGCGAATGAACCTGGTCCGGCCATTCCTGTTCCAGCGGAGGACCGGTCTGCATCGGTCCTTATGAAAAAGAGACTGCCCGCAAGAGCGCGGCCGGGCCCCCGGCCTGTACGTCACAAGGCAGTCATCAAAAGACAGGCTGCTGTGATGCTGGCCACACTTGGCGGTGCCCTGGCGGCTTTTGGAGCCTGGTTTTCTGCCTTTGCTAAAAAAACGGGCGCCAAAGTCAAGCAGACCGGGAACACACTGCAGGCGAGGGTGAAAACCCGTCGCAAAAAACAGACTGTCCGCAAAAGCAGGATCAAGCTGCAGGATCTTGACCTCAAAGGGGAAGAAGAGGAAGCTCCCTCCGGAGAAGACTTTCAGGGAGACACCTGATAACGGTCGTTACGGTCACTTCCCCTCACATGGCGCCGGGGATAAGATGGAGGTGATTGTAAGTCACAGCTTATACAAGGAGATCGAACCATGAATGACCGGGATGAATTTGACAAGAAAGAACAGGTTTCGGAGAAGCGCGCCCGTCATCCGGATGGCGGCAGATCAGGTCATCTGGCGCTCGGTATCATTTTGGTTGGTCTTGTCGCGGTCTTGATTTTCTCCGCCATTACGGCTCTTTTTGTCTTCCTTCACGCCAACAGGGACAAAATCATGAGACCGGTCAGTACGACGGAAGAGACC
>CAZGCS010000029.1:7618-13435 GCA_964524395.1 uncultured Mageeibacillus sp.
ATCGAGAATGCCCGGTCCATTCATGTCAATCTGGAAGACGGGCGTGCCTTTGAAACCAGACTGGTCGGCAGTGACTCCTATGCGGATATCGCAGTACTCAAAATCGATGCCGATGATCTCCCCTTCGTAGACCTGGGCGACTCCTCCGAGCTTGTAATCGGGGAATTGGCCATTGCCATCGGCAACCCGACTGGCAGGCTTTCGGGGACAGTCACCTCGGGCATCATCTCCGCCCTTGACCGCGAATTGTCGCAGACCCCCATTGCTTTGATCCAGACAGACGCCGCCTTGAACCCCGGCAATTCGGGCGGTGCGCTTCTCAATTCTTATGGGGAGGTGATCGGGATCAACCAGCTGAAGATCATCTTTTCGGATGAGAGCTCGGTTGAGCAGATCCAGGGCATCAGCTTCGCCATTCCCATCAACGCTGCCAAGCCAATTATTGAAAGTATCATCCGGACAGGCAAGCATGTATGGCCCATGATGGGAATCACGGTATCAACAGTCGAGGAAATCCTGGCCGCTGAGCAGGGGCTCCACTATCCGGGTGTCGTGGTTGTTTCTGTGGAACCAGGCAGTGCCGGTGATAAGGCGGGATTGAAGGCAGGCGACGTCATTACGGCGTTTGAGGGCAAGCCGGTGACTACCACCAAGCAGCTTGCTGACTATAAAAATGAACGCAAGGCGGGAGATCGTGTGACCATCACTGTTTACCGGGAGTCGAAAGAAATGGCAATTGAGATGGTGCTCGGGGCCTCGTCCTGAGCATGGGGATTGGAGGAACCATGGATCACATCAGAGCAGTTTTTGGGAAGCATTACCACGGCCACGTCCAGGGGAAACGGGGCAGCCTTGTTCTGGGACCTCAAGAGAACGAATTCGGACCCTACGACTTGGTCCTGGCCGGTCTGAGCGGATGCTTCTACCTGACTTTTCTCGGCATCACGGAAAAAATGCAGCTGTCCTACCATGAAGTTACCCTTGATATCACGGGGGAACATCGAAAAGAGCCACCGACAACACTTGAGCACATTCTGATCGAGATGACCGTCAAGGGTGCCGATACGGAAAAAGAAAAACAATTCCTCCGCGCGACCGAGATTGCCGGCAAGTATTGCTCGGTTTACCAGACTCTCTCCCAGGTCGCTGAGATTGAGACCAAACTGATTCTTCTTCCGTAACCATGCGCGGCAAGGGTTGGTTTCGCGAGGTTTTCTCACACTTTGTAATCCTGGTTCTTCTGGGCGCAGGCTTGCTGTGGTTGTATGAAAAGGCAAAGGAAGTCCCGGTATTCACAGCCCTCAAATACCTGGATACGGCCTTTATTGTGGCTTTTATACTTTATGGGCTCATGCTTGTCATTTTCATTTTTCAACTCTTTTCCAGTGTTAAACTGGAGCGTTTCAGCCCGGGGAATCCGGATAGCCTCAGAAGGCTTGACCGGATCAGGCGTTTTCGTCTGCCGGGGAAATGCCGCCAGCTTCAAGACCACTGGCCGGATTACCGCAACGACTTTCGTGACTATTTCGCCCGGCGCAAGTGGACAAAGGCAGGGATGCAGCCTTTTGATCTTGTCATGACCCGCAGGCGGCTGGTACCCTCTTTTGGAAGGACGCCCCTGGTAGACCGGGTTTTTCTTTTCAACCATCCCATGTTGAATGTGATCATCGTCGACCAGATACTCAAGGAATGCGAACGCAAAATTGAGGAGTTTTATGGTCAATATCCCGCTCCCCGCAACCGCATCATTTTCCTGACCGACATGAAAAACCGCGATGAGATTACCTCTGCTGCAGCCGGAGTCGTCAACTATCTCGGCACAGCGGGGCACCGGATCAGCCTGTATCCCGTCCTGCTTGACATGAACGCCGGACGCTTCTTCTATCCCCTGGACACGACCCTGGTGGCCAGGCGGCACCGTTTTTACTACTGGCGGACGCGTCTGTTATTACGAGGATGGATCAAAAGCCAGGCCGGCAAACACCAAGTGCGCGCGGCCGGCGGGCAATGACATATTTTCCCCAATACCTGGAGGAGATGACCCGGCGCGCCCGTTGTTACGACGGAGGTGTGCTTTTGCCCGTAAGATGACTTATGGAAAGAGGGGTTTTGAGATGAAAAAAACCTTTGCGGTGACCGGGATGACCTGTGCCTCCTGTCAGGCGGCAGTCACCCGTTCAGTTCAGAAGCTGGACGGCGTCAATGACGTCAATGTTAATTTGTTGACGGGAACCATGACAGTCGAGCTGGATCCCAAGCTTCAAACGGAGACGGCTGTGATGGCGGCGGTCGAGAAAGCCGGCTACGGCATCAGTCTGGTCGGCGGGAGTGAAGGTTCCAGGAAAGCCGACCGGCGCGCCGAGCGGCAGAAGCTTGTCGAGGAGCGTGAGAAAGAGGAGCGCTTGATGACAAGGCGCCTTGTTTCCTCGGCCGTTTTGCTCATTCCCCTCATGTGGCTTTCCATGGGCCCCATGCTGGGTCTTCCTCTTCCTTCCTTTCTGACCGGCCACGAGAACGCCGTTGGCTACGCACTTTTACAAATGGTCTTTGCTCTTCCCGTCCTTCTGATCAACGGTTTTTTCTTCACGTCAGGTTTTAAGGGAATGATCCATCGTGCGCCCAATATGAATTCCCTGATCGCGCTCGGTTCAGCGGCTTCCTTTGTTTTTGGCCTCTTTGCCATTTACCGGATAGGCAACGGACTGGGTACAGGTGACGGCGCCCTGATCGACCGTTATCTCCATCAACTCTACTTCGAATCGGCTGCCATGATCCTGGTTCTGATCATGGTCGGCAAGACCTTGGAGGCCAGAGCCAAGGGCAAGACCTCCGAGGCATTGACCGGTCTCATGGATCTGGTTCCCCAAACAGCCCTGGTCATGCGCAACGGGGAGCGCCTCGAGATCGACGCGGAAGAGTTGCGCCCGGGCGACCTGGTTGTTTTGCTGCCTGGCGCGCGCGTACCCTGTGATGGCGTCGTCCGTGAGGGTCACAGCTCCATCGATGAGTCAGCCATGACCGGTGAGAGCATCCCGGTCGAAAAAGCGCCGGGTGATCCGGTGACCTCGGCCACCATCAATGGAACGGGGACCCTGCTTTTTGAAGCGACAAAGACAGGGGAGGATACGACCCTGTCCCAAATGATTCATCTGATGGAAGAAGCGTCCTCCTCCAAGGCTCCGGTCGCTCGTCTGGCGGACCGGGTCGCGGGCGTTTTCGTTCCCGTTGTGATCGCCATCGCGCTTGTTACGCTGGCGGTATGGCTGTTGCTGGGCTACCCCGGCGAGCTTGCCTTCTCCATGTCCATCTCTGTCCTTGTTATTTCCTGTCCCTGTGCTCTGGGCTTGGCGACGCCGGTCGCCATCATGGTAGCCACGGGTCAGGGAGCCCGCCACGGGATCCTGATCAAGTCCGGAGAGGCTCTGGAAGATGCCGGCAGCCTGAGCAGTGTGGTCTTCGACAAGACGGGAACCTTGACGGCGGGCAAGCCGGAAGTGACGGAGATTGTCATGGCAGGGGAGGGAGACAAGGCTTTCAGTACGGAAGAAGAGCTCCTGACCCTGGCAGCTACACTGGAAGAGCTGTCGGAGCACCCTCTGGCAGGAGCCATTCTGAGGGCTGCCGATGCCGGGGGCCTGAAAGACCGGGTCCCGCTGGAACACTTCGAGGCAGTTCCCGGCCGCGGGGTGAAAGGCGTCCTGGAGGACAAGAGAACGGTTTACATCGGCAGCGGCAATTACATGAAAGAGTTGGGGGTCAGGGACCAGGCCCTGGAGGCTCAAGCCGATCTTCTGGCCGCAGAAGGCCGTACCATTCTCTTCCTGGCGCTCGATCACAAGCTCCTGGGCCTGATCGGGGCGACAGACCGGCTGAAGCCCGGAAGCATTGAGGCGGTCGACCGGCTCCATAAGCTGGGCATCCGTGTCATTATGTTGACAGGTGACCGTCAGGCAACGGCGGAGGCCATTGGCCGCGAGCTGGGCGGTGTCCAGGTTATTGCTGAAGTTCTGCCAACCGACAAGGCTGAGGTCATCAGCAGGTTGCGCCAGAAAGGCGAACGTGTCGCCATGGTGGGTGATGGCATCAACGACGCGCCTGCTTTGGCGGTTGCCGATGTCGGCATCGCCATCGGCGCAGGCAGCGACATCGCCATCGAATCAGCCGATATTGTGCTCGTCCGCAATGAGTTGAACGATGCCGTATCGGCCATCGAACTGAGCCGCAAGACCTTGCGGACTATCAAGGAAAATCTCTTCTGGGCCTTTTTCTACAATGTGATCGCCATCCCGCTTGCGGCAGGCGTTTTCTATGTTCCCTACAACCTCAAGTTGTCACCAATGATCGGAGCCTTGGCCATGAGCTTCAGCTCCATCTTTGTGGTGCTGAACGCTTTGCGTCTCAGGGGTTTTAAACCTGGAAAAGAAGGCAGGCGCAAGAGATTGATCCAGGAAACATCATCACTTCGTGCCGATGAATTGATTACAGAGGGGATTACGGACAGGGCCTGTCCGGTCATCCCTGATTTGGAAGAGGAGGAAGAAACCATGGACAAGGAAATGGTTCTTGAAGTTGAAGGAATGACCTGTGGTCATTGTACGGCCCGTGTCGAAAAAGCCCTGAAAGCCATACCCGGTGTGGGCGACGCCCATGCTGACCTGGAAACAAAACGCGTGACGGTGAAGACGGACGGCAATGTCAGTCTAGAGGCTGTCACACAAGCGATTACCGACGAAGGTTACCAAGTCGTCGGATAAGTAATGAGAATCGTGAGGTAAGAAAATGAACAAGCACAAAAACCTCGGAAGACTGGCGACTCTGATTTCGATCGTCAGATGGATCGGCCTGATCGTCATGGTCGGCGGCTCAGCTTACGTCTTATTCGCCAGAGCCAATATCTATCGGCATTACAGCGGCATGTTCGCTGCCAGCACCCTCATGATTGTGCTGGCCCTTGTGGCTGTCATCGTGGTTGCCTTCCTTATCTGGCTGGCCACCGAGGTGGTGGTCCAGGTGCTGCGCCACTTCATGCGGATGGAAATGCTGGCTCTCTACGGACCCTCCGCCTTCAGCAAACCGCATCCGTACCAGGCTCCCGCCTACGGACAGGCGCCGCCTCAAGCCATGCCTCCGGCGGACTACGTCCAGCCGGAACAGGTGCCTCCCAATGTGACGGAAGGCGTCTAGTGGAATGAAAGACGGGCGCCCTTCAAAGGCGCCCGCTTATTCACCGATGATCTTGACCAGGACCCGTTTGGGTCTTTTACCGTCGAACTCACCGTAGAAGATCTGCTCCCAGGTTCCAAAATCCAGTTGCCCGTTCGTAACGGCGACAACGACTTCCCTGCCCATGACGCTGCGTTTCAAATGGGCGTCGGCATTGTCTTCATAACCATTGTGCCGGTACTGTTCATATGGTTTTTCAGGAGCCAGTTTTTCCAGGAAGACCTCAAAGTCACTGTGCAGCCCCGACTCGTCATCGTTGATGAAAACGCTGGAGGTGATGTGCATGGAATTACAAAGGAGCAGACCTTCCTGAATTCCGCTTTCAGTCAAACACCTTTTTACCTCAGGTGTAATGTTGATGAAGGCCCGCCGTGTTCTTGTGTTGAATGTCAATTCTTTGCGATAAGATTTCATAAGTCCTCCCTAACTGCTGAATTGCCGTTTACCCTGGTCATGATAGCCGATAAATGACAAGGTAAGCAGGACAGTCGAGAAGGAATCCAAGAAATCTTGAAATAAAATCGCGGCAGTGGTTTTGGTGTGCTTTGAAAAACCCTGTAAAACGAAGAAAAATGCTAGAATGACGTCAACGAC
>CAZGCS010000030.1:0-13213 GCA_964524395.1 uncultured Mageeibacillus sp.
AATCAGTCCGAAATGACTGCCCCGCAGGCCTTTAAGATCCGTTCAGCAGACCCTACATAATTCTCGTTAGCTTTGAGGATTAGGTTTTGCCACTGAACCTAATCTTTCAGGCAGGGATCTATATGCTGGCGCCTCTTTTTTCGTTAAAACTTAATGTATGTCACCTCAAAGGGACGGCAAGATCGAAATTCCTGCATCCTATTGCCCAAAGCAATGCCATACATAGGTTCAAATGGTTGGAATACATCTAAGCCCCGATCCAGTGAAATTTTCCAGCCATGATCAGTCGTGATATGACGAGCATGCATGCTTTCACGATCAAGGAACTCCCAATCAAAAACAACCCCAGCCATTAGACTTGTATCTTGAATGTTTCCTAACATTTCTTCTTGTTGAGGAACGTCATAGTCATCTTGCGTGGTGAAAAGCCGGACTCTCACTTCATCTTCCTCTGGCTTGACCTTGATAACTGTTTCAATCAATTCAACTAAATTTTGAACCTGATAGCGTTTACGGATAAAGGGGTCATGGATGACAATGTCCGCTGCCCCTTTAAGGTAGGCTCCAAACAAATCGTCAAAAGTCACACCACGTTGATTTTCTTCCACGACTATATGCTGTTCTTTAGGTGCAGTCTGCTTGTGCATCTTTTCTTGTTGATTCATATTCATGTCAGGAGTCAGGGTAACAGCACCAACCTCTACCTCTGTGTCATCTGCATCAGTGAGCTGGTGATAGAATTTTGGATATTGTCTTTCCTCAAGTGTCGTTACTTGTTTTGTCTCGCCATCAGGATTAGTGTAACTGAAATCGACCTTGTAGAAAGTTTTATCGATGCGTAAGAGCTGATCTTTGATACGTTTACGACCTTCAATTGAAAAACGTAAAAGAGTTTCGATATCTTCCAATGAAGCATCACCTTGTGGGAAAATCAACTTCATCAGGCCTGAAAATGTCTTGACTATCCCATCTCTATCCCGCGTTGTGATGTCAGAAGATAAGGCAAAATAAGGTTGATATTTGCCAGAAAAATCTAAATTGCGCATATAACGTAATATTTCTGCTAAATAATCGACAACAAACCCGTAGCCATCAGAGAATTGCTCGCCCCGGATAATGTCGACCTCCCAGCCGGGGATGTAGAAATGCAACCGGTCAAGAAAGGCAGAATCATGATAATGGGGCGGGAGCTCATTGAAAAGATCATTGTGTTTGAGCATATAGGGAACAGTATGTTGTGTGTTGCCAACAAAAGCCATCGAGGCTTCAGCCCCAAGTGGCTCAATGCCGCGTGAAAAGGTTTTATTGGCCAGATAATTTTTCAAGATATCGACGAGGGCTCGGTCTGCTCGTTTATTTTTACCCGCAAACTCATCGAAGGCCACGGTATCCCAGTAACCTACTAGACCAATTTTCCCAGTTGTATTGTTGACGAAGAGTTTGGCAACCGTCACCTCGCCACCTGATAAAAGAATTCCATGAGGAGAAAACTCAGAATATATGTGGGATTTTCCAGTTCCTTTTGGGCCTAGTTCAATCAAGTTGTAATTGCGTTCACAGTATGGAATCAGGCGAGTTAACTGAATCAGTTTGCTTCGTTTGCTAAAGCGCTCTGGATCAAATCCGATACTTTGAATTAATAGATCGATCCACTCATCTGTTGAAAATCTGGACCTGCTAGCGAGATAATGGTCAAAGTCAAAACGTGACATTTGAATAGGATTTAAATTTGTCAATATCCATGGACTTATCGCAGGGTCATCGTAATGATCATACCGTACGTCCGCAATGCACCAAACCCCATTGACCAAAAGCTTGGGATGTTGTCGGATCGTGTCACTCGAAACGAGTACTTCTTTTATACCTAGATTAGAAAAAGATGCTTCATACACATCTCTTTTCTCATTGAGATGAACTAAGACTTTGTCGATCACCTTGTGGCGTCCTTTTTCTCGGATGTTAGACCGAACTAGACCTGCCTCATTTCGATGCACATAATGAACCCTCAAGATTTCTTTGACGCGTTCAATACCCGCTCGAATTGCTTGTTCATCGTCAGTCGCACAATCGGCCCCAAGCAGATACTCAAGCACATAGCTTGGGACAATCGCATTACCCTTGACTTCTTTCACCAGATCCTTGCGGACAACAAGTCCTGCAAAATATTCGTTGGTTTTTGCATCTAGATTCATCATCGGATGACCTTCCTATCAAAATTCAAAATCACTTATGAATGACCGACGCAACATGTAATTAGCTGACTTATAGAGCGTATATTGATTTGTATTAGGGATTTTTGATTCCAATCTGAGAATCACTTCTTCGTTGTTAAATTTGTCTGCATCACGGGTTAAGGTTAGTTGTACCAGATATTCTCGCTCCCGCGCATGCTCTGATTCAAAGGCAAAGCTCAGATCTTCAGAGCTGGAGATAAGTTCGCCGCACTTCGAGTAAAGGCCAATTCTTAGATGCCTCTCTTGCAACTTATCTGAAAGTGGCTCCGTCTGATAAAGAGTGACTGGCAAATGCCCTACCGTTATGGAACTCACACTTCCCTGTAGAATATCGATATCCACCAATGACACATCGCTACTACGTTTTTTGTTAATCGAGAGAACAGGAATTACACATTCTTGTAAGGACGTGCCACCATGAACAAATTGAATGCACGATCCTCTTTTTCGAATCCGATTGACCGATTTGGGAAACTGAAATTCAAGATCCCCTGCTAGCCCTAACTCATTGGCATGGAAATGCGTAAGAGAAGTCTTTGATGTTAATTTTTTCCCAATCACATAACGACGGTCTATATGGACTATCTGGCTACCCTCAATGCTATCTACATGAAAATCACTTTCAGCTACTTTGCTCTGTTGATAAAGAAAACCGTGATCTGTTGTCAATAGGAAATTGTTAACATTATTGCCAGCAAGTTTTTTTATTACTTTGAGTAAGTGCTCTAGCGTCTCTTCAGCAGCAACAAAAACTTCGTTCTCCGAGGCCAAGCTATGCCCCGTCGCATCGATATGATTATGAAAGATATAAATGATGTCATGGTCGCGCACCATGGTTCGAAGGTCTAGACGTTTTTCCTTTAACACCGAGTCCGTGCTCAGAGCAATGGAAGGATTTTTTTGATTAAGCCTAAGTATTTTTTCGCGATTAATTATGCCTGCTGTTTTATGGCCATCAAGGCTAACCGAAGGAGATCCACTACTCTCGACAATTTCCAATGTTTTTCCTGGTAGCAGAGCCGCCATACCTAATTGCGTAAAACTTGGCAATACAGCAAACATGGGCTCAAGTTTGGCGGAGAAACGGTCCTCTTGTTGGATGAGTCCTTGTAGTTCTTCGGCGATCTCATAGCGCAGTGCATCAGATATGATCACACACACCTTATGTCCTTTATTGGGGAAAAGGGAGACGTGCTGATTAAAAAAACTTCTTTGTGAGATACAGGGCATCGCATCCCATCGTGTAGATTTGTCCACAATGGCTTGCCAACTGTTTCCCAGGGGAAATAAAAATTTATTTACATAATGATTCTCAACCAATTCACTCAGATCATTCATTAGTGTTGCTTCACCAGCTTTGGAAGCAGCACAAATATATTTTCGATAAAGCTGGTCAATTTTAAACCAATTTTTAGAGTAATTTTCAACTCCTTGAGCCATAGAACCCATATAGAAATTGAGTTCTGTTAAATTTTGAAAAAATAGCGAAGCTAATTCAAGGGCCTCGTAAAGACTCTGATAATACTCTGAGTACCAATAAGTTGACCGCCGTTCTTGGACCAGACGATGGAGCTGAGCATGACTTATAGTACGTGCACTTACAAGTGACACCAACTCATGAAGGATCCTTTGATCAACCGCCTTAAAATAATCGATACCCAACACATCCGATATCGTCCGTTTCGCCAAATCATCCCCAACATTTATAGCGTGGGCGGTTTCGTCTGAAAAATGCTCAAATCCACTTTTATACCTGGAGCTATCCTGCCATCTTTGTAGAAATACTAAGGCATCCCTATTCAATTGGTGATCGCCACCGGTCATCATTGCGTAGCTATCTTGAAAGAGGAGATAGACAAAATCTCTAAGACTGGGTGATTTTGATTGATAGCTATAGTGTTGAGTCATTTGATCCCAGAAGAAAGATTCAAGGTCATAAGCTTCAAGCAGATGCCAAAGCTTATCATCCTCATTGGCGAGTTCAAATAAAAGCTTGAGTAGGATCGCCTCGAGAGAAACTTCGGTTCGGCAGAAAATAGACAGCATTTTCAACTGCATTCGGTTTTCACTATCGTTCACATTTACCCGAGTACGGAAAGCGTCACGATTATCTTTTTTCGAAAAAAACGAACGGTACTTTTCCACAAAACCAGAGAGGGACAATTCAAGTTCCATTTCTGACAGCCACAAGCCAATCTGGTCAGCCCTGAATTCACCATGAGCCAATAAAACATCCAGCATCCAATTTTGCTCATTCTTGGGTGCGGGACCTTCATGGTAAAGAAGAAATTTCCTCTCTCTTTCTTCCCTCAACACTCGATTCTTGACAGATAAAACGTTATTATGCAGCTCGATTTTTTCGATGTCATTCAGTATCAAGCTATTGAACAGATCTTTTAGATTTTTCTCTCGATCGTACCAGAAGATGATTCGATGTCTCTGGAACAGCTTAGCTAAAGATTGTTCTACCGAGTTAGCCATTGACAACCTCACTTCTTACAGGATTAATTTTGCGATAACCCCTTCACTTCTTTCAGAGCGGTGCCAAACTTTGGATAGTTGACTCTTACCCCATCATCAAGATCAATTTTGATTCTCTGCGCTGCAAGTGGGAAAATAACCTCTTGTTCCCATTGGTGAAGCTCATCAAGATCTTCTTGGATTAAGCTTCTCTCTTTGGCGGCTTTCGCCTTGTCTGCTTCGCTGGAACCTGCACTCGCTTCGATTCGATTCAATTGTTCTATTTTGGCTCTGAGTTTAAACTGCAATTCCCGCAGATATTTGTTGAGAACAATATTAATCGTATTGGGATGATATCGGTGCATGTAGACAAGAGCATTGAAGGTACCTCGGGGACTCGAAAACATCCAATAGAATATCCCTATGTCACTACTAATTCTAAATCTTTTTATATGATCCTTATAAAATTCTTCTAAAAAGTAGCTCCTGATATCTTGCCCAATCGCAGACTCGATGAACTGTAAATTTGCTAAAAAACGTTCTTCCCCAAAAGTCACTTTTAGGAATTCCATAAAACGACCTGTAACATCATCTACAAACCAATTATCTCTGAGTACGGGGATTACATTATTTTCATCTGGCATAAAAGATGGGTTCGGCACTTGTTCCAGGTAATCTGCTAGATTGTCTCCCTGGTTTGCCAGGATTAGCCCAGGCTTGTCTAATGAGTAACGTCCAAACATGCAGCCAACCGAATAAGAAATAAATTCGCTTACAGAATCTTTTAACAAACGAGCTTCCAGTTCATTAGCAGACCTATCACCACCGTATCTGTAAAATGGGTTGCAATTTATAGAAACATCATACAATGATACTGCTGATGATACGTCACTATCTAAAGCGTAAGCATCGATATGTAGAAGATTGTTTGCTTCTTCCAACTCAAGCATCCTGTTCGTCATGTTACGCCAATCTGTCCGCACATTTAAATATGTATTTTCCAAACTACAATCATGATATCGCTCATCTAACAAAGGAGTCCTCGCGAATGACCATGAGGTTTCAAACGCGTCCCAATCTCTCTTAGATATTTCGATTAATTGCTCAACAAGTTCATGCGTATCGGCCTCAAGATTAATTGGAATTTTTGAGACCTGGCCCACCTCGAAATTCATTGTGGGCGAAAGCACCTCTAAAACACGTTTTACGACACTGGAGTTGCATAACCCCAACATAGTGTGGATAGTTTCCTTGTTTTCTACAAACAATGATGTTCCCGCAACGTCGTAGATAAAGCCAGGAGGGAAGTATCTAAAACCAGGGTTGTTGGAGTTGACCTTAGACCAACTGATACTTTCCTTAAAAAATGTGTCCATATTCTGTGGTCTCGACCTAAGTCGTCCGTTTTTATTTCGGAAATTGCGAATTTTGTGACCGTCATTTTCCCAGTCCACGACGTATGATTGGTTTCCATACCATTTCCTGAACGCACCACCTTTATTATACGGAAACCACTTCTTTAGTGAACAATTCGCTTCTGTTGCGTCATTATATGAAAAACCAATCCGATTCAAGGAACACTCATGCCAAAGTCTCAAAAATCGCTTATTTTTTCCCGTTGCTAAGCCCTGGGCTGTTCTGTAATGAGATGATAAAGATGGGTAATCAGCAAATGTGTCGTTGATTTTTTTTGTGGACCAATAGGAGATCAAGCTTTCAGGTATATCAAGAAAAGTTGAAGCTTGAATTTCATAAAATAAATTATTGGGTCGCTCATTTAAGGCCCTGAGATACAATTTTTCTTTTTCTTCTTCCGATTTACCATCAACTATCCTGAAATAACTCCCCCGAATTTGCGAATCTGGTCTATTTTGTAAAACAAACGCAGATGTAGAAACTTTTTCCCCCTTTATGCTGTCAAAAGCTCGGGTTCCTAAATGGACTAACGAAATAATCGTTTTTTCATGGATTAAAGTGTTTCTAAATTCTTCATATGAAACTAAGAACATCCAACTTTGCATAGTGATCATTGCCACCAAGCCTTTGTGAAAAGCGAAATCCAAGCTTCTCTCAATAAAGGCCGCAAAAAGGTCTGCCCTAGTTTCCCAGTAATTCTCCCGAAGCCACTCCACCAAACGAACGTTCAGATTACCGCTCATGGCGTATGGAGGATTGGTAACAACTACGTGAAATCTAGTCGTCAGATAGCTCGCCTGATGCAAGGCGTTCATAACTTTTTTATGTGTCTTTTCTATTGACAGATCCGGTTCAGAATATCTTGCTTCTAGAGCACGTACGACTGCTTGAACATTCAAACCATCCACACGTATCAATGAACCAAAGTTGTCCACTTCTTCAAATTGTTTAAGTATATTTATGACGGGCAAACTGAGAACATCCTGCCCTGCATCTTCAACATATCGATGTAATTCATCCCCTTGAAATGCAATTTTGTTAAGGACACATATGTTAGGTTGGATGTTTTTGTTAAAGAAGTGTCTATCGCGCCGTCTCGCTTTCATTGTGAGTGCAAATGCTGCTAAATCAGCAGCTCGCTTATCAATTTCAATCCCAAACAAGTTTCTCGTTAGAATCAGTTCAGGAATTTTTTCTTCATCGTACCCTTGTTCTGCATAAATTTCATACAGTAGATCAAACGCATAGACCAACATATGCCCAGAGCCACAGGCCGGATCACAAACACGGATTTCCTCCGGGAATTTCAAGTGCAAAAAATCCACTTCCGCTTGGACAGGTTTGGAATAGTACTGCATTTTTTCAGTTAATTTTGAATTTGGGTAATTTAACATCCACAGCCAACCGAGCGAATTTTCAACCAGATAACGAACTATCCAGCGAGGAGTAAATAATTGCGTCGCCGCTGGGAGGTTGCTAGGAGACAATTTTCCATTTCGATTCACAAAGCGATCAACTTCTTCTTTTTTTTCCGAAATATAATGCTGGTAAAGCCAACCAACAATCTCCACATCATTACAATTTTCTTCCGACAACACGGATTGAATCTTAGTTATGATCGACTGCTCTGACAACAAGTCTTCTGGCAAAAGCAATTCTGAATAATCTTGAATTCTCTCAAAAAGAAAACTCAATGAACTGTGCCACAGATTGCAATGGGCAATGAAGAGCAGTTTGTAAGCCTCTTGTTGGGGATCAGAGCTCACCTTCACGCCTGTGAGAAGGTCGTTAATCTTCCTTCTAGTGTTTTCAGGTATTTTTTCATCAATGTGGCCCATCTTCGCGTCTGCCAAGATTTCAGGCTGTGTTTGACCAGTAGCTGGGGAGACGATTCCAACTGAAGTGTAGTTGTTGACATCCATAAAACGAAGGGCCGATATGCGATTAAACCAAGTGTAGGCAACTCGCTCGACAAGTTCCTCGCTACCGAAATTCGCCAAATCTTCTTCAAGCACGGCAACAGCACTAGGATTTTCTCGCCTGGCCAAACTGTCCTTGGCCAATACCACTAGGAGCTTGGTTCCAACTTGGTTAATTAATTGCCGGCGCGCTTCTCTAGCAAAATCTCGAACCTCTGATGTGCTCATTGAGAACTTCACTTTCTAGCTCAGCTGAATTTTCTTACCATCTTCCAATGCTTTATTCCATGCTTTTCTCATTGCATTAATATAATTGTCGAGATCTTGCATGTCCTCAACAGTAACTTTTGAGTAGAGGATAGGGATATTTTTGCTGGAAATGTAGCGTCTTTGCGGAGTCAGTTGAACCTCATCTTGGAAAGTCGATGCTGTCGCCATTTCAAGAATTTTGTTCTGGGTTGAAATTATTTCATGTTCCTTAAAACGTCGACTCAGCTCTCGAATAGCCGGAATTGAGAGCTCCGCCTTAATGCGGTTCTGGATTTCATGAAATGGAGCAGCTATCTTCTCCTTTTCTTGATCCGGTAAAGCCCGATAATCGGTATTTGCCTCGATGCCATCCCAAAAGGTTTTTGCTTCGGCTATAGCACCACCCCGTTCTTCTTCAAGCTTAGTCGTTACATCTTGACTTAGTGAATCAAGTTTTTCTTTTACGACCTGCATGGTATCTTGTTTGAAACATTCAGGATCATCGACTAATGATCGAAGTATATCCACGTCATGTTGGTCATAAAGATAATCAAAATTATTGGTATTTGCCATCAGATAAGACCGCGCCTCCAGATAGATTTCTCCTCTTGGACTCTCAATAAAACTAAGGATGGGATCAATAAGCTCTTCTTTTTCTTGAAGCCAGTTAGCACTCTCATCGCTGAATTCAGCAATGTACCATTTATAAGACTTGTCCAGGATATTCTCGATCCGCCCTTTCGAATCAGACATCATTTCAACAAAAGGGAAAGAATTCTTCCGTCCGAAGGCCAATTCTAACCTATCATTAAGTTTCCCAAAATGATCCTGTATCTCGAGCCCCAATGCTTTGGCTTCATTCGCTGTCAAAGGTTGTTGGAAATAGTTTTCAAAATATTCTTTGACCTGCCGAAGCTCTGAAGCGGCAAACTCAATCTGTGGCTCAAGCGTAATCGTATTGTGAGCTGTTGAATCAAGAAGTAATCTTGGCAAACGATCTATCACATGATAATCACCACGCTGGCCATTGGTAGCTTCAAGCTTTCCGCGAGCACATAACCTCGCCAGGATATTCAGTGTTGCCGCCTCATACCAACCGTAAGGTCTTTTGCCGAAATGCTCGAGGACGTCTCGGACTGAGATCCTTTGCCCTTCGCCTGTTCTGAGAGAGACAAATGACAAGATCTCCTGCTCTACCTCAGGAAGTGGCATTGCTCCGTTAATGACCGAGTAATTCCGATAATCATCGAAAGTGTTGGATAACGTACTCAAGGTATAAGTCGTACCCTGGATCATGCGAAGATTGGGGTAGACCGAGCTGATGAGAGACTGAAAAGCGGTATCGATTCGTGTCTTGGGATCCTCAGAGCTTGAGATAATCTCATTGCCTTCAATGTAGATCGCTGATTCAACGATGAGGTTATGCACCATTCTCTTTAAACTCTTGTAGCGCTCCTGATTACGCGCCTCTTTTTCATTCAAAATTATTTTCACTGATTGGGGCAGATCATTAGAATAGTTTTGATTTATATATATTTCTGTTTGCTTGTACGCCCTTAGTTCATGAATCAAACGATGTTCAGGTGGCATGATGACCAACATCTCATTGCGCCCACTGCTATTTGTGTGCAATTGGCTCAAGTCATCAATAAAATCATTGAAGGGGCTGATGAAATTAATGGTGAGCTCTTGCTCGCGATGGGAGGAGATCCCATCCAATTTTTGCCAATAAGGATAATCATGGCCAGTTGTATCGCTTCGAATCTTTTTCGTTGTAATCACTGAATCAAAAATCAATGAAGTCATTACTTTCGTGATCTCTACAATATTAATTTCTGTTGCTTTTATTTCTCGTTCAATGTCCTTTTCTTCATCAGTCAAATATTCAAATATGTCGCCATGCCTTCGAACGTAGGTCTGTTGCTCAAGATAAGTAAGTGATTCTTCAACACTCGCCCTAAGCTCAACGATATTTTCATCGAAATGAGGCAACATTAAAATGGCCAAATTGTTAATCGTTGCTTTGAACTCTCCAACATATTTAACCAAAAAGAGCGCCTTCAGCAACCGGAGCTCAAAGACATGGCCACTTCGACCAAGTTGGCGTTCGGCAGCAGTCATCGAGGATCGGACCTGTGGTTTTATTGCATCTTTGATCCCTTCAAACATCTGGTCAAAGGTTGCAAGTTGGCCAAGCTCGAGGGCGGCAATGTTTTTTGTCACTTCCTGGAAAACCGCCAACATAGAGCGTTCTCCTACTGATCTATATCTACCTTCAAAAGCATCATGAAATGAGAGTTTTTCAATAGCCAGTTGGAAAAGATCAAATTGGTAGGGAACAAAGGGGTATGTTTCAATAAATTCTTCTCGGTTTTGATAAATTGGAAAACTTCGAGAACCTCCTGAGAAAGTGAACAAAGTTCCAAAGTTGTCCATATGCTCAATATAGAGCCTTTCAAGTGCTTTTTGGCCTTCTCTTTTCTTGTCTAAAAGTCTCTTCTTAATAACCTCGGCCACATTAATGCTGGTTAGACTCAGGCTAACCTTGAAACGATCTCGAATTTTGGAAAAATTTTCGCTCGGTTTGCTTAGCCCACCTACAACTGTCTCCATATCACTCTGTGAAGTGACAACAATCCAAGACCTTCCTTCACATATAGTAGCCAGACTTTCAGCTATCGTTTGTAAATTTGTCATTAACTTGGCTTGGTTTGCGATGAATTGCCCCACCTCGTCTACAAAAAAATTGAGTCGAAAATTTGGGCCCTGGCGGTCAATGTAGTCTTTGATTTCATTAGCAAAATCATCGATTGAAAGACTATGCGTCTCTCGGTAGGCCTTTAAAATGTTATTAACATCGTCAGGATCTTGATCCGTGATTTCGGCGTAAGCTCGATCAATGAAGTGTGAGACAAGAATGACAGCTTCTCGTTCTTTTAGCCAATTTTGACCTGATACCCGATGGAAAGCGTTTTGAAAATCCTGTAAGAGAGATCTCTCATCAAGATCACGCTCAAATTGCGCAACGTAACTATGTTTGCCGTAGTAACCACGCATCTCATTGAAAACCCGATAAAAGACACTAAGCAAAGCATCTGTGTCTGTTTTATTTATAGCATCTGCCCGTTGATCGATATTAAATAAAACCGACTTAGACGGGATCTGTACAGCACGCTCTAAACCGGACTTCAACAATACATTATCAATTTCATCCAGTTTGGGCAGAAATATTTCCAGAGCCTTTTCTCCTTCAATTTCTCTGTTCTCAAGTATAAGAGCAAGTATTTTGAGCAAATGTGATTTTCCTGAACCGAAAAAGCCTGAGAGCCACGCACCGTTTACGCCAACAGGATCGTTATACATTTCAAGAAAACTTTCCATACATTCCTGGATTTCATTTGTCAGCACATACTCATCCAGTTCATGACGCAACATCGTATCATCATCTGCTTTAATGACTCCCTCAATCGGACGATCAATTAGTTTAACAAAGAGCGACTTAATTTTCATTTGAGCACCTCTTTCAGGATTTGAAGTGGTAGATATTAAAAGCGCGATAATATGAGTAGGCATTCAATCTATCGAAAAGATTTAAATAGGATCCTTTATCAATAGAAAAAGCATAGGTTCCCGGGAAAAAGAAAATAGATGGGAAAGCTTTGGCTGTTGATTGCAAATTGTCAAGCAAGGAATGGGTGCGGATGTAAGGGTATACTTCTCCGAGACCGTTAATAAACATAACATCAGGTTGAATTTGTTCAATCTGGCGTTCTATCTCAGGCACAACATTACTCTTGATATCAAGTACTCCCGTCAGCACCTCGAACAACTCCTCTTTAGTCAGGCTCTCTTCCATTGCAAGCAAGCGATCCCATAAATCCCTTTCTTTAAGAATTTGGATGGAGATGTCATACATGTTGATCGCTAGAACCTTGGTGTGGCTTTCATTGGTGAGTTTCTTTTCGAGCTGCCGTTGCATTCGTTGCATATCAATTTCTTCGTACGGAGAGTAAGGACAAATAAAGAAAGGCACCTCGTTACTTATACCTTGCATTTTCAAAAAGCGTTCACTTTTTATAACAGAATATAGATGCTGGAAACGATCAGGCAATGATGCTGTTTGCAACCCCATAGCTTGCCTCCTTCAACTGAAAAGACCTGGGAAGTATTGGCGTTCTTCCGAGCTTAAATTTGCAAAAAATTCATGAATCTCAGGAACTACAACTATTGGTAAAACATTGCCTTTGCCATCCAAAATGTTAGCTTGTCTGGCGCTTGTAAAGATACGGCTAGCAGCTTTTTTCTTGGTAGAATCGCTCAGATTATCGATATAGGGATACAGCATCGTCTTGTGGTCGA
This sequence comes from uncultured Mageeibacillus sp., assembly GCA_964524395.1. Lineage (GTDB taxonomy): Bacteria > Bacillota > Clostridia > Saccharofermentanales > DTU023 > UBA4923. The sequence goes on from CAZGCS010000030.1 coordinate 12,638, forward strand.
AATAGGATTCATAATCAGTGAGGGATATGACTTTGCTAGATGACAAGGCTTTGGGAGTCATTACTTCAACAGCAAAATCAGCAATGAATTGATAGCGTCGGCACATAGCTAACCAAAGAATATAAAGACGATTCTTGGAGCTCGCTTGGGGCAAAAGTTCCAGATGGTTTTTATCGAGCATGCGTAATCTTGAGATAATCTCATTCGCTCGACGTATATTCGAATCAGATGTCTTGCCTTGTAATAAATTCATTTTGTCAACGAGTCTACGAACGTCATCCCAATTTTTAGCTACAGCGTATTGCTCAACAATAGTCATCGATTGGACAGCCTGAAGGCCTCCCATAGCAAAGGTAAAAATATAAGGTTTTTGTGTCATCGATTGCTTCCGTCTACCTCGATTGATCCTGTCAACCTCTAATGGTTCAATTTTTACAACCAATTAGCACATTGTCACAACATGTTATCCATATAGGTCATCTTTACATTGGTATCCAATAACCTTGTCCAGTCATACGAATAGATAGAGTCCGTATAGTTGGTGTAAATTCGCAAAACGAGAGGTGAGCCACATCT
>CAZGCS010000031.1:0-6526 GCA_964524395.1 uncultured Mageeibacillus sp.
CCAGAAGGCGGGACCGCAAAAATATCGAACGCGGAGCGGCTCACATCCATTCGTCTTTCAACAATACCATCGTGACCATTACCGATCCTGTCGGCAATGTCATTTCATGGTCGAGCTCCGGGGCGCAGGGAATGAAGGGTTCACGCAAGGGAACTCCTTTCGCGGCCCAGCTGGCTGCCGAACAGGCGGCGCGCAAGGCGGTGGAACACGGCATGAAGACGGTTGAAGTCTTTGTCCGGGGTCCGGGTTCAGGCCGGGAGTCTGCCATCCGTGCCTTGGCCACAGGCGGTCTTGAGATCGTCATGATTAAAGATGTGACCCCGATTCCACACAATGGCTGCCGTCCGCCCAAGCGCCGAAGAGTTTAACGAGGAGATCAGATCATATGGCTAAAGACAGGTCACCCATTCTGAAACGCAGCCGCGCACTGGAAGTGCCGCCTCAGATGCTGGGTATCAATAAGAAATCAAAACGCAACCCGAAACAGTCGCGCCGTAAGGAAGGTGAATACGGCCGTCAGCTTCGCGCCAAGCAGTCGGTAAAGTTTGTCTACGGAGTTTTGGAGAAGCAGTTCCGCAACACCTATGAACGCGCCAGCAAGATGCCGGGTAAAAGTGGTGAGAATCTGCTCAAACTCCTGGAATTGCGCCTTGACAATGTCGTATACAGGTTGGGTTTCACTGCCACCAGGGCACAGGCCAGACAGCTTGTCAACCACGGCCATTTCAACATCAATGGCCGCCGCGCGAGCATTCCCTCCATGAACGTATCACCGGGGGATGAGATCGCTGTCCGGGAGAATTCACGTCAGGTGAAAGTCTTTGATGAGTTGCCCAACACCATTGTTCCCGCCTGGTTGTCCTTTGACCCCGACCATCTCAAGGGAACCGTTCTCAGGCTTCCTGAGCGCGACGAGATTGATCTTGATGTCGAGGAAACACTGATTGTCGAGCTCTACTCCAAGTAGTAACCGCCAGAGATGCCTATGCCCCACAGGAGGGTGACATGAACGATTTTCAGAATACCAGCATTGAGTATAAAGAGCATTCCGAGGATAAGACCTATGGTCTCTTTGTTGCCGAACCGCTTGAGCGCGGCTACGGAACGACACTGGGCAACGCCTTGCGGCGGGTTCTGCTGTCTTCGCTGCCCGGTTGTGCGGCAACTTCTGTCCGGATTGAAGGCATATTCCAGGAGTATTCCACCATCCCCGGTGTCATTGAAGATGTCACCGAGATCCTTTTGAATGTGAAGGATATCCGCGCGCGCCTTCATGTGACCGGCCCCAAAACTGTGTTCATCAATAAGGAGGCGGGCTATCAGGGTCCCGTCCGTGCCGGCGAATTCAATCAGAGCGATGAGCTTGAGATCGTTAATCCCGACCTGGTGATCGCGCACATGAACGGTGACGGTCCGCTCTTTATGGGTCTGACCTTCAACGCAGGTCTTGGCTACAAGAGTGCAGAACAGAACAAGGAGCTGAACGCGCCAATCGGTGTCATTCCCCTGGATTCCATTTTTACACCGGTCCGCAAAGTTAATTTTCATGTCGAGGATACCCGCGTCGGCCAGGTGACGGATTATGACAAACTGACCCTGGAGATCTGGACAGACGGCACCATTACGGCCGAAGAGGCCCTGGTCAAGGCAGCTGAAATCCTTATCGACCACCTCAACCTGTTCCTGTCCATGACCCACGACCCGGCATCAACCGACGATACCCCCTTCCTGGTTGAAGAGAAGGAAAAGAGCATCTACGACGCCCCCATTGAGGATTTGAAGTTCTCAACCAGAATATTCAATTCCCTCAAGCGCGCTGACATTCACACGGTTGCCGATCTGGTCGCCCGCTCACACGACGATCTGATGAAGGTCAGGAATCTTGGCGCAACTTCACTGGATGAGCTGGTTGAAAAACTTGAAGTGCACGGTCTTACCCTGGCCGGGGCTGATCAGGAATAGAGATTATTTTCAGGAGGAAAGCATTACCATGCCCGGATATAGAAGACTTGGACGCGAAACGGCGGCGAGAAAATCGATTTTGAGAAACCTTGTCACCACGCTGATCGTTGAAGGCAAGGTGACGACCACGGAAACGCGTGCCAAAGAAGCCGCCCGCATCGCCGAAAAAATGATTGCGCTGGCAGTCAGGGAATACAACAATTTCACGACCAGGGAAGTCTTGACTTCCCAGGCCAAACTTGATGACAAAGGGCGCAAGGTGTTGCGCACGGCGACATCCAAAAACGAACGCAAGTACGATGTGGTTGAGCGTGAGATCAAGAAAAAGACGGTCCAGGTCGATATGCCCTCACGGCTGGCTGCGCGCAGAAAGATCATGACACAGATGGTCGAGACTCGTGACAGCAAGGGCAGGCGGATCAACACGGTCAATCATCTGTTTGACACGGTAGCGCCACACTACATCAACCGTTCCGGCGGCTATACCCGCATCGTCAAGATCGGTCCGCGCCGGGGGGACGCCGCGCCCATGGCCATATTGGAGCTCGTTGACTGAAGCGCTCCATCCTTGGAATTGAGCTGGAGGCAGAGGACTTTCCGGATACCATTCGGTTGGCGGGAGTCCTTTTTCTTTTGTTAGAATAGGGCGGGATGTGTGACACCGTGATTGAATTTCAAAATGTCTCTTTCTCCTACGGCGCCATGCAAGGCCAGCGGCCGGTTGAGGCTGCCCGTCACCTGTCATTTTCAATTGAAAGAGGATCACACGTTGCCCTGATTGGCCGCAACGGTTCTGGAAAGTCAACCATTGCGCGCTTGATGAACGGGCTGCTTCTGCCCGATCAGGGCCTGGTCATGGTGGACGGCAAGCTGACCGCCGACGATGACTCTATTTACGAAATCAGAAGACAATGCGGCATGGTCTTCCAAAATCCGGACAATCAGATCATCGGGACAACGGTCAAGGATGACGTGGCGTTCGGCCCCTCCAACCTGGGTCTTACGGCCCGGGAGATTCTGTGCCGGGTTGACGAATCGCTGGCCATGACCGGCCTTTCCGACCTGCGGGACCGGGCTCCATACGAGTTGTCAGGGGGGCAGAAGCAGAAACTGGCTATTGCCTCGGTCCTGGCCATGCGGCCCGACTGTGTCATTCTCGATGAAGCCACCGCCATGCTGGATCCCATGGCGCGCCGTGACATCATGGCCCTGATCGGCGAACTTCGAAGGCAACACGGTCTCACCATCATCCAGATTACACACCACATGGAGGAAGCCCTCCTGGCCGATTACATCCACGTCATAAGCGATGGCAGCATCGCTTTCAGCGGAACACCGGCCCAGGTATTCGACCAGGTTGACCGGGTCAAAAAAGAGGGTTTGGCGGTGCCGGCGCACCTTGAAATTGCTCACCTTATTTCAGCTCAAACCGGTGTCAGGTATGACCGGGAGGAAATTATCTCCTTTGAAGGCGCGGTCCGCTTTGTCAACCGTGCGCTGGCCGGACGTTTGGACAGCTCCGTCCGGGAGTGCGCCTGCGATCCGCCTCCCGATGAGAGCTTGCCGGCAGTTGTTGAAGTCCATGACCTCTCCTATGCCTACGATAGTCCTGCAGGGCCTCCAATCGAGGCGCTTGACGCGGTTTCCATGACGGTTCGCCAGGGTGAGATCCTGGGGATCGCCGGGCATACGGGTTCGGGGAAGTCAACCTTGATCCAGCATTTGAACGGCTTGTTGCCTGCCCGGGAGGGTCAGGTGATCGTCTTTGGCCATGATTTGTCAGAGAAAAAAGAAGTCCGTCAAATACGGCGCCGGGTGGGACTTCTTTTCCAGTATCCGGAGGACCAGCTCTTCGAGGAAACGGTGGCGCTGGATATCGCCTTTGCGCCGAAACAACAAAAAAAGTCTCCCCAGGAAGTGGAAGATGCCGTCCTCCGGGCTGCCAGACGGCTGGGGATCGAGTCGATACTCGACCGCTCCCCTTTTGAATTGTCCGGTGGCCAGCGGCGCCGTGTGGCCATTGCCGGTGTCCTTGCCGCCGAACCTGACATTATCATCCTGGACGAACCGGCGGCCGGGCTTGACCCTGCCGGCCGCGATGACCTGTTCAAGGATCTCTTGACCCTTTCAGCAGAGGGCGCCACCATGATCATTGTCTCCCACGACATGGAGATGATGACCTGCCACGCCGACCGCATTCTGGTGATGAAGGATGGCGGGGTTGCGGGAATCGGAACGCCTTCACAGATGATCGCTTCCGCACAATTTCTGGATCAGGCCCACCTTGATATGCCGGCGCCCAAGCGTTTCATGGATGCCCTGGCCGAGGAGTACAGGGAACTCGACACGTCCTGCTTCAATGCCGCCGATGTGGCGGGGGCACTCTTGTCTGCCCAAAGGAGAGTGGGTCATGGGTAAGAGCATGCTGGGCCGCTCGGTTCCGGGGAATTCAATCCTGCACAGAACAGACGCAAGGATCAAGTTCGTGGCGGCTATTCTCATGATGGTGGCGACCCTTTCCATCCGTGATGTCCGCGTCATGGCTCTGTTCTTTGTCTGGACGGTGCTCCTGATGACTGTCTCAAGGATCAGGCCGGCGATTATCCTGCGAAGTGTGCGCCCCATTGTCGTGATTATTCTTTTTGCTGTTATCCTCCACCTGCTGACAGTCGAGGGGCATGTGCTGGTTCAGGTGGGCTCCCTCAAAATTACGCAGGAAGGTCTTCTGTCCGGTTTTATGACTGCGCTCAGGCTCTCTTTGATGATCATCAATACCTCACTTCTGCTTACCTTGACGACAACGCCACTGGCCGTTGCCGATGCCCTTGAGAGTCTTTTGTCACCGCTACGCTTACTCAGGTTCCCTGTCCATGAATTTGCCATGATGATGTCGATCGCGCTTCGTTTTGTTCCCACCCTGATGGATGAGGCAGTCAAAATCATGAAGGCGCAGTCCTCGCGCGGGGCCAATTACGACACGGGTGGCCTTCTGAAGCGGGCAGGCGGCCTTGTCAGCATTCTGGTACCCCTCTTCGTATCAAGTTTTCGCCGTGCCGATGATTTGGCCGTTGCCATGGACGCGCGCTGTTACCGGGGCGAGCAAGGAAGGACACGCCTTTACGCCGCAAAGCTGACGACAGGTGATGTCCTGTTTTTCGCGGTCGTTGTCCTGCTTCTTGTCTTTGCCCTCATTTCGAAGCGGGTGCTGCCTTCCCTGGGCGGTTTGCTTGGTTCGACCATGAGTGTGTTCTAGAATGGCTGCCATGAACGAAAGTGCACGCTATGCCGTCATGACTGAGTATGATGGGACAGCCTTCAACGGCTGGCAGCGTCAGAAGAACGCGCCATCGGTTCAGCAGTGCCTGGAAGAATCCTGGCAGGCGCTTTCGGGTGAACGCATTCAATTGTCAGGAGGCAGCCGGACAGATGCCGGCGTTTCCGCCCTGGGTCATGTTTCATCTTTTCAAACAAAAACAAGCATCCCGCCGGATCGCATCGCCCTTGCCTGGAATACAGCCCTGCCGCCGGAAGTGGCGATTCTTGCGGTCCGCCGCGTCAACCAGGCCTTCAATCCCCGCTACGACGCCCTGGGGAAAACCTATCGCTACACCATCCGGACAGGTCGTACGCGGCCGGTTCTGGCAAGGCACCTGACGGCCTACCTGCCCGGCTCTCTTGACCGGGAGGCCATGCGGAAGGCCGCGGCAAATCTTCAGGGCAGACACGATTTTACTTCTTTCATGGATCAGGGCTCTCCCACAAAACGACCGGTCAGAACCCTGTATGAACTTGGTTTTGATGAGCGGGGGGATGAGATTGTTCTGACTTTCACCGGTGACGGTTTCTTGTATCACATGGTCAGGATTCTTTCCGGGACCATTGTCCATGCGGGGCAGGGCAGGATTGATCCTGATACAATAGGGGGGATCATCAAATCCGGTGACAGGGTCCTGGCGGGACCGACACTGCCGCCGGAAGGTCTTGTGCTGGAACGTGTCTACTTTGCCGATCATTTATTCGGAAACGACTGCTGGCCCTATGAAGATCAAAGGCGCCAGGCCAAACTGGCGCATCTTCTGCCATAAAGGAGGCAAACCATGGCAAACGGATGGGATCAGGACATCAACCTGTCCATGCTGACGGATTTTTATGAATTGACCATGTCGAACGCCTATTTCAAGCAGGGAATGGTGAATACCACCGCTGTCTTTGATATGTTCTTCCGTAACATTCCCGAGCGGGGTGGCTTTGCCATCATGGCGGGAGTGGAGCAGCTGGTCGAATACCTTTCCAATTTGCATTTCAGTGAAAAGGATCTGACTTACCTGGAAGAACTTGGTCATTTCGATCCCGGTTTTCTTGACTACCTTCGTCATTTCAAGTTTGAGTGCGATGTCTGGGCCATACCGGAGGGGACGCCTATTTTCCCGGGGCAACCCATTGTCAAGGTGAAGGGGCCCATCATCCAGGCACAGATGGTGGAAACCATGGTTCTGCTCACCATCAATCATCAGAGCCTGATCGCGACCAAGTCATCGCGTATTGTCCGCGCTGCTGAGGGGCG
>CAZGCS010000031.1:6626-12973 GCA_964524395.1 uncultured Mageeibacillus sp.
GATTCAGGGGATCTGGCTTATTTATCGATCCGCGCCCGGGAGATGCTGGATGAAGCCGGTTTGACTGACTGCAAAATTACGGTCAGCAGTGCCATTGATGAGTACCTGATCCGTGACCTGCTCCACCAGGGAGCCAGGGTCGATTCCTTCGGCGTAGGTGAACGCCTGATTACCTCCCGGTCAGAACCTGTCTTCAGCGGGGTCTACAAACTGTCAGCCATTGAATCCAATGGTGTCATGCAACCGCGCATGAAGCTGTCGGACAATCCCGAGAAGATCACCAATCCGGGTGAAAAAGATCTCTACCGGCTCTACGACAGGGCCACCGGCCACGTGGAAGCTGACCTGATCACCCTGCTGGGCGAGAAAATCGACGATACAAAACCGCTGACTATCTTTGATCCCCTGCATACCTGGAAGCGCAAGACCTTGACTGATTTTTGGGCTGAACCCCTCCTTCAACCCCTGTTTCAGAAGGGTATCTCCTGTGCAGAAAAGCGTGACATTGAGGAAATCCGTTCTTTCTGCCAAAAGCAGCTTGATCGCTTGTGGGACTCCCTGAAACGTTTCGAAAATCCGCAGGAGTACTATGTTGACCTTTCCGTTGACCTCTGGGAGCTGAAAGAATCCTTCCTCCGACAGGAGTCCTGCGGCTGGGGCAAGCCATGAGGAAACTGGTCGATACCCATAATCACCTCGGCTTCTGGTCACCCGACGCCACACAGACTTACCATGAATTGATGGGAGAAGCCGCAAGGCGGGGGCTCCACGGTGTTGCCATCTCGGACCACTTCGACCCTGACTGCGAGATGGCGGACGGGTCGGCCTGGATGTTCGACCCTGAAGCCTACATGGAAAGCTTTTACGACCAAAGACGTTTGCCCTCGAAAAGGAAAGCAGGTGATCCCCCGGGCTTCCTCCTTGGGATTGAACTGGGCTGGATGCCACAGGCCAGGCAACTGCTGCATGAAGTTGTTCGTCAGCACCCCTTTGATTTTGCCATCATCTCGCTCCATTTCCTGCGCGACAACGACCCTTACACACATGCGGAGAGGATCTACACCTCGGAGCTGCGCTGTATCTACGAGGAAGTGATCCATGCGATTGCCGATTCCGCTGAGGAAATGAAAGAGGCGCAAATCATCGGACACTTTGATTTTTTCTCGCGTTACGCGCCCGAACGTGACTCCAGGATGCGCTACACGCATGCACCGGAAGCTTTTGACCGGCTTTTCGGGATTATGGTGGGAAATGGTCAGGTTCTTGAGATCAACGTGGGGACGGTTCATTCCCTGATGAAACGAAAAGGTTATTCGCTGGAGGAAGCCATGCCCGACCCGGCAATCCTGAACCGCTACCGCGAACTCGGCGGCCGCCATTTCACCATCTGCTCCGACGCCCATCATGTCAGCCGGAATGGTCTTCACATGCCGGAAACTATTGCCTATCTCGGAAGCCTGGGCATTACAGAATTTGTCTGGTTTGAAGAAGGGGTGCTGTGCACCCCCTGAAGCGTCTCCCTATCCCGTAAAATTTTCCAAACACCTGCCAAAAAGCGGAAGAGAAGACCGGATGCGCTCGGTTGAGACGCAGTAGGAAATCCGAAGATAGCCGGGGAAGCCGAAGCTGTCAGATGGCACAACCAGGAGATTGTAGTTGGCTTTGGCATATTCAGAGAAGGCCCTGGCGTCACCTCCCGGCGCCTGGACAAAGAGATAAAATGCCCCTTCCGGCTCAACACAGTGATAACCTGCCGCCGTCAACCCGTCAAAAAGGATTCTCCGGTTGTGGTCATAGACGGTCACATCGGGCTTGACGTCCGCGCAAAGGCCCACCACCCGCTGGATGAGCGAGGGCGCGCAGACATAGCCCAGAGACCGGGCTGCCCCTGCGATGGCGTCGTAGATATCCCGTGCGTGAGCAAGCTCCGGCGGCACCAGCACATAGCCGATGCGCTCACCTGGCATGGAGAGCGCCTTGCTGTAGGAGTAGCAGACGATGGTATTGGGATAAATCAGGGGGATGAAAGGGGTCTTCCTACCGTCATAGACCAGCTCACGGTAGGGTTCGTCCGAAACGAGATAGAGGGGGCGGCCACAGGCTTCTGACTTCTGTTTCAGAATGGCTCCAAGTGCCCGCAGTTCAGCCTCCGGATAGAGTTTCCCGGAGGGGTTGTTGGGTGAATTAATGATGACAGCACGTGTAGACGATGTAATGGCATTAATGATGGGCTCGAGGGGGATTCCGAGGTCGGGCAGACTTGAGGAAACCGGCACCAGGCGCGCGCCGTGGCCTTCGACGAAGCACTTATACTCGGGGAAGTAGGGTGCGATGGCGATGAACTCATTTTCCCGGTCCGCAAGCGTGAGTGCCCGGAAGGTGGAGGAAAGGGCGGCTGCCGCGCCACAGGTCAGGTAGAGGTGGCTTTCGTCATAGCTGGTTTGGTAGTCCCGGTTGAGCTGGTTGGCGATGGCCCTGCGGACCGCCAGATCCCCGGAAGCGCTGGTGTAGCCGTGCAGGGTCAGGGGCGCCTCATTTTCCAAGAGAAAAGAAAAAGCCTCGCCGACTTGACGGGGCGGAGGAACACTGGGGTTCCCGATACTGAAGTCGAAGACCTGTTCCGGACCCTTTTCTGTGGCCATCTGTTTACCGTATTCGAATAGTTCCCGTATGGCTGACTTTTGCCTGCCATAGCCGAGGGTGCGTTCGGAGCAATACCCCGGGGTATCTTGTGCGTCCATGGTGGCTCCTTTCACTTACGAGGCTTGACGTGCAAGCTCCCGGCCTGTTTCAAAGGCTTGCCTGTTGATCTCCAGGAAGCGGGGCGGTACATGTCTTTCCAGGGCGCTGTCCCAGTCGAATTCGTTCATGCCGAAGGCCTCGGCCATGGCGCCCAGCAGGATGACATTCATGACCCGGGAATTTCCAAGTCTGACTGCCTGGTCACCGGCGTCGAAGGCGATGGTGCGAAAGGCCTGCCGGAGTTCCCGGATGCAGTCTTCGGGGTAGTCCGCCGAACCGGAAGCGACAGGCAGGGGCGGGATCCGGTAGTCGTTGACAACAATGACACCGTCCGGCTTCAACCAGGCACTCCAGCGGACCGCTTCCATTTCCTCGAAGGCAACCAGGACGTCAGCCGCGCCCTTGCCGATCAGGGGAGAGTCGACTTTTTCGCCGTAGCGGACCGTGGTCGAGACACTGCCTCCCCGCTGCGCCATGCCGTGGATTTCACTCATTTTGACATCGTAACCGGCGTCAATCAAGGCCTGAGTCAGGATGCGGCTGACCAGGATGGTACCCTGGCCGCCAACTCCGGCCAGGAGGATTGTCTTCACTTCTCTTTTACTCATATTCACTCACTCATTTTGATGGCGTCAAATGGACACACCTGCAGGCAGACGGTACAGCCGACACACTGATTGCGGTCGATCATGGACTTGCCGTCGACGAAGAAGATCGCCGGACAGCCGACGCGCAGACACGTGCGGCAGCTGGTGCAAAGGTCGCGGTCGACATAGCAGAGGGCTGGTTCCAACGGCAGGCGCTTGATTAATACGCACTGTCTACGGACCACCATGGCACAGGACTCCTGGCTGGCTGCCGCCTCTTCGATGGCCGCCTTCATGGCCGCCAGGTCCTGGGGGTCAACAGTGATGACTTTTTTATAGCCGATGGCTTTGAAAATGGCTTCAATGGAGACAAGGGCGGCGATCTCGCCTTCCAGGTTGTAACCGGTCCCGGGATTGTCCTGTTGGCCGGTCATGGCGGTGGTGCTGTTGTCCAGGACGACGGGGATGACCTTCCCCTTGTTGTAAAGAATTTCAATGGCGCCGGTAATCCCGCTGTGAAAGAAGGTGGAGTCGCCGACAACCCCAAAGATGGTCCAGTCGGCACCCGTTTTCTCAAAGGCCTTGGCCATGCCCATGGCCACCGTGAAGCCGGCGCCCATACAGATGGTAGTGTCCATGGCCGACAGGGGCGGCGAACCACCCAGTGCGTAACAACCGATATCACCGGTGATAATGGTCTTTTTGCGGCGGGACAGGGTGTAAAAAAAGCCGCGGTGGGGGCAGCCTGGGCAAAGGACAGGCGGACGGGCAACCGCTTCGGCCTTGACTTCCTTCAGTTCAGGCACCTGTCCAGTCAAGGCTTCTTTCAGGATGGTGGGGTTGAGCTCGTACATGCGGGGAACGACCTCTTTACCGACGCAATCGATACCGGCCGCCCTGATCTGCTCTTCCATGAAGCCATCCAGTTCTTCCACCACGTAAAGCTTTTCCACTTGCCTGGCGAACTCGCGGATCATGCCCAGGGGAAGCGGATGGGTAAAGCCCAGAGTTAAAAAGGAGCTGTCGTCAGGGAAGACTTCCCGGGCGATCAAGGAGGCGCCGCCCGCGGTAACCACCCCGACCTTGTTTCCTTTGATATCCATGCGGTTGAATTTGCAGTTTTCAGAGTAATGGGCCAGATCCGTAAGCTTTTGTTCCAGTTCCTTTCGGTGGGCGACGGCATTGGCGGGTGTGGCGATGTGTTTCCTGGCATTCCGTTTGTAAGGACGGGGCTCGACCGTGACCGGTTCTCCCTCTTCAACCAGGCTTCGCGCGTGGCAGACGCGGGTGGTCATCCGGAAGAGGACGGGGATATCGAATTTTTCTGATGTCTCGAAGGCCTCCCTGATCATGTCGAGTGAGTCCTGGCTGTCTGCAGGCTCGAACATGGGAACCTTGGACGCACGGGCGTAGTGGCGGTTGTCCTGCTCGTTTTGCGAGGAGTGCATGCCGGGATCGTCAGCGGTGATGATGACCAGGCCTCCCTCAACCCCGTTGTAGGCAGCGGTAAAGAGAGGATCGGCCGCTACATTCAAACCAACGTGCTTCATGGCGGCGACAGCCCGTACACCCGCGATGGAGGCACCATAAGCCACCTCAAGGGCTACTTTTTCGTTTGGCGCCCACTCGTGATGAATACTTTCGTATTGGCCTAAATTTTCAAAAATCTCTGTGCTGGGAGTTCCGGGATAGGCGCTTCCGACGCTGACTCCGGCTTCAAAAAGGCCGCGTGCGACCGCCTCGTTCCCCGATAAGAATTGCTTCATGTGACAGCCTCTCGTTTCTGCTCAGCCCTCCGGAAACAATCCGGAGACCTTCTCCATTGTAGCAAGAGCCTTTGAAAAATGACAAGGATTATTCAGTCAATCTGACAAGGACAGCTCACTCACGGTCGGCCGTGACATGCAGATGGGGGCGGTCGTCGGAGACCACGCTCATGTACTCCCGGTCCAGGGTGATCCACAATACAAGCTCGCTGTCATAAGCTTTCATCTTCTGGCGGAAAAGGTCAAAGAAATGGTCTTCACTCATGTCAAGCTCACCGGGGATGCTGATGTCGAAGGAGGCGACCCTGACATTCCTGTCAGAAAGAAAGAGGTGCAGGCTGTGAATAACAGCGTCCGGTGCGATCTCCCGGGCGATGGCCTTGAGCTTGGAATGCAGGGCATGGTGCTCGGCGTCATCCACATAGTAGGGGTCGGCGTGACAAAGCAGGTGGATGTCGTATTCGCGCAGCAGCATGCGTTCGACGCAGTCGACGATCAAGTGGGCCTCGATGAAACTTTCGCGGCTGTCCAGCTCCACATGAGCGGTGGCAAAGACACTGCCAGGCCCGTAATCGTGGACGATGAGATCATGGACGCCGCGGATCCGCGGGTCAGCTTCCAGAATTTTGTCACTGATCAGGCCGGTCAGCTCAGACGAGGGTCTTCCTCCGATCAGGAGAGTTGCCGTATTTCTCATGATGTCAAGAGCCGACCAGGCAATAAGCAGGCTGACGACCAGGCCCGCGGGGCCGTCGATATTGATGCCCAGGAAGGCATAGAGGAAAGTAGCGATCAGAACGCCGCCCGTGGCATAGACATCGGCCATGCTGTCCCTGGCGGCCGCCATGAAGACGGTAGAGACAAGTTTTCGCCCCTGCTTTCTATAATAGAAGTATTGAAACAACTTGACCATGATAGAGAAGATAAGAGCGGTAAAAGCCAGATAGCCTGTCTCCAAAGGCTGTGGCTGCATGATGCGCCTGATGGACCGGTAACCGATCTGCACAGCCACCGTCAACATCCCCAGCGCGATAACCGAGGAGGCAATGTACTCAAAGCGGGCATAGCCGAAGGGATGTTTCCTGTCCGCCGGTTTGACCGCCAGCCTGATCGAGATGATTGAAACAATGGAGCTGAAGGAGTCAGACAGGTTGTTCCATCCGTCGGCCCAGATGGCGATGCTGCCGGATACAGCACCCGCGATCAGCTTGGCGCCTGCCAGGACCAGGTTCATCAGAAGGCCGGTAACGGC
>CAZGCS010000032.1:0-12747 GCA_964524395.1 uncultured Mageeibacillus sp.
GCTACTACGATGCTTCCCAGGGCAAGTTCAAGGTGGAAGACGGCAAGATCACAACCGATCTGAACGCCGAAATCAAGACCAAGAACGCGCTGGGTGATGACTATGGCATGAGAAAAGCATCCCCCATCAAGAAGGAATGGAACGAGCAGGCGGTTGCCTTCGCCAAATACGTGACCGGCAAGACTGTCAGTGATGTCACCGGCATGAGCCTCAAGCAAGGCGCCCCTGACGTTGCGGATCTGGCCTCCAGCTGCACCATGCATGTGACCGACATGATCACAGCCCTGGAAAAGGCTGCCGCAACAGCCAAATAATCAAGCAGGTCGAAACGACCGGTTCAGACAGGCTGTTTCACCCTTGAAACAGCCTGTTTCCTTGTCGGTAACCGACCCGGAGCCAAGCATGAAACGCACCCTTCTTTTGCTGACTGCCCTTCTTCTTTCCCTGGTTCTCGCGACTGCCTGCGCTGTTCCCGGAAAACAGAATCAGGGCCCGCACAAATATGAGGCCGAATTCATCGGTCTTTTTGACACCCTGACCCGGGTCATGGGCTATGCCGAAAATGAGGAGGATTTTAAGTCGGTGGTTCAGGCGCTCAAAGACGATCTTGAAGTCTACCACCAGCTCTACGATATCTACGCTTCCTATCCCGGCCTGGTCAACATCAGAACCATCAATGAACGGGCCGGCCAGGGTCCGGTCACGGTTGATCCCAAAATTATCGACCTGCTCCTTTATTCACAGGACGCTTACCGGCTGACGGAAGGCCGGGTCAATATCGCTCTGGGCGCGGTGACTAAAATCTGGCACCGCTACCGCACTGAAGGCATGAACGATCCGGAAGCGGCCCGGCTGCCAAAAATGGATCTGCTTGAGGAGGCGGCGCTTCACACCCGCATGGAGGACCTGGTCATCAATGAGGCAGGGGGAACCGTTGAACTCAAGGATCCCGGGATGAGACTGGATGTCGGCGCCATCGCCAAGGGATATGCGGTGGAACAGGCAGCGCGCGCGGCCGAGGAGCGGGGCGTCAGGCACCTTCTGATTTCGGTTGGCGGTAATGTCCGCGCCATCGGCGCCCGCAATGACCAGGGGGAACCCTGGCGCGTCGGCATCGAAAACCCGGACCACGCGATCGATGACTACCTGGCCATCGTCAGGGCCGATGCTGTGTCAGTGGTGACCAGCGGTGTCTACGAGCGCTTCTATGTGGTTGACGGCAGATCCTACCACCACATCATCGATCCGGACACCCTCTTCCCTGAAAACCGCTACCTGTCCGTTTCCATCGTCACACCTGACTCAGGCCTGGCCGATGTGCTGTCAACGGCACTTTTCAACCTGGAACTGGAAACAGGCAAAAAACTCATTCAGAGCCTGGAAGAAACAGAGGCGCTCTGGTGCATGCCGGACGGAAGCCTGGTTCAAAGCGGCGGCTTCGCCGCCTTGACGGGAGACTAGGCTAACCCGTCTCCCCGTCCTCCCGGAGCGCGGGAAGGCGGGCCAGGTTACGGATGACCGGACCGGCCGCTGCCCCGGTCAGGATGCCGGTCAGCAGTCCCGTCATCAGCAAAGGCGGCAAATAAGTCACCAGCAGAAGGGGTTCGCTCATCACCAGGCTTGCCACCGCGACCTGTCCCAGATTATGTGCCGCCGCCCCCGCCATGCTCATGCCAATCACGGAAAGCGACCTGCCCTCCAGATAACTCAAAAGCCACATGACCAGGAGGGCCAGCAAGCCGCCTCCCAAGGAAAAGAGCATGGTGGTAATGCCCGTGATGGCGCTCATGATCAGGATCCGGACCAGGAGAATGGTGACGGCATCAGATACATGCAAGCGCATGAGGGCCACCAGGGTCACGATGTTGGCCAGGCCCAGTTTCAGGCCGGGAACCGGAACAATCAGTTCCAGGGGGATCCAACGCTCGACAATGGCCAGCACCAGAGCCAGGGAAACCAGCATGGCATCCAGGGTCAGGCGGCGAAGGCGCCTTCGCTGTAGCTCTCTTTGACTCACCGGATCACCACATCGACCGGGTCGCCGCCCGCGTCCGGATTGCCCGTCGCCTTGAGGATGACACCGCCCGGCACGCAGGCGGCAATGGAACCTCTTCGCCCCACCCAGCCGGACTGAACACAGACCTTATCGGGACAGTCCGCCTCGGCGAAGCGTACCTGGCCCTCTCCCCATTCAAGGCGGTAGTGGAAGCCGCCGGCTTCAATCTCCTCTTCCCCGGCCTCCTGCAAATCACCGGCACTCCAAGTGCGGATCAGCCGGCCCTGGTGGGTGAGAATGACGGAACCCGCCTCCGAACGGCCGGCGAAAGCAGTCAAGCTGAAAAGACCGGCGGCCACGACCAGAATGACTGCCGCCACAAGCAGGTCGCCCCAGCGGAAGACGTGGTACCATCGCGGATGATGTCGGCTCATGTAACTCCCTGAATCCTTCTTTACTCCCGCCATTATATCCAAATTCCGGGCCGGCGATCGGTTATAATCTCCTGAGGGGGTTTCCGTGTTTCAGCTCATCTCTTTTCTGACAGGCGCCTTGCTGTCCATCATGATCCTGATCAACGGGCGGCTGACCGAAAGCATAGGTGTCTACCCTGCAGCAGCCGTCATCCACCTGGTCGGCATTGTCTTTTCTTTGACTGTCTGCCTGATACGCAAGGAAAAAGCCCTCCCGCGCTCCCGGTCGCCCTGGTGGTTTTATCTGGGTGGCGTTATCGGTGTTTTCACGACGGCAGCCAACAACTTTGCTTTCGGCAAGATCACCATGACCAGCATCGTGGCACTGGGCCTGCTCGGCCAGACCCTGGCCTCCCTGCTTGTCGACGCCACGGGCTGGATGGGCATGACCCGGCGCCCTTTTCGCAAATCGACCCTGGTCGGCCTTGTCTTCTGTTTCGCCGGCATCGCGGTCATGCTGGATCACTCGATCCTGGAGGCGGTCCTCGCTGTATGGCTTTCTCTCGGAACCGGGATCTCCATTGTGGTTTCCCGCTCCATCAACGCCCGCCTGGCTGAACGGATCGGTCCCCTGCCCGGCTCTTTTGTCAATCACCTGACAGGCTTGCCCGTCACTCTGGTCCTGGTCCTTCTGACCGCAAGAAATCTGCCAGCCGCCCCTTACCCGGCAGGCAGGGACTCATGGCTTTATCTGGGCGGGGTCCTCGGCGTTTGCGTCGTCATGCTCTTCAACATTCTGGTTCCGAAAATATCGCAGTTCCACCTGACGGTTCTGTCTTTTGTCGGCCAGGTTTTCACCGGCATTTTCATCGATCTTCTTACCGGCGCCTTCGCGGCCGATGCTTCATTCCGGGGTGGCCTTCTGATCACGGCAGGAATCGCGCTCAACCTGCTGATTGAATACCTGGCCCACCGCAGGACCAGGCCGGCTAGTTGAGAGTTACAAGCAGTTCCCTGTAAAAGGTCAGCATGTCCCCCAGCCTGTCAATGACCAGATGTTCATCCGTTCCGTGCATGAGAGCCAATTCTTCTTCTTTTAACCGCAGGGGCTGAAAACGGTAGACGTTATCCGCCAGCTCCTCGTAATAACGGCTGTCGGTTCCACCTGCCATCAGATAAGGGATGATGACCGCGTCCGGGAAAACGCGTCCGATGACCCCGGTCAGGTGGCCGTAGGCGGCAGACTCACTCGATGCTGCCCTGGAAGGCTCTTCGACTGCGATGGGCCGCACCTGGTAGTCCATGGCTGTGACTTTCTTCAGGTGGGCCAGGACATCCGCGGTGGTCTCACCCTGCAAAACCCTCAGATTGGCTGTGCAGACCGCCTCCTTGGGCAGGACATTGGGCGCCGAGCCGCTGCGGCTGACCGTGAACGCGACCGTTGAGCGCAACAGCGCGGCAGTCTGTTTGTTTTTCAGCAGGGCCGGCTTGATGAGCGGGAAGAAGAGGCCGGGCCTGGTCAGAATCCTGCCTTGGATTCCCGGCATATGAGGGGCGATGCTCCGCAGCATCTTGTCCACGGTTTCCGTCAGACGCGCCGGCATGGGATGGTGTTCGGCCTTGTAGATAAACTCCGCCATGTAGCCCAGGCTTGTATGCGCCGGGGGCGTGGAGGAATGGCCTTCCTCCCCCGTGAAAACGAATTCGTAGCTGGCGCTGGCTTTCTCCGCCAGGCCGATGACGGCGACCGGTTCCCTGATGCCGATCATGGACCCGTCCGAGACGGCACCTCCTTCGTCGAGCACAAATTCAAAGTGAATTTCTTTTTCCTTAAACCATTGGACGATTTTCTGGGCTCCGTTGCGCCCGTTGACTTCCTCATCAAAGCCCAGTGCCAGCCAAAGATCACGCGGCGGCTCATATCCCTCACCAAGCAGGCTTTCGAAGGTCTCCATCCAGCCGATAACCGAACTTTTGTCATCCATGGATCCACGGCCCCAGACCCTGCCGTCCGCGATCACGCCGGAAAAAGGCCCCTCATGGGTCCACCCCTCCTCCAGGGCAGGTACCACGTCATAGTGGGCAAGAAAGAGGCAGGGCTGACGGCTGCTGTCCCTGCCGGGCCAGCGGTAGACCGGGCTGTAGCCGTTGATCAGGCTGCGCTCCAGTTTTTGATGCACCAGCGGATAGCTGGTTTCCAGAAAATCCAAAAAGGAGGAAAAGACCTCCAGATCCATCTCCTCCATGCTGAAATGTGAAACGGTCGGAAAACGGACGGCTTCCGCCAGGCGCTGTGCCGCCTCTTCAATTCTTTTTTCCATGTGTGATCTTCTCCTTCACTCGCGTGATTGTGTCAAAGTCCGATAAAGTATCCAAGATAAAGCCAGGCAAGGCTGAGTGCGGCCAGACCCAGCTGCAAGAGGATCTCCCACCGGAACCATTTGGTGTAGCCAACCGGCGAGAAGCCCAGGCCGATCATGAGGGCGGCATTGGTGGGATAAAGCAGATTGGAAAAGCCATCGCCGAAAATGAAGGCCTGGACGGCCAGCTGCCGTGACAGGCCGGTCGCGTCAACGATGGGCAGGAGGATGGGCAGCACCAGGAAGGCCTTGGCCGAGCCCGAGCCGATGAAGAAATTGAGGACCAGGATGAGGAGCCAGACCCAGACGATGGCCATGAGGGGGCTCATCCCGCCCAGCCTGCTGACTGCCGCAAAGAGGATGGTATCCATGACCCCGCCCCTCACAACGATCTGCTTGATGCTCATGGCCATGAGGATCAGGGCGATGGCCGGCGCGACACCCGAGAGCCCCGCCAGGAGCGCTTTTCCTGTTTCCCGGGCCGGCATGGCCCGGGCGGCAAGGACACTGACAAGCGAACCGGCGAGAAAAAGGACCGCGATCAGGGGAAAACTGATGTCGGACAGGAAAGGAACAAAGAAGGAGGCGACTAAAACGGCCGCAATGCCCAGGAGGAAGATGGAAAAGATTTTCAGGGCCCGGTCGACCCCCCCGGGGTAGGTCAAGCTTCCATCCTCCTCCAGTTCACCGTCCTCACGGTAAACCAGGGAGCGGGCAGGATCCTTTTCGATCCGTTTGGCGTACCAGCGCAGGAAAAGCTGAACCACCAGAAAGGAGCTGATAAAGATGGCGATCCGGTAAGGCGTGGCCGAGTACAGCGGCAAGCCGGCAAGCTTTTGGGCGACGCCCAGGGTGAAGGGATTGAAGACGGCCGCCCCGAAACCGATCCCGGCGGACAGCAGGCTCATGCCCAGGCCGGTCAGGGAATCCCAGCCCATCTTTCTTGCCAGGATCAGACAGAAGGGAACCAGCACGATCAGTTCCTCAAAAACACCGAAACAGGCTCCGAACAACATGAAAAACAAGCTGACCGCTGACAGCAGGATGTATTTTTTCGTCGCATAACGCGCCATCAGGCGGTCCATCAGTCTCTCCACCATGCCGGCCCGCAAAAGCAGGGTGAAACTGGCGCCCAGGAACAAAAGGAAAACCAAAATAACCCAGACCACCTCGGCTCCGGGTGAAAAGAGCACCTCAAAGGGGGCGAGGAACCAGAGCCAGGGCGGATAGGAAGGCCGGTCCGTATAGCGGAAAGATCCCTGGACAATCATTTCACGCCCGTCAATGATGGTGCGCTCATAGGCTCCCGCCGGAAGAAGCAGGGTCAGTATGCCGGCGACGATCATGAGAGCCAGCAGGGTGCCAAGTGAGATCAGGTAAGAACGTTTTCCGATGCGGAGCGATTGACGATTCATGGGCAAAACCTCCCGCTTTCTGTCAGGCGGTCTGAGATCAGCGGCCTGTGGCGCGTTTATAGAGCAATAGAACCCAAAATGCGATGATGGAGGCCAGCAAGGCTATTCCTGTCAGGAGAAAAAACAAATTGAGATCGTCACCCGCGATCAGCGCTGCCAGTGAAACCACCAGGGCCGTTGACAAAAGGGCAAGGAGCAGTTTCCCAAATACGGACGACAGGAAACGCTTGCGGAACTTGAGTTCCTCAGGCGTAAAACCCGCTTTTTTCCCTTGACTGCCCGATTTCTTTTTTCCGGCCATGACACGCCCCCCTACGCTTCTCATGATACTATGACTTTGGTTTTCATCAAAGAAAGAAAGGAAACATGATGGACGGAATTACGGTGCACGCCCTGGCGATCGAACTTGACCGGCTGCTGTCAGCTGCCCTGGTCGAGCGCATTTCCATGAGCGACAGGAATTCGCTCCATCTGGCGCTGTTCACGGCAGAGCGGAGAAAATACAACCTGACACTTGATGCCGACGCGTCCCGCCCCTCCCTCATTCTTTCCACCGAGCCGGTGCCCCGCGGCTTGAATCCGCCTCCGGGCTTTGCCATGCTCCTGCGCAAGCACCTGCGCCGGGCCAGGATCACCGCCATCACAACCCCGCCATGGGAACGCCTGATTACCATCGGCTACCAGGCCGTTGATGAACTGGGGGACGTGCGGGAAGGCAGATTGATCTTCGAAGTCATGCCCCGGACCGCCAACCTGGTACTGGTCAACCGGGAGGATGTAATCCTGGGGGCGCTGCGGCACATCGATCACCGGATCAACCGGGTCAGGGAAACCCTGCCGGCCCACCCTTATCTCCCTCCGCCTGTCCAGAACAGGCCGGCTCCCCCCGACCTGGTCCGCCTTGGCGCGGACGGGATCCTGGAGCGGCTGGCGGACCGGCCTTTGACCGACCGGAGCCTGGCGCAGGAGGTGGCCGGCTTCTCGCCCCTGCTCGGCCGGGAGGTACTGGCCCGGGCAGGCGCCAACCCTTCCCGCCGGGCGGTGGCTGAAGCATTGCATACTCTCTGTCAGGAGATTGTCGCGGGCTCTTTCTCACCCGCGGTCTATTTCGACTCCGCCCAGGGCAAGCCCCTCGCCGCCCACGCGGTCAAGCTGACCCATCTGCGCCACAGCACCCCCTACGAGTCAGTCTACCAGGCCGTGGCTGACTGCAGTCAGGCGGTCACCCTGACCGACCGCTTCAACCGGAGGCGGCAGGCCACTCTGAGAAGAATCGAAGAGCACATCAAGCGGACACAAAGAAAAAGGCAGCTCCATGAAGACGATGTGGCCACAGGCAGTGAGGCTGCCGGGGACCGCCTCAGGGGTGAATTGATCCTGGCCTGGATCCACACCATCCCCCCGGGATCCGGGGGAATCGTCCTGGACAATTACCACCAAGAGGGAAGCCGGGTCTTCTGTCCTCTGGATGCCCGCCTGACAGCCGCAGAAAACGCCAACCTCTATTTCAAAAAGGCCCGCCGCAAAGAGCGGAAACTCCAGTCGGCGACCAGCCTCCTGTCCAGGGACCTGGATGAGCTGGCCTGGCTGGAATCCCTGCGGGCGGCTGCCGGTTACGCGGAATCGGAGGAGGACCTGCTGGCGGTTGAGCAGGAGTATGGCGGTCGCGCCGACCGGATAAAAATCCGCAGGCAGGAGCCCGCTCCGGCAGACGGCATGCCCGGCAGGCCGGCATCCAGGAAAAGGCGGCAGGCGTCGGCAAGACAGGCCGGGAAAAAACCAGGGCAGACCGCGGAGCAGGGAGAAGTCCTGCCGGCACCCCGGCTTTTTCGCTCCACCGACGGCTTCCTGATCACCAGTGGCCGCAACAACCTGCAAAATGACCGGATCCTCCGGAAAGCCGGCCGCGACGATCTGTGGTTTCACGCCAGGGACAGGGCCGGCTCCCACGTCATCCTGTCAGCGGACGGCCGCGGGATCACTCCCCTGGCCATCGAGGAGGCAGCTGCCATCGCGGCCTGGTATTCTGGCGCCGGCAGGGCAGGCGCTGCCATTGAGGTTGACTACTGCCCCGTCCGCCATGTCAAAAAAATTCCGGGTACCAGACCCGGAAATGTCAGCTACCAGGAATACAAAACACTTTATGTCAGGCCGGCCGATCCTTCGCGGCTACGGACCAGCTCCTGATGGTCTTTTGTGATCGATTCGCGAAAGGCTGATTCCTCAAGCGAGATCACGCAGCCACAGTATTTTTGCCTGTAAAGACCCAGATCGCGCGCCATGGCCTGCCCCCGGCGGTAGCCGTCCCGCCAGTCGTAGGGCAGAAAAACGACCTTGCCGGCGGCAGCAGCCAGCCTGCCCTCCCCCAGCATCCGGTCACGGTGTTGATAAGGGCTGACCAGCAGGCTGGAGCTGATGGCGTCAAAGCCCCGCTCCCTGGCTTCCCCGGCGACATAAGAGAACCTGACCCGGTAGCAGTAACCGCACCGGTCATCTCCCTCACCGGCCCGCCGGCGCCACTCCTCTTCCCGGGAGGTTCCCCGGACAATCAGGGGGACCCTGTAATGATCCGCGACCCGGATGGCGTTGTCCAGGCGGCGCTCCCATTCAACCGCGGGGTGGATGTTGGGGTTGAAATACAGGAGCGACACGTCGACGCCTTCCTCCAGGAGGCGCTCCAGCGGCCACATGGCACAGGGGCCGCAACAGATGTGAAGCAGAAGCTTCTTAAAGTCAGGATCGGTATTCATGAAATAAGGACTAGTTCCCCTGCCCGGATTCCAGGATTTCCTGCAGGGAAACCTGGCCGGCATCACCGGCGTTTCTGGCATTGCGCTCGATGAAGGGAAGGCCCAGGTGGTCAAAGCCGCCCCGGGTCAATATCCTGCCGCGCGGTGTCTTGGCAATGAACCCGATTTGCATCAGGTAAGGTTCGTAAATGTCCTCGATGGTCACCGGATCCTCGCCCGTCGACGCAGCCAGGGTGTCCAGCCCGACCGGTCCGCCGTCGTACATTTCGGCCATGACGCGCATGATCAGCCGGTCGTTCCCGTCCAGGCCGGTGGAATCAATCTCCAGGGCCGCCAGGCCCATCTCACAGATCTCACGGTTGACCATGTTGTCGCCCTTGACCTGGGCGTAATCGCGCATGCGGCGCAAGAGCCTGATCGCGACGCGGGGGGTTCCGCGGCACCGGGTTGACAGCTGGCGCAGGCCATCCTGGTCAATTCCGACACCCAGGAGAGCGGCGTAGCGGTAAAGGATTTGGGAAATCTCGCCAGGCGCGTAGAGGTCCAGGCGGTGGATCATGCCGAAGCGGTCGCGCAGCGGGGAGGTCAGAAGACCCGCCCGCGTGGTGGCCCCGATCAGGGTAAAACGGGGCAAATCCAGCCGGATCGACCGGGCGGACGGCCCCTTGCCGATCAGGATATCGAGCGCGTAATCCTCCATGGCGGGATAAAGAACTTCTTCCACCGTCCGGTTAAGGCGGTGGATTTCGTCGATAAAAAGGACATCATGCTCCTGCAGGTTGGTCAGGATGGCTGCCAGGTCGCCCTGCCGTTCAATGGCCGGTCCCGAGGTGATGCGCATCTCAACACCGAGCTCGTGGGCGATGATGCCCGCCAGGGTCGTTTTGCCCAGTCCGGGCGGACCGTAAAGCAGGATGTGGTCCAGGGATTCCCCCCGTGCTTTGGCGGCTTCAATGGCGATGGCCAGATTGGCCTTGACTTTTTCCTGGCCGAAATAGTCAACCCAGCGGCGTGGCCGCAGCTGGGGTTCATCCGTCTCGTCGCCCAGCGCCTTGCGCGACAAAACCCGCTCCTCGTCGAAGCGGTCTTCGTACTCTTCCGGCATGGTGCTTTGAAATTCAAACACAAGTCTCACCCACCTTCCATTTCAGAATACCAAAGATGAGGACCGGGGCGCTAGACCAGGGCCATCTGCGACAGTGCCCGGCGCAAAAGACTCTCGACCGTGTCGGTATCCACGGGCACAGCCCGCCTGACGGCATCCAGGGCCTCCTCCTTGCTGTAACCGAGCACCATCAAGGCGGCAGCTGTTTCCCCTGTGGTGCCGGCAGCGGCGGACACGGGGGCTGAACCATGCAGATGCGCTGCCTGCGGCACCTCCACCCCGGACTTTTTCAACTTATCCGTCAGCTCCAGGATCATGCGCGCCGCGCCTTTTTTCCCAATTCCCTTGACCCGGGTCAGGCGATCGACATCATTTTGCAGGATGGCCAGGGCAAAAGCATCCGGCGACAAGGTTCCCACGACCTGTAAAGCCAGTTTGGGCCCGACACCGCTCACGGTCTGGACCAGGATGAAGAGCTTCTTTTCCTCCTCATTGGAGAAGCCGAACAAGCCCATCTCATTCTCCCGGACATGCAGGTGGGTGTGGATAGTCACTGTCTGTCCCGGCAGAGGGAGTGAGGCGATCAGTCCCGGGGCCATTTCGATCTGAAAACCGATCCCGCCCTGTTCCAGGATGATGAATTCCTCTGTTTTTTTAACGATCTGTCCGGTAATGCTGGCAATCATGAACCACTCCTTTACTACTGGTATCCGCCGACCGCCAGGTTGCTGTCCCGGTTGCCCGAGTGCGCGTGGCAGATGGCGACTGCCAGCGCGTCGGCCGCGTCATCCGGTTTTGGCATCTTTTTCAGATTGAGAAGAACCCGGACCATCTCCTGGATTTGCTTTTTTTCCGCCTTGCCATAGCCGGTCACCGCGACCTTGACCTGGACAGGCGTGTATTCATAGACGGGAAGGCCCGCACGTGCGGCCGCGACAACCGCGACGCCGCGCGCCTGCGCCGTGCCGATGGCAGTCGTCGTATTGCGGCTGAAAAATAATTCCTCGACCACGAAACAATCGGGCCGGTGCAGGTCGCTCAACTCGGCCAGGGCCTGGTCAATGGCCAGCAATCTCTCGGGAAAAGGGATGTCGGCCCCGGTCCTGATGACACCGTAATCGATCACCCTGAGACGTTTATTTTCATAAAGAATGACTCCGAATCCTGTGATGGCGTAACCCGGGTCAATGCCCAGAATGATCACCTCAACACCTCCGATGTCTTGTCCCGCGGGATCCGGCCGGTGCGGCCGCCAATGCTCAGCTCTCCATAAAGGCGTGCAGAGCCTTGATATTCTTCACCCAATCGATGTCGTACATTTCCATCCCGTTGACATAGGTTTTGGCTTCATATGTCTCGAGCGGCAGCATCAACTGATCAAAGGAATAGCTGCTGTAGCTGCCGAAATTCATGACCATGCCCATCATCTCGCTGTCGGTCAGGTTGGTCTTGATCTCCGGCATCAAGGCCTCGACTGTCTCTGTCAATTTGGCGGGGTTGGATCCCTTCATCTTGGTAAAAAGCGCCATGATGACTTTGCGCTGGCGTTCCATCCGCTTGAAATCGGAATCGAGTTTCCGGATCCTGGAGTAGTGAAGAGCGGCGTTGCCGTTCAGTGTTTGTGGCCCTGTCTGGAGGGGGCCGGCGCCCAGGTCATTCAAGTAGGAAGCCTCCGCTGATGTCAACTCGATGGTCACGCCGCCCACCTTGTCAATGGCCTGAGTGAAGCCCGAAAAATCGGTGGCGATGTACCGGGACACATCCACCCGGAAGTTGCGCTGGATGGTCTTCATCAGGAGCCTGGGGCCACCCCAGGTATGGGCCGCGTTCAGCATGTATTTGGAAGAATAGTTCTTCCTGTACGCCGGATCCGGATCGTCCGGGATGCTGACATAAATGGCGCGCATCAGGGAGGTCAGGTGCAGGGACTTCGTCTTCTTGTTGATGGTCAGCAGCATCATGGCGTCTGACCGGCCGTGCGCATTGGGGTCCCTGGTATCCGATCCGATGATGAGAATAGTGGTGATGTCCTTATCCTGCAAAACCGGAATATCCATCCCCGCCTTCATGTTCGAGGGGGCGTCAATGGCGGTCAGATCCTTCTCGATTTCAATGTCACCGATCCGGTCAAAATCACGCAAGCCAATCACAAAATAAAGGTAACCGAAGGCGAAAGCCGCGGCGGCAAGGATCAGCCCTGTGAGCATACCTGCAACGGAAACCAGTAATCTTCTGCTGCTTTTCTGTTCTTTTTCCATGGCCTGATTATATCCTACAAACCTGAAAAAACGGCAGGATCACTGCCGTTTCAAGCATGGTTCCGGTGAAAATCGTTAAGCGTCGAGCGGCTGAACGCGCGCGATGCGGGATTTGCGCCTGGCAGCGGTATTCTTCGCAATCAGGCCGTCGGCAACCGCACGGTCGATCTTGGCCTGGGCGGTACGGGCCAGCTCATTCGCCTCAGGAAGCCCTTGCTCCCTGGCGGCGATCGCCTTCTTGACCAGGGTCCGCAGCTCGCTCTTCCGGCTCTTGTTGGCGGCGGCTTTCGCCTGGGATGACCGCACACGCTTGATGGATGATTTAAGATTAGGCACGCTTGTTTCCTCCTGCCTTGCTATCGGTTCGCTGAACAAGGCGTATTCTATCACGGGCAGCGCTCCGGGCGCAAGTCACGGTAACGGAGCATCAAGTGTGAGGTCCCCGGCCCG
>CAZGCS010000033.1:0-12286 GCA_964524395.1 uncultured Mageeibacillus sp.
TTTTTTCTCCATCAGCGGATCCGACTTTGTTGAAATGTTCGTCGGTGTCGGCGCTTCGCGGGTGCGCAATCTTTTCCTTAACGCCAAAAAGAAGGCACCCTGTATTGTCTTCATTGATGAGATCGATGCGGTGGGACGTCATCGCGGCGCAGGTCTCGGGGGTGGCCATGACGAACGCGAACAGACCCTGAACCAGCTTCTGGTTGAGATGGACGGTTTCGGACCCAATGAGGGTGTCATTATCCTGGCCGCAACCAACCGGCCCGATATTCTGGACAACGCCCTCTTGCGTCCCGGCCGTTTTGACCGCCGCATCGTCGTGATGCGGCCTGACCTGAAGGGACGCGAGGCCATCCTCCACGTCCATGCCAAGGACAAACCCCTGGCTGATGATGTCGATCTGGGTGAAATTGCTAAAATCACGCCAGGCTTCACTGGCGCCGATCTGGCCAACCTGCTCAACGAGGCAGCGCTTCTGGCGGCCAGGCGCAACGATGAGAAGGTACACTACTCTGACATCGCGGAGGCTGTTTTCAAGGTCACCATCGGGCCGGAGAAAAAGAGCCGTGTGATCAATCCAGAAGAGAAAAAATTGACTGCCTACCATGAATCAGGCCACGCCATTGTGCTCCGGGAAGTATCGACGACCGACCGGGTCGAGCGGGTTTCCATTATCCCCGCCGGAGGGGCCGGAGGCTATACAGCCTTCAAGCCCAGTGAGGATATCTATTTCAAGACCAGGACGCAGCTGACCGCAGAGATCAAGATGGCCCTGGGTGGCCGGGCAGCTGAAGCCCTGGTTTTTGAGGAAATCAGCACCGGTGCGGGCGCCGACTTGAAGGAAGTGAACCGGATCGCCCGGGCCATGGTGACCAAGTACGGCATGAGCGGCAGGTTGGGCAATGTGGTGACGGGCGATGAGGAGGAAGTATTCATCGGTCGCGATTACGGCCACGTGAGAAATCACAGCGAGGCACTGCAGGCCGCCATTGATGAGGAGATCGCAGGAATTCTTGACCAGGCCTATGCCGATGCCAAGCAGATTCTGGCCAACAATCGCACCCTGCTCGATGAACTGGCCTCCCGGCTTCTCGACAAGGAGAAGGTTGAATCAGCGGAGTTCGAGGCCATCTATCAGGAATTTGCGACCGACCCCAAACCGCTTCCCGGCGAAGGTGCCCAAGATGTCTCCGTGGCGCCCGGCGAAGTCGCTGTTCCAGTTGCCGAGGTTGAAACAGAATCGGAATAGAATCCGCTTGATTGTTGTGATAAGGATCGCCCGCAGATGCGGGCGATTGTCAAGGAACCGCTTTCATATGATCGGTCCGGCCGGTCAGGCGGTCGCCGACATTTCGCAGGTCAACCCCCATGATTAATACGACATCACCAGGTCCGACGATTTTCCGCAGATGCGCCTCCAGCGCCTCATTGGTCGGAAAGAATTGCGCGTGACCGCCCAGCTGGTTGATGCGGTCGCTGATGTCTTTTGAGCTGATGGACCGGTCGGTTTCGCGGTCGTCATAAATCTCAGTCAGCATGAGGGGGTCCACGTCCAGCAAGGAATCGACGAACTCATGGAAGAAGCCTCTGACTCTGCTGTGTGTCAGGGGCTGGAAGCAGATCAAGAGGCGCCTGGCCGCAATCCGCCGCGCGGCCTCAATAGTAAGACGGACAGCCGAGGGGTGGTGGGCGTAGTCGATGATGACCTGTGCGCCCTTGTATTGGCCGGCGCGGGTGAAGCGCCCCTCGGCTCCGCGAAAGGCACGGAGGGCTTTTTGGATGGCCGCCGGGCCCGCCCCGGCCAGATCAGCGATGGCCACGGCACCCATGGCATTCTGGACGTTGAATTCACCTGGTACGGCAAGCGACAGTTCAGTCAGGAAACGGTCTCCCTTATAGAGCTCAAAACGGGGTTCCCCCTGATCGTTGTACCGGAGCCCGTCGTAACAGTAGTCCGGTTTTTTGCCACAGGCTGTCCGGTCGGAAGCTGAGCCGAACCAGACGAGAGACAGATGGTCCAGGTGGCCGGGGTGCAGATCGTCAATACGGGAAAGCATTTTTCCGATATTGGGTTCATAAGCCGGAAGGATGAGCAGGGAGCCTTGGGGCTGGATGGCAGCGAACTGGGCGAAAGCGTGGATGAGATGGTCATGGGTCCGGTAGCTGTCAATGTGGTCGTGAACCAGATTCAGAATCAGTGTCGCTGTTCCCTGATAGTGAAAGAAACCGCGTTTGAATTCACAAGCCTCCGAAAGTAAAAACTCCCTTGTCCTGTTTTGTGAGAGACGCACCGTCGTTTGGAAGTCGATCAGTTCGGCTCCCAGGTGAACCGTGGGGTCCAGGCCAGCCTCGAGAAGCATGAGGGCGCACATGGCCGTGCAGGTCGATTTTCCATTGGTTCCGCTGACATTGACCACCTGTCGGAAGAGACGGTTGACTGCTCCTAAAAAGACAGCGCGTTCGACAGAGGGGATACCACGTTCTGACGCGCGCCGGCGTTCGGGGTTGTCATCGAAGACCGCCTTGGAGTAGACGACCAGATCCGGTGCCATGAGGTCGATGTGTGAGCAGTCATGGTAATCGAACACCGTCAGGCCCATTTTCTTGAGATAGGCTGTCCGGGCGTTGGGGTTGGGGTCGGAGCCGGCGCAAACAGCACCCTCGTAATGGGCCAGCTCCGCCAGACCACACATGCTGATGCCGCCGATCCCGACGAAAAAGATCCGTTTGCCGGGTGCGATGAAAGAGGCAATCGTCTCGTAATCGGCCGGTTTGCTGCCGGTAACCGACTCGAAAACTTCCGGGGATACCTTGACCACCGTCTTGTCATCAAAAGAAGGAATGGCGCCGGGAACGTTCACCGGGCAGAGGTGTTCAGCTCGCTCGTTCATGAAATTCAGTTTAGCACGATCTGCAAGGCTCGTGCTAAAATGGCGGAGGTCCAAAGGGGGTTGATTGTGAGCATTGTTCAAGCAGATCAGCTTGTCAAAGGGTTTTTGGGACGGGAGATTTTGTCCGGCCTTACCTTTGCCATTGATTCTACTGACAAGATCGGCCTGATCGGTCAAAATGGCACAGGCAAAACAACGCTGCTCAATCTGATCGCGGGCAGACTTAAGCCTGATTCGGGAACCATCTACCGGTCTGATTCGGTGGTCGTTTCCATGCTTGATCAGCGTCCATTGGCCTATGATCACCAAGGCCTGTCCATCCTGGAAAATCCACGCTTTGTCCGCATGGAGGAGCAAATGCGTGTCCTGCAGGAAAAGATGAGCGCGGCAGCCGGGCCGGCGCTGGACCGGCTGATTGCCGAGTTCAGCCGTTTGCAGCAGGCCCTGGAAGATGAGGGTGCCTACGACTACCGGGCGCGCCTGGCCAGGAACCTGGCAGGCCTGGGTTTGACCGAAAAGCAGATGAATCAGGCCTGTCACACGCTTTCGGGCGGCGAGCAGATGCGGGTTTCACTGGGCCGCCTTCTTCTTGAGCCGGGCGACCTGCTCCTGCTTGATGAACCCACCAACCACCTCGATTACGATGGCCTGGACTGGCTGCAGCAGTACTTGCTGTCCAGGCAGGCGGCTTTGATTGTCATCTCACATGACCGCTGGTTTCTGGATCATGTCTGCGGCAGGATATTTGAGTTGGAAAACAAGCGTCTTTATACTTACCACGGTAATTATTCCCACGCCATGGAAGCAAAACGGGAGCGCCAGGCCCTGCTCAGCCTTACCATGGATCGTCTGGCTGATGAGATCAAACGCCAGGAGTCTGTCACCCAGACCATGCTGTCCCACCGTAAGATGAAGTCCTATCACTCCCGCGAGAAAGTGGTTGAAAAGCTGAAAGAGCAGATGGGCCGGATGCAGAGCCAGGTCAATCCGGAGCGGCACATGACCTTTTCCTTCCTGCCGGCCGACACGAAAAAAGATCGTGACCGCTTGCTGATCAGAGCGGAGGATCTTTCCATGGCCTTTGAGCGGCCGCTTTTTAAGGGCTTGTCCTTTAACGTCCGCGCCTCGGACAGGCTGGCTCTCCTCGGACCCAATGGCTGCGGCAAGACGACCCTGCTCCATATTCTGATGGGCCGCATCCCGGCTGATTCAGGCCGGATCAGCCTGTACGGTGATCCCGTCATCGCCTGCATGGGGCAAAGCGTTTCCTTTGACGATGAGACACAGACGGTCTACCGGTACCTGGCTCAATCTTTTCCATCCACTGAGACGCGAATCAGGGCCCGGCTGGCCCGCTTCGGCTTTCGAGACGAGGCCATGGTCAAGCGTCTGAGCGCACTCTCGGGCGGTGAACGCCATCGCCTGCACCTCTGCTCCCTGCTTGAGGAAAAACCTGATCTTCTGGTTCTGGACGAACCGACCAACCATCTGGATATTGAGTCGAGGCAACTGCTGGAGGAGGCCCTGGCTGAATTTTCCGGCGCGGTTCTGGTGGTCAGTCACGACCGTTACTTTATCCGCAAGACAGCCGGTTCGATTCTTGGTTTTGTGGGCACGGATGTCCTGCCCTTTGACAATTATGAATCCTGGTACCGCCAACACCGTTCTCTGGAAGAGGAAGCAAGCTTGACGATCCTGGAAAAGACAACAGAGGCGTCTGTTGGCGCGGCCGATTTGAGAAAGTTGCGGGCCGGGCAGCGCCAGGCACTGAGCCAGGTTAAAAAAGATATCGAAAGCCGTGAGCGGGCATGCCGTCTCTTTGAAGAGGAAGATGCCTCCCGGCACGGGGCGGAGGATTATGAAGGCTATGCTGTCCTCCTGGAAGAGCTGGATGACCTTTATCAGCGCTATTTTGACCTGGAGGAGGAGATGGCCTGACTGTTTGACATCCGGGCCCTTCCTGTCGTATCATGTTCCGGCGACCGCTCCGGCGGGGTTTTTTAATGTTGCGTGAAGGCGGCAACCCTGGCTGGGCGAGACTTGAAAAAGGAGAAACCGCATATGAGCTACGCCATCATCAGGACAGGCGGCAAGCAGTACCGTGTCGCGGAGGGCGACGAAATCTTTATCGAGACCATCGAAGGGGAGCCGGAGGATCTGGTAACTTTTGACCAGGTTCTGGCCATTTCCGAGAGCGGTCTGCTCCGTGTCGGCACACCAGTACTGGAAGGTGCCACTGTCACGGGCGAGATTGTCAAGCACGGGCGCGGCAAGAAAATTGTCGTGTTCAAATACAAGGCCAAGAAGGGCTACCGCCGCAAGCAGGGGCACAGACAGCCCTACACGCGTGTCTTGATCAAATCGATCCAGGGTTGACATGATTCGGGCGGCCTTTTGCCATGACCGGAAGGGACGGATCGTTTCCTTTCGGATGGAAGGTCACGCCAGAGCCTGGAGGCCTTGGCCGGATACGATCTGTGCAGGCATATCGGCCATCGCCCAGACCGCGATCGGCAGTTTACAGGAAATTGCGGGCATCGAGCCCTCGTATTCATTGGAACCGGGTAAAATCAGCTGTCAGGTCGACTACCCGGAGCAGGTGGATAAGGCAGTCGCCGTCGCCACACTGATGGCATCAGCCAGGATCGGTTGCCTGCAGATCGAGCAGAGCTACGGGTCACGTTATGTGACCGTCATCGATCAAACATTGACGGACAATAAAGGGGGAAACCATGATTAAAGTTAATCTTCAGCTTCTGGCCCACAAGATGGGCATGGGCAGCACGCGCAACGGGCGTGACTCCAAGTCAAAGCGTTTGGGTGCCAAGCTTTCGGATGGCCAGTTCTGCACAGCAGGCAGCATTATTTACCGCCAGCGCGGAACCAAGATCCACCCGGGCATCAATGTCGGCATCGGCAAGGATGACACCCTCTTCGCCAAAGTGGACGGACTGGTGCGCTACGAGCGCATTTCGCGAAAGCGTAAGCAGGCCAGCGTCTACCCGGTAGAGTCATAAGCAGGGGAGCGGCGCAAGCCGCTCTTCGTTTAGGACCATGTTTTACGATCACGCGACAATCGAGATCCGGTCGGGCAACGGCGGCAACGGCGCTGTTTCATTCCGGCGTGAAAAATACATTCCCAACGGCGGCCCTGACGGCGGCAACGGGGGCAGGGGCGGCCACGTCATTATCCGGGCTGACCGCAACCTCAACACTCTGCAGGATTACCGGTTCAAACATCATTTTTCGGCCGGGGACGGGGAGGCGGGCAAGGGCAGCAAGATGACTGGGGCCAGCGGCTCCGACCTGGTGTTGAAAGTTCCGCCCGGAACCTTGATCCTGCACGCCGAAACGCGCGGCCTGATCGCCGATCTTCGGGACGATGGCGATGAGGTCGTCGTCGCCCGGGGGGGTGCCGGTGGCCGCGGCAATATGAATTTTGCCAACGCGGTACGCCAGGCCCCGCGTTTTGCGACCGCCGGGAGGACAGGCGAGACCCTGCGTCTTGGTCTGGAGCTTCGTCTGCTGGCGGACGCGGCCCTGGTCGGTTTCCCCAATGCGGGAAAATCCACCCTCCTTTCGGTCGTCTCAGCAGCCAAACCCAAAATCGCCTCCTACCCCTTTACGACTTTGCAGCCGATCCTGGGTCTTGTGGAAGTCGGCGGCGCCCGCTTCGTCCTGGTTGATGTTCCCGGCCTGATTGAGGGAGCCGCTGAAGGGGCAGGCATGGGGCATGACTTTTTGCGCCATATCGAGCGTGCCCGCATCCTCATCCATGTTCTGGACGCCTCTTCCTTTGACGGGATCGATCCGCTTGAACGCTTTCATATGCTTAACAAAGAGCTGGAAAAATACAAGAACCTGACCGGCCGGCTGCCCATGTGGGTGGTGATCAATAAAATTGATCTGGTAAGCCGGGAAGAAGTGGAGGAGCTCAAAGACAGGATTGAGCGGCATGGCTACCGTGTCTTCGCCCTGTCGGCCGCCACAACCGACGGCGTGCAGGATTTTATCAAGGCTTTGGCAGCCGTGGTCCTGACCCTGCCTCTGCCCGAACTCCAGGAAGTCGAACAACGAAAAATCTATCGCTTCGATAAGAAATACGATTTCGAGATCAAGAGGCAAAAAGGAATCACGGCGGTCGAGGGACCCTACATCCGGGAATTGATGCAGTCAACCAATTTTTCCGATACGGAGTCCTTCCGTCATTTCCAGAGACGCATCATTGAAAGCGGTATCCAGGCTGCTTTGCTGGACGCGGGTGTCGAAGAAGGTGATGAGGTTTTACTGGACGGCGCTTCTTTCGAATTTTCGCTTTAGGTACAGCCAATTCAAAAAAATGTCGTGTATAATGTCCCAAATAATGGCTGAAAGGCAGTCAGCAGTTTGTTGCGGGCGTTTTGGCTGAAATGAGGTTGATTATGCAGAAATATGTTTGCGATGTATGCGGCTATGTCTACGATCCCGAGTTGGGTGACCCGGACGGGGGTATTGAGCCCGGTGTTTCCTTCGAGGACTTGCCGGAAGACTGGGTTTGCCCTGTCTGCGGTGTGCCGAAAGAAGATTTTTCACCGCTCGAGGATTGATTTTCAGGAAAATTGACTGACGGGGAGCCGCCCCACGGGCCCCCCCCGGCTTTTGTAAACGGACGGCCGGCATCCGGTCAATGATGTGCGGTACTGAAAGGGAGTACCGGGAATAGGAGTGTGTGATGACCTTACAAAAAATAACGGAACGGGTGACCCAGGTCGGCTCAATGGATCCCGGCCTGCAATTCTTCGATTGCCTGATGCCGACACCTTATGGGACAACCTACAACAGTTTTCTTGTCAGGGGGGATGAAAAGACGGCGCTGATCGACCCGGTTCAGGAAAATACGGCCGACCAGCTCCTGCTTAACCTGCAGGAGATGGGAGTCAGTAAGCTGGACTACATCTTTTCACTGCATGCCGAACAGGATCATGCGGGCGCGGTCCGCATTCTGCTCGACCGCTATCCGGAGGCGAAAATTGTGGCGGGCGCCAAGGTGGCGGAGTTCCTGGGAGTTCTCTTGCATGTTTCCCTGGAAGACGTGATGCTTGTCAAAGAAGGTGACAAGATTGACCTGGGAGGTGTAACCCTGGAATGCCTGCCCATCCCCTTCGCCCACTGGCCCGACAACACCATGTTCTGGATGGCAGAAGAGCGTGTGCTCTTTCCTTCAGATCTTTTCGGAAGCCACTATTCACCGGATATTCCCGGCAGGCCGGATGAGGCGGTTCGCATTGAGCAGTCCCGAACCTATTTTGCTGAGATCATGATGCCCTTCAGGTCGCATGTCAAAGGCTACGTAGAGAAGGTCAGAGCCCTGGATCCGGCCATTATTTGCGCGGCTCACGGCCCCGTCTGGTTCGAGCCGGATACCATCCTGTCCGAATACGAGCGCATGGTTTCCGACAAGACGACGCGGGATGTCCTGATTGCCTATGTTTCCATGCACGGCAGCACGGGTAAAATGGTCCGGCTGCTGGCCAAGACCCTCCGTGAAGAAGGTGTCGGGGTTAAGCTGGTCGACCTGGGCAACGCCAGGCATGACCTGCGGGTTCCCATTGGCATGGTGCTGACCGAGACTGTTTTTGCCGGTGCCCTGATCCTGGCATCCCCGGCTGTTCTGGGTGGGGCCCACCCGCTTGTCGCGGCCATGACCATGCTGATCGGCGGCATCAACCCGCCTGTCAAGTTGATCGGGATCGCAGGCTCCTACGGCTGGGGCTCGCAGATGGTCAAGCAGCTCGAAGGTTTGTTGGGCAACCATAAGGCTCAGCGGCTTGAACCGCTTCTTGTGCGCGGCCTGCCGACCAAGGAGGACGAGGAGGCCATCAAAGCTTACGCGCTTGAGCTGGCAACACGCATGAAGGCCCTGCCGGATCAGGAAGTCCTCTGAGCAATTGAATTCGTAAAATGCGGAACAGATGCCTTGGCAGGAAGCCATCCCGTCAAGGCATTTTTTTGTCCTCTTCCAGGAGTGATTGGACCAAGGCGGCAAAGACAGAGGCAGAATGTTCCCGCCAGGTGATGGCAGCCTTGCGGGCCATGGCCTCGGTGGGCAGGAGGACGGAAAAGGAAAAACCTTTCTCTGCCCCGTCGAGCTGGCGGCAGGTCAGGCGGTAACGGCCGTCACCTGTTGGCTCGATGACAGAGGTGAGCGTATCGGCTGCCCTTCTTTCCGCCCGCGTTTCGTCGAGATGGGAGGAAAGGAAGCGCCTTGTTGAAACAGGAATCTGCTTCTCGAGGGCGGCAAGCGTATCATGACCCTTTTTCGTCAGGTTGCAACACTCAATCTCCCGGTCCTCCGCATCCAGCAAAGAATCCTCCTCACGGGCTGCTACCCGCAGAAGGCCTGATGTGGTCAGTTCCTCCAAAGCGCCTACCATGTCCAGATAATCCATGGATAAGGTAGCCAGTGCCGCATCACGCAGGTGCGAGCGGCGGATGCCCGGGGCCTCTTTCGCGATGTATAGCAGGATCAGCTTGTGAACCGGAATGTGATTACTCTGCATGTCGCCTCCTTTGGGCATGATTTTAGCATAGGGAAGGCAACTACCAAAAGACGGACGACTGTGAGATAATGCGGGTGTTGCGGGCTGTGTGGCGCCCGGAGCAAGATTACAGAAAGATGGGGTTGATTATGAGATTTGACATTTCCGCGCTCATTGTGGTCGCTCTTTTTGTCTGGATCGGACATCGGCGCGGCTTGCTCCTGACTGCGGTCGGTTTTATAAGCTCCCTTGTCTCGATTGCCATTGCGTTTCTTTTGGTACGGCCCGTCTCCGGCTGGTTACTCAATCTGGGGCTTTTACGGAGTTCCATGAAAGATGTTTCCGATCTGGTTCATGAGGGGGCAGGGATCTCTTCCCCGGGTCTCCCGGCTGTGCTGGAAAACCTGGGAATGCCTGAAAACTGGACAAGGCGGCTCTTGCAAAGTCCGGATCCCACAGGCAATTCCGTCCTTGACTCGACCGTCCATTCCATTTGGCAGCTGGTCCTGGGAGCCTTGGCCCTGGTTGTCATTTTCCTGATTGTGCGCGTCGCTCTGGGGCTTGTGGCCCGCTTGCTGACCCCTGTTCTAAACGGAATTCCGGTTGTCGGCTGGCTCAATAAGACAGGTGGTTTTCTGCTTGGTCTGGTCTGGGGTGTCTTCACCATCTGGCTTCTGGTCATGGTACTGATTTCTTTCAGCCTGACCAGTCCGCTGGTCCGTGGTTTCACTGAAAACTCACGTATTCTGGCTCTTCTTTCTGAAAAAGACATCTTCCGTTCACTTTTGGACACGATCTTTTAAATCAGGGCAGTTGACAAAAAAGGTGGCTCTGCTTATATTGTTACTTGGCTGGCACTCGACAAGAACGAGTGCCAACTTCCGTCAATAATAAACCGGTATGGAGGTAAGAACATGAACATCAAACCATTGGGTGACCGCGTAGTCATCAAGAGACTTGAAGCAGAAGAAACGACCAAGGGCGGCATCGTGCTCCCCGGATCTGCCAAGGAAAAACCGCAGATCGTTGAGATCATGGCAGTCGGCCCGGGGGGAGTTGTCGACGGCAAAGACGTGATCATGGAAGTTGAAGTCGGCGATCGCGTCCTGATCAGCAAGTATGCGGGTACAGAAGTCAAGATTGACGACGTTGAATATACCATCCTGCGGCAGAGCGACATTCTCGCCATTGTCGACTGATTCATTAGGTAAAAAGGAGTTACAAAAATGGCAAAAGAATTGAAATACGCGGAAGATGCCCGCAAATCACTGGAAACCGGTGTCAACAAGCTGGCAGACACGGTTCGCATCACCTTGGGTCCCAAGGGCCGAAACGTCGTCCTCGACAAAACGTATGGCTCTCCGGTTGTCACCAACGATGGCGTCACCATCGCACGCGAGATTGAACTGGAAGACCGTTTTGAAAATATGGGTGCACAACTGGTCAAGGAAGTTGCGACCAAAACCAATGACGTCGCCGGAGACGGCACCACCACCGCAACCCTGCTGGCTCAGGCCATCATCCGCGAAGGTCTTCGCAATGTAGCCGCCGGCGCCAACCCCATCATCCTCAAACGCGGCATTGACAAGGCTGTTGAGAAAGCCGTCGAAGCCATCGGCCGCAACAGCAAGGCCATTGAGGGAAAAAATGATATCTCACGTGTCGCGGCGATTTCAGCCAACGACGAAGCCATCGGCATGGAGATCGCCAACGCCATGGAGTCCGTCTCCAATGACGGTGTCATCACAGTTGAAGAATCCCAGACCATGGGCACTGAACTGGAAATCGTCGAAGGCATGCAGTTTGACCGCGGTTATATCTCCGCTTACATGGTCACCGATGCCACCAAGATGGAAGTGGTCTTTGATGAGCCCTACATCCTGATTACCGACAAGAAAATCTCCAATATTCAGGACTTGCTGCCCTTGTTGGAGAAGATTGTCCAAAACGGCAAGCGCCTTCTCATTATCGCCGAAGATGTCGAAGGCGAAGCCCTCTCCACACTGATTCTCAATAAACTCCGCGGTACCTTCCAGTGTGCGGCGGTCAAAGCGCCCGGCTTTGGCGACCGCAGGAAAGAGATGCTGCAGGATATCGCCATCCTGACAGGCGGCAAGGTGATTTCCTCCGACCTGGGCATGGAGCTCAAGGATGTTGAGCTTACCGATCTGGGCCAGGCCCGCCAGATCAAGGTCGACAAGGACAACACGGTCATTGTTGATGGCGCAGGTAATCCCGATGACTTGCAGGCCCGCATCAGCGCTATCCGCGTCCAGATTGAAGAGACCTCCTCCGATTTTGACCGCGAAAAACTTCAGGAGCGTCTGGCAAAATTGTCAGGCGGCGTGGCCGTTATCAAGGTTGGTGCCGCCACGGAAGTCGAAATGAAAGAGCGTAAGCTCCGCATCGAAGACGCTCTGTCCGCGACACGCGCAGCCGTCGAAGAGGGGATTGTCCCTGGTGGCGGAACGGCTTTCATTGATGTCCTTGATGACATCGGTCAACTGCTGGAAGATCTGGAAGGTGACGAGCGCACAGGTGTGGCCATTGTGCTGCGTGCCCTGGAGGAGCCTGTCCGCCAGATCGCCATAAACAGTGGCTTTGATGGCAGCGTCGTCTGCGAAAAGGTCAAATCCGAAGGCAAGGGTGTCGGCTTCGACGTTCTGCAGGAGAAATACACCGATATGGTCGGTGCGGGCATCGTCGATCCGGCCAAGGTGACGCGGTCAGCGCTCCAGAACGCCGCCTCGATTGCTTCCATTCTGTTGACAACCGAAGCAGTCGTTGCCAATATTCCTGAACCCGAACCTCCGATGCCGGCAGGCGGGGGCATGGGTGGCATGTACTAAAGCACGCATCCATTACAGGAACCAGGGG
>CAZGCS010000034.1:0-12026 GCA_964524395.1 uncultured Mageeibacillus sp.
GAGCGTTGCGCACATGACCAGCAGCAATAGGATTGACATGGTTTTCCTTTTCCTTGGGCTTCTTGATCTCATCAACTGCCTCCAACTCTGGCCGAAGGTTCAGTCGGTTTCGGTTGGCGGGAAAAAAGGGCACGCCTGCTTTTTGCATTCGGAACCGTTCCTCTCATGAAAGATACATTGGATGCGCTCAGTCGTGCCCAAGTCAAGATGCAGCACCTCTTTACTGAACACTTCACCGACTTGAAGCGCGATGTAGGAATTGCGCTTGCAACAGCGTGGGCCATCAATTTCTGAAATCTTCAAAAGGCATTGTCCCACGATCCGGTTGGACAAAGCCCAATTATGGGTGGAGTACTGATCTGAATCCAAAAGGATGCTGGTATAAATACCAAGTCCTACTGCAGTGCCGCAACTTCCATATAAGCCGCAAAAAGCCGGCAGGACATTTTTAGCCCGCATCATGGCTTCTATCAAGTCATCGCGTAGCTTTTCCAAAGATCTGGCCTGAACCTTGCAGGCTGCTGTCAGCATGGCGGCGGGTATCAGGTAATGATGCTGCGGGCAATGCATGGGGAGATGCGGCGACTGCAACAAACGGAATACCAGATCCGATACACGTATTTTGTCTTCTTCTGCATATGTCCGGAGACATTCTTGTGTAATGAAGCGGCTTGCCTGGTCATAGGATCTGAGATTTATTCGCTGCATACGGCCACTCCCTTTCGACATCGATACACGCGCACTCAACAAGGTTGTTCTGTATCAGGAACCGATAAGACCGATCATACATGATAATATTTATATCACAGGTAAGTGTTTGTGCCGGTAAGTATTCCGGCCAGGTTATCCAGAAGGGTATTGAAGCAGGAGCCGGGATGAACAACGAAAAGAGACCAATAAGCAAGATCAGCAATCTGAGGGATTTGGGTGGTTACAGGACCAGGGACGGTTTGAAAGTGAGAAGTAATCTCCTGTATCGGAGCGGTGATTTGAATTTTCCGACCGATGTGCTTGCCCAAAACCTGAACCCCTTGAATATTTCCCTGGTATTTGACCTTCGATCCAGTGACGAGGCCAGGAACAATGCCTATACCCTGCCTGAAAGTATTCAATACAAGCACCGGCCGGTCCTGGATTCTTTCGAAAACAACCCCCGGATCGCAAGCTTTGATCTATCGGATCTTGAGGTGATGCGCCAAGGCGGCAGCCGGCCCTTCTCACCGGAGGAACTCCGATTTCTGGGCGGTTTCATGAAAAAGGTATACCGGGAGATGGGCGAAAGTGCTGAAGTATTCGGGGACATCATGAAAGAAATGGCAGAGAACGGCGAAACCCCCGTTTTGTTTCATTGTTCGGCCGGCAAGGATCGCACGGGAGTCCTGGCCACCATGATTCTTCTGACCCTGGGCGTTTCCATGGAGGATGCCATGGAGCACTACTTGCTTTCCAATACCTATCGCAAGGAAGAAATGGAAAAAGAGGTGCGGAAAATCTCCGCCCTGATCGACGATCCCGTGATTATTAACCAAATAAGCGGTATGTTACTGGTGAAAGAAGAATACCTGGAAACCACCTTGAAGACCGTCAGGGCTTATCCTGTCTTTGAAGACTACGCGCGGGCGAGGCTCGGTCTGGGGCCGGCCGATATGGAAGCATTCAGGGCACTTTATTTGGAGTAAATAAAGGTCTGAATAATAAAGGGGGATCATAGTGTTGAGCCTGAAAAAAGTGAACATACCCTATGTGTTGCTGGGTTTAGCCTACATTCTTTGTTATTTTACGCATGTGACCGAGATCTATATTTTTATCGGCCTGGTTTACCTGTTCATTGCCTTCCGGCATCGCTGACCGGTCATCCGGGCGGGAGGCAGCCATGGATGAACGTGCACTCGAAGAATTCTATTTGAAGCTGGATCGCTCCCTTTTTCTGGACAGTGACTATAAAGCTTATGCCAAAAATGACCACCCCCTGCCAATTGGCCATGGACAGACGATTTCACAGCCATCCCTGGTGCTGGAAATGACACGGCTTCTGGCCCCTGAAAAAGACAGCACTGTACTGGAGATCGGGACGGGCTCAGGCTACCAGACAGCTTTGCTGGCGGAATTTGCCAGGGAAGTCTATACCATCGAGAGGATTGATGAATTGTCGCGCAAAGCCCGGACCAGGCTGGATGCCCTGGGCTACCGGAATATCCATTTCAAGATCGGTGACGGCAGCGGGGGCTGGCGGGAAAAGGCTCCCTTTGACAGGATCATGATCACGGCAGCGGCTGGTAAGCGGCCGGTTGAATTGATCAGGCAGCTCAGCACGAATGGCCGCATGGTCGTCCCGGTGGGTCCGCCGTCCATGCAGGTTCTGCTTCTGATTACCAAAGACGAGAAGGGGCAGGTGAGCGAGGAGAAGCGCGGTCAGGTGAAATTTGTGGAAATGGTGGGTACTTATGGCTGGGACTGACGGAGCAGCTGCTTCAAGGGTGGAAGCCCTGGCTTATTACGATCCTGTCTACGGTTTTTACGAGCAGCTGGAAGATCTGTTCGGGCACAATACCGTCGATGACATCACCGATATCGACAACGAAGACTCTTGTGAATACAGCTACCTGGTATCTCTGAATCATGACGGAATCAGGCTTTCGGACGAGATCGATGACTTGTTTGAGAAAGAGGACACCTATTTTCTGAATATCACGGTGTCAAGAGAAAAACCGCTGGCAGCCAAATGTTTCTGGAAATACCCGAAAGGAAGCCGGGGGCAGGAACTGATCCTGTCCTCCCAAGTATTTTTGGAGGAACAGGAAGCCGCCGACAAACTCTTTGATGTTTTTGTCAGGGAGAATAAGCTGCTTTACCTGACCGACGGGGAGTTGCAGGAAACAGTCCTGCTTCATGGCCGGAAAGTCAGCATTTACTACAAATATTTCAACCAGTCCGAGTGACCGGTAAGGGGAGGTAAGGATGCAGGAATCAGGAAGGTGGGATCTCAGCGCGCTTTATGACAGTTTGGATGATCCTCGGATTGAGGAGGATTTTGAAAAGCTGGCGGGTCTTGTTGAGGAGAGCAAGACCTTATTTGATGGAGAGGCAGACGCCGCCGGACAGGTGCTGGCCGCTGTCAGGCTGGCTGAGAAGGTAAGTGTAAGCCTGAGACAGCTTGCCTCTTATCTGTCACTTGTTTCATCCGCTGACACCAGTATCTCGCGGACCACGGCACTCCTGAACAGGGTTCGGGGCGTCATGGCGGCATTTGCCGGCTTCGATGTCAAGTTCAAGCGGCTGGTGGCGGATCTTGAGGTCGATCCGCTCCTGGACCTGGAAGGCCTCGGGCAATATGGGTTTTACCTTACTGAAAGCAAAAAGGAAGCCGGTTACCTCCTGGATGCCGAGCTGGAGGAATTGATCGCACGTCTGAATATCAACGGTGTCGACGCCTGGGGCAATCTTTTCCGTGATTTGACCTCGACAGCCAAGATTGACTGGGAGGGCAAAGAAAAGACACTGACGGAGCTTCGCAATCTGGCTTACGATCCGGATCCCCTCGTCCGAAAAGAGGCCTACAAGGCCGAACTGGCGCTTTATCCCCAGATTGAAAAACCGCTTGCTGCCGCCCTGGGGGCCATCAAGGGCCAGGTCGTCTATCTCAGCCGCAGGCGCGGTCATGCCAGCCCCCTGGATGAAGCTCTCTTTAAGAGCAAGATGAGCCGGCAAACCCTGGATGCCATGATCGGAGCCATGACCGAAAAGAAGGAGATCTTTGTCCGCTATTTCAAGGCCAAGGCAAACTATTTTGGACAGGAAAGTCTGCACTGGGCTGATATGTTCGCCCCTCTGGGCAAGCTGCCCGGTGGTTATACCGTTGAAGATTCGAGGGAACTGCTGGTTTCGTCTTTCAAAAAACTGCACCCGCCCATCGCCGAGCTGATCGACCGGGCCTACCGGGACAGATGGATTGACTTCTTCCCCCGCGAAAACAAAGTGGGAGGCGCCTTTTGTTCCAACCTGGCGGTGATCGGCCAAAGCAGGGTTCTGACCAATTTTGAAGGATCTTTCAGCGCGGTCAGTACGCTGGCTCATGAGCTGGGGCACGCTTATCATGGCTCCCGCATCGAGGACCACGCGCCGCTCAACCGCTCCTATTCCATGCCGGTCGCTGAAACAGCCTCCATTTTCAATGAAACCCACTTCCTGCTCCAGGAATTGAAAGCCAGCCAGGACCCGCAAGTCCGCCTGGGTCTGCTGGACGGCTTCCTTATGAACAGCGGCCAGGTTATCTGTGACATCCTGTCACGTTTCCTCTTCGAGTCAGAAGTTTTTGAGCGCGTCGAGTCGGAAGTGATGAAGTCAGAAGAACTGCAGGCCATCATGCGGCAAGCGCAACTGACAGCCTACGGTGACGGCCTGGACGAGGCCAGCCTGCATCCGTACATGTGGGTCTGCAAGCCGCACTACTACTCGGCTTCACTCAGTTATTACAATTTCCCATACGCTTTTGGCGCCCTTTTTGCCTCAGCACTCTATCAAAAGGCTGAGGAGCAAGGACCTTCTTTCATGGACCAATACGATCAGATGCTGACCGCCACGACCGTTTCAACCGTTGAAGAAGTCGGCCGGCTGGTCGGATTGGAGCTGACCCGCAAGGAAATATGGTTGGAAGGCATGGCTTCCTTCGAGCCCTTTGTCACCGCTTTCGAGGAATTGGTCAAGGAACGGAATTGAGAAAAAGGAAGGTTATTCAAGGTGGACAAGATGAAGAAGATACTCTTTTATGGCATGACAGGCGACAAAATGTGTTTTTTGCATATCCTGATGAATGCGCTGGACCTGGCAGCGGAGGGCATGGAAGTCAGGCTCATTTTCGAGGGTGCCTCTGTCAAACTGGTTCCCCTGCTGGAAGAGGAGAACAATCCGCTGTATCGGAAAGCCAAGGACCAGGGCCTGATCGCCGGCATCTGTCTGGCCTGCTCCAAAGCCCTGGGTGTTTATGAACAATGCCTGGGATCGGGTCTGCCCTTCCTGTCCGACATGAAGGGCCACGCGGGGATGAAGCCTTACATTAATGAGGGCTTTGACGTAATCAGTCTCTGAGGGAAAGTTGGCCGGAAAGAAAATTCCCGCGGAGGCCATATCCGCGGGAATGGACTTGTCATCCAGGTTAATGGCTGACTTAAATGCCCTGCCAGTAGTTGTTGGCGGCTGCCACCGTCTGGAAATGGATGGCCACCACCTGTGAGGCGGCTGTCAGGCTGTCCGCATTCTCTGAATAGAAGGGGCGAAGCTTCTCGCGGACTGCCGCATCCGGCTGGGTATAGGCGACGCCCTTGCGGGCCAGTGTGATCGCCAGTTCAAATCCCTCCTGGGGTGTTTCGGTTTTTAATGTCTTAAGCCAAAGATCCATGGTAAGCCTCCTTTTAGCCCTTAACCGAAGAGGTGAAGGTGCTCTCTTGAATCCATTATCGACAATTCAGCCTGTGCGACCGGTTGTTTTGTTACGGTGTACGGGGTTGCCTAATCGATTTCCTTTTCAAAGTCCAGGATCCTGCCGCTTTCAGCGTGAATCTCGTATTCGTACTCGTAGCCCTGGTATTTGAATTCGACCTCATAGTAAGGCGGTGATTGTTGGTCTTCCAACTCGATCTCAACACTCCGGACCTGGTTCCGTGTCAGTCCTGCATGGCTCAGGGCGATCTCTTCCGCCCGGCCTGCCCCAATGAATTGGCCCTGGTTCTGCGTCTTCCTTTGAGTTGTCGGCGGGCTGACAGTACCGTCACCTTTTTTTACTATTTCGATTTCGACCTCCAGGATTAAGCCGGTCGCCGCTTCGATTTCGTATTCGTATTTCCTGTTTTCGTGTTCAAATTCAATTTCGTAGATGGTGCGGTTTTGTTTATGTTCCAGCTCGGTCTCAAGTTTTCGCACCGCGCTTCTGTTCAAGCCGGCGTGAGCCAGCGCGATCTCCTCCGCCTTTTCCTGGCCGACAAAGTCTCCTGCCTGCGCAGGAGGTTTTGTCTCTGTGGCCTTGTTTCTGGACTTGAATTCGAGGATCAGGCCGCTCCTGGCATCAATCTCGTATTCATAGGCGATACTTCCCTGGCAGAATTCGACTTCGTAAATCATGCGGCCATCTTCGTAGTCGAGCTCGATCTCCAGTTTTTGAATGTCTTTTTCTTCTAAACCTGCGTGATCCAGGGCAATCTCCAGTGCCCTGTTCTCTCCGATGTACTCCTTGTGGCTGGCTTTGCCGACCACGTTTACCCCCTCAAGGGAGGCCTGGCGGGAGTCAATAAGCAGGTTAATGTCGTTGATGGAAAGCCGGGCAACATCCGCAAAGTGAATGGTCGGGTCATGTTTGACCAGCTGCTCAATCAGGGCAGCCTTGCCGGGGGAAATTCCGTACTCTGCCGCCAATTTCCGGAAGTGATCGTCTGCCCGCGATGTCTGGCTCAAAATAGCGGCTTGCAGCGAGAAGCTGTGCAGCA
This sequence comes from uncultured Mageeibacillus sp., assembly GCA_964524395.1. GTDB lineage: Bacteria > Bacillota > Clostridia > Saccharofermentanales > DTU023 > UBA4923. The sequence goes on from CAZGCS010000034.1 coordinate 6,477, forward strand.
GCTCGTTTACCTCATTCGCAAGGCGCTTTTGAAGCCGGTCGCCTTGCTCCGTGTTTTGGCTGTCAACGGTGATCAGAATCGAGTTTTTGATTTCCGTAATGTAACCGTTTCGCACCATGGCGCCGATCAGGGCATTGACAGCAACGTCAAGATCAACCCCCTTCAGCTTCATGTCGCCGATGACGGTTTCCCCCTGCCTGTTTCGCGGCTTGACCTGTAAGATTTTTTCCTGCCGGTTGACCGAAAGCTCGATGCTGGGATTGACGTCAAAGGCGATGACAGCCTGGGTGGCGTAATTGGCGTAAGCAAACCAGGCACCGACGAGAAGGATGACAGCTGCGGCAACCGATGCCAGCGCACCCCGCCACCTGCGCGCAGAACGGTTCTTTCTTTCTTTGAAAGGTATGACCTTAAGGTTTTCACTGCTCGTATCCATTCTTCGGAACTCCTCTTCCTGTTCAATTTGTTCGAGGAGTTGGGGCAGGACATCAGGAACGGACGACTCAATCGCGCGTTTCAGTCTGTTCTCAATCAATTGATTTGATTCTTTCATATTCCTTCCTCCTCCAGCATGGCGCGGAGTTTTGACAGGGAGCGATGGTACCTTGAAAGGGCGGTGCCCAAGGGGATGCCCAGCAATTTTGCGATCTCGCGATGCTTGAATTGCGCGACACTGCGCAGGATGACGATCTGGCGCTCCTCTTCCGACAACTTCCGGAGGGCGGTTCCAAGAACCAGCCTGTCCAGGGTTGCCTCCGAAAAATCTGATTTGGAGTCCGCAAACCATTCGTCTTCCAGGGGCAGGTCACCTGCCGGCTTAGACCTCACTTTGTCCAGGGCCAAATTCCTTGTGATGGTGAGAATCCAAGCCATGGGCTTGCCCTTGGAACTGTAGCGGACGGCTCCCTGGTGAACCCGCAGATAAGTGTCCTGCATAACATCTTCGGCGTCCTGGGGATGCCTGACGATGGAAAGCGCCAGTCCGTAGACAGCAGCCTTGGTCCGCCGGTAAAGTTCTTCCAGTGCGCCCGTTTCGCCACTGGCCAGTTTCATGATTTGGTTATCCAGGTCTTCCATGATCGCTTTCTCCCCGCACGGTGCACCGTCCGGGATTCTGTTGAGTGGCCTGTTTTGTCCCGTCAAAACTCTCTCACCTTTAATAACGGTGGAGAAAGCTTCTTTATTGCATCATCTACTGAGATTAGACAACGGAAGTGGAAAAGGAGTGAGCCGATATGGTACAGAAGAGGCGGCAAGGCGGGACTTGATTGTGGTCTAATGAGAGGCAGGAGGTACGGTTATGGCTGGTTTTCAGAGTGAAGGCGCTGCAATCATTACCCGGGATCTGCACTATCGCCCGCCTTACCAATGGGATCGTTTGCTGACCTTCCTTGAAGGGCGCGCCATCGACGGTGTTGAGCTCGTCCGCGGGGGTGCCTACTGGCGAGTGGTCCGGGAGGAGACGGTGGCAGGAAAACAATTGACCGGCTGGATCCGGGTTGCCAACCATCCGCCGGAGAACCATCTGCGTCTTACCCTGCCGGAACACTTGCGGCCGGTTCTGGCCCAAATTGAGCGCAAGGCTGGCCGGATGTTCGACATCGATTGCGATCCACTGGAGATTTTCGACCAGCTCCGGTCAATGAACGAGATCCAGGCAGGACTTTGTGTTGCCGGAACGCGTGTGCCCGGTACCTACGATGTTTTTGAAATGTGTGTCCGGGCCGTCCTCGGCCAGCAAATTACTGTCAGGGCAGCCCGGACCCTGGCGTCCCGGCTGGCCTTATCCTTGGGGGAACCGGTTGAGACGGAAATCGAGGGCCTGACCCGGGCCTTTCCCCACTTCTCTTCAATTCTGGAAATGGGAGACGCCGTCTCCGACACTCTGGGTCCACTGGGGGTCATGGGACAGCGGTCGCGGACCATATTTGCCCTGGCGGAACAGATCCGGGATCAAGTCCTGGATCCGGAAACCTCCCAGGACGTTGAAAGCCGGATTGACGCGCTGATGAAGGTCAGGGGAATCGGCCCCTGGACCGCCCAGTACCTGGCCATGCGGGCCTTGAAATGGCCGGACGCCTTTCCTGCGACCGACTACGGTGTGAAAAAGGTACTTGAACCCCGAACCCAAAAAGAGATTCAGATTCTGGCGGATGCATGGCGTCCATGGCGTGCCTATGCGACGGTTAATATATGGAATTCACGGTAGGAGGCCTTATGCTTTTTCAAACGATCTTTGAGTCACCCATCGGTAAACTGACAGTGGTCAGTAACAGTCAGTCCCTGACAGGTATTTGGTTCGAAGAACAAAAATACTACGGGTCAACCATCACAGAAGAGCCCCGCTGTGCCGATGATCTGCCCATCCTGTTACAGACAGCCGGCTGGCTCGACCGCTATTTTGCCGGGGCGAATCCTGACCCGCAGGAGTTGCCGCTCGCCCCTTCGGGGACTCCCTTTCGGCATGCGGTCTGGAAGATCCTGCTTGAAATCCCCTATGGTGAAACCATATCTTATGGGGAAATTGCTTCCATGATCGCGGGGCAGAGGGGGCTGGACAAGATGTCAGCCCGCGCGGTCGGCGGAGCGGTTGGCCACAACCCCATCAGCATTGTGATTCCCTGCCACCGCGTCATTGGCCAGGACGGAAGCCTGACCGGCTTCGGTGGCGGTCTGCCAAGGAAAACATGGCTCCTGGAACACGAAGGCTGGAAAAGAAGTACCGCGTGATTGATTGGAAGGAATCCATCGTACGATATAATGAGGACTGAGGAAGTGAGTTGATTATTCTTGAAAAACTTCTTTGACAGTAAAAAACCTGCCCTTTGGATCACCGCCACGATAGCAGCCGCGGCAGTTGTGCCGGCTGTCATTCTGCTGAAAAGAGCAAAGAGTCAACCGCTTCTTTTCGACCAAACCCTGTCTGTCGCGGAGATTGCCTATCAGGCTCCCTTTTACTCATTCTCCTACACGACGGAAACGGCACCACAATTTCGTTTTTCGGAGGATCTCGTTCTTTCCTCTAAAGGTGACGTGCCCGGGAAAGGGGAGCAGGCCGGCTGGGTGAAGCTGGGTCTCATGCAGGAATTCAGTCTGGATGAAGCTCACTTCGACAATCTTTTCTTTACCGGCAGGGAAAGAGAGATTGCCAGGATCCGAAGACGGAATGCCAAAGCCTGGAAGCTTGACATCCCTGATGATCAGAAAGCTGCCTTCTATTATTTACTGCAGCAGAAAAATGGTGATCTTTTCCTCACCTACGGTTACCAAATGGACGGAAAGGACCTTCCTGAGTCACAGGCGTCCATTATCCGCTGGCTCTTCAGGCTGTGTCCATCCGGTTCCGCTTAAGTCCGCCGCCCGGTATTTCAGAAGCTGATCGCCCTGGCATGCGGTTCGGGGAAAAGTTCGTTGCAGCAATTAACAGGTGATCAATGAGGCGCTTATTCAAGTGGAGCAAGGGTCAGCAGCAGGGAACTCCCCGTAAGTACCGTTTCTTGGCTGTAGTTGCTCTTTGCGGGCTTCTGCTCATGGTTCTCCTTTATCTCTTCCTGCCGGGTAAGACTCCTGTGTTTTATCAGTCCCTGGCTCCGCTTGATATCCATCCGCTCTTCCTTGCGCTCATCGCCTTTATCCCCTCCCTTTTCCTTCTGGTTTTGATGAGTGTCAGCAAACTACGTAGTATCCTGATCGTTCTGCTCAGCCTGGGAATTTCTTTGGTTCTGGCCTTGTCGGTGTGGCGGATGCCGCCCCTGCTGGCCGGACACAGCATCTTCTTTGGCATGTCAGTCGCCGTCTTTCCACTCCTTTGGGCGCTTCTCAACGCCATGTGGCTTTTCCGCCTCCTGGTCGACAGTGGTTTTTTCGATACCCTGCGCCAATCGCTTCAGCGGGTGAGTCCTGACAAGCGGATCCAGACCATCCTGGTCGGCTTCGGCCTGACCTCGCTGCTTGAGAGCATGGCTGCCTTCGGCGCGCCCATCGTCATCATCACGTCCATGTTGATGGGGCTTGGTTTTCCGCCCCATTTAGCCGCAGCCATCTCCTTGATCGCCGATTCAGCGCCCAGCTCCTGGGGCACCCAGGGAATGCCCATCCTCATGCTCAGTTCCGTGACAGGTCTCGACGCTGACCGGCTTGGCATGATTATCGGTTGGCAAACACCTGTCATTGCAGCCCTTTTACCGGTCGGCCTGGTGATCATGGTGGCAGGCAGGAAAGGCTTGAAGGGAGTCTGGCCTGTCGCGCTTCTGGCCGGACTCAGTTATGGCTTGACCGGTGTCCTCTGTTCGCAGTTCCTGTCAGTTTCCATCACCGGCATGGCAGCAGGGCTTGTCAGCATAATGGTCATTTTGCTGTCACTGCGATTCATTAAGCCGCGACAGATCTGGCTGTTTCCCGGTGAATCGGAACAAACCGGCGATGAGAATCGTCCCCGTCGCAGTGACGTTCTTCGTGCCTGGTCCCCCTTTATGGTGCTGATCGCTGTCATGGGGCTGGCCAATGCCACAGGTCTTGCCAGGCTGGTGACGGGCCCGGGTAATCTCACTTTTTTCTGGCCGAAACTGAACGGAGCTGTCTATTCGGTTGACCCGCATACGGGCGCCCATGCCGTCTACCCGGCCGTGTTCAGTCAGAACCTGCTGACGACAAGCGGAACGCTCACCCTGATTGCAGGTTGGATCAGTTCGCCTTTCCTTGGACTGAAACCCCGGGCGGCTTTGAAAAGCTATGGCAGGGCGATCAAGGGCATGCTGACGGCCGGCAGTGTCATCGCGTGTATCCTGGGGATCGCTTATCTGATGAACTATTCCGGGATGGCTGCTTCCATAGGCCTGGCAGTTTCACAGGTCAGTGCCAGGGCCTTGCCTCCGCTCATGGTTTATCTCGGCCTGCTGGGCAGCATCGTCGCCGGCAGTGTTTCGGGCGGGAATGCCCTCTTTGGAGGCGCCTCCGTCTTTGCCGCCAAAAGGCTGGGACTGGATCCGCACCTGATTGCAGGAACGCTTTGCGCGGGCGGAACCCTGGGCAAACCCATCACTCCCCAGAGCCTGGTTCTGGCTGAGGCCGCCGTCGGGCACCCGGAGACGGATCCCGCCCCCAAGCTGATCTCGCTCGTTTTTGGCTGGGCTTTTGCCTATTCACTGATTCTCTTTTTGATGGTCCTGTCCTACAGCCTTGTTCTCATGCCCTGAACAAGGATTCGTCAGGGGATTGTTAAAATATCTATATTTATTCAAAATAAATGGAATTACTTCATGTTTTGTGCTAACTTTGTATTGATGGAGCATAATTTTGCGCTCCCCGTCTTGGTCGTCAACAGTGTCAGGCCACTTTTCCAACAGCTCCATCGCCCAGTGGCAGACCCTTGGGTCTGCAAGAAGCTGACGGCCCGGGTGAAGGTGCAAACACCATGAAAGAACTGATTCGAATGCTAATGTCCCAAGGTGAAACAGCGAAATACAGGGCAGAAGCTCTGCGCGAATCGAGGATTAGGTGATGGCCAGCTATAAACAACCTTGTCAGAACTGTGGGAACCTGATTGACCGT
>CAZGCS010000035.1:0-11955 GCA_964524395.1 uncultured Mageeibacillus sp.
GGCCGTTGCGACCAGGAAGTAGACGATGAGCGCCAGGGCATCTACAACGGTTGTAATCAGCGGTCCTGCCATGATGGCAGGGTCAATTTTCAGCTTCTTGGCGATCAGAGGCAGTACCCCGCCTACAATCTTCGAGGCCATGACTGTCACGACAAGAGTAATGGACACCGTCATGGCCATGAGGAAGTCGGTTCTTTCCAGCAAGAGCAGGCGGATGAAATTTGTCACGGCCAAAGCGATCCCTACCAGAAAGCTCACACTCACTTCTTTCCAAATGACCTTCCACCAGTCACTGGTCCTAATCTCACCAAGAGCCAAACCCCGGATTACAAGGGTCGAGGACTGACTGCCCGAATTACCGCCCGTATCCATCAGCATGGGAATAAAGGCACTCAGGACGACCGCCTGGGTTAAAATGGCCTCGAATCTCCCCATGATCCGTCCCGTGAAGGTCGCGGATACCATCAGGATCAGGAGCCAGGGGAGCCGGTGTCTTGCCATGGCAAAGACCCCGGTTGTCAGATAGGCTTCTTCAGAGGGGGACATGGCAGCCATTTTCTGAAAGTCTTCGGTCGCTTCCTGCTCCATGATGTCGATGATGTCGTCAACGGTAATGATGCCGGTCAGCCGGTTCTCATTGTCAATGACCGGCAAAGCCAGGTAGCCGTATTTTTTGAAAGCCTGGGCCACATTCTCCTGGTCATCGTGTGTGTTCACGCAGACAATTTCATGCTCCATCATGTCTTGGATCACCAGATCTTCATCGGCAGTGACCAGCATCCTCAGGGAGACGATGCCCTCCAGTTTCCGTTCACTGTCGGTGACGTAGCAGGTATAGATGGTTTCTTTTGTCATGCCCGTCTTTTTAATGCGGGCCAAAGCCTCTTTGACCGTCATTGCCTTTTTCAGATCGACATATTCGATGGTCATCAGGCTGCCCGCGGAATCCTCGGGATACATGAGAAACTGATTGATCAGCTCCCTCTCTTCCACTCCCGCGATGCTCAGGATCTTCTTCACGATGTTGGCTGGCATTTCCTCAATCAAATCGATCATATCGTCGAAAAAGAGCTCCTCAATGATTTCCCTCAACTCTTCGTGGGTGACCGAATTGACGATGCCTAATTGTTGGTCGGGTGTAAATCTTGAAAAAACGTCCGCCGCCATCTTCTTTGGCAGCATCCTGAACAGAAGCAGCGTCATGTAGGGGTCGCATGACTTTAAAACGTCCGTGACATCTGCGTCATTCATTTTTGACAAGGCTTCACTGGCCTTGATGTATTGCTTCTCCTGGATCAAATTTTCGATTTCAATTGCCTTCATGGTGAACATACTCCTGCTTTTCCCCAAAAAAAACCCCTTAACCTCAAAAGAGACTATGGAGCCTTGTGTCACATCTGATCCCGTTTGAGCTTTAACACTGCGAGGCGGTGAAATTGCGTTGGTTGAAGCCTTCATCGACAGCAACTGTTCATACCAGCTCATAGTGTCTCCACCATTTCGCGGCAGCAATCCATATCCTCGCAGGAGCCTTACCTACCGAGTATTCTATTAATAATGCGTTTAAACGATAACCGATGGAACATGCAAAGTCAAAGCCCGGCCTGGCAACTCAAGTGGGTCACGACTTATCTTTTCGAAAGATCACATCGATTGCCGCTCTCCATAAAGATGTACCTGAAAAAATCTGTGGTTTAGGTTAGGCTTTGATTAACTGCAAACAGAAAAACCTGACTTAAGGAGGCATCTTTTGACTGAAATGGATAAGGCTGTCAGGCTTTACACCCTCATGGCGGACCGCTTGGAAAAGAGCGGCTGCGCGCCCCGGCAGGCACGGGTTTACCGTGAACAGGCCGATTTGATCCGGGAGTGCAAAACCCTGGCTGAAGCCACCGAAAAAATCAAAAACTCACCCTACTATCTGGGGGCAGGTGCTGCCCTGCTCCAGGATAAGCTGGAAGTCCTGGCACGGGCTTCACAAGAAAACGGCATGCCCGATGTGGCAAAAGTCTACCTGGACAAGATTGAGGCCATTGACGCCGATGTTGCTGCCATGTACGAGGCGGGCTATGAAGTCCGGGTCCGCAACCTCAAGCAAGCTTACCTGGAAACCTTGGAAGCTTTTTCGGCCCTCTACCGGGCCTACCTGACCCTGTCAGGTCAAAGTGCCCTGGACTCAACCGGCCGCGAGTCTGCTCTCAAGGATCTGCGGGAAGCGCTGGCCCGCCTGCAGAAACCGACCAATTCCTTTGAAGACCTGGCCAGGCTCCCATCTTTCCGCCGCCTGGTGGAAGCGGATGATTCCGCCTACGGATCTTTTGTCCGAGCGGTTCCACAGCTGGCGGCAAATGGCCCGGATCCGGCTCCTGCCCTTGAGGCCATTGAAGCTGAACTGAAGCGGACACAGGAGGGGCTTTCCGCCCTTCAGGGCCCTGTCAAGGCTGCCGGGAAAGCGACTGCCGAACGAATCCGCCGGGCCCAGGCCTTGGCCCAGGCGCCCTCGTCCAGTCAGGGCAGCTATCAGTTCAGCCAGGAGGAGGTGAAGCCCTTTGTCTGATTTAAACCGTGAAACCATTAATGGCTACATGGCCATTTTCAAAGATTACCAGCCCATGCACCCGGACCTGCAAGCCAGGGTGGACGATCTGGGCCGGCGCATGTACGGTTTGGCCTCCGCCCATGCTGATCCCGTAACCTTTTTCCAGGCCTTTGCCGAATCCGGCCTTCAGGAAGAATATTCAACCCTCATGGGACAAGTGGTTATGGCAGAAATGGGAGCTGCGGCAGCGGACGGAACCTTCAAAACCGACTACAGTGACAGCCCTGCGCCCGAGCCGTTCTCGGTCCTTCAATACCTGGACCAGTACCGGGTGCCTTATGAGGAAGTGAAGAAAGCGGGTTACCGCAAGCGGGCTGAAAAAGCCTATGAAGATCTTTTTGCTGTGGCCAGGGAAACCGAAGACATGCAGGAAGCACAGCTTCTGATTGAGGAGAGGGGTCTGTTCTGGAGATTGGTCAGGGAAGACGGTCTGGATATTTTTCAGCCTATCCTGGAAGCCATGGACCCCCTCCAGCCAGAAAGCATCCCTTTGGAAAAACATGTCGCGGTTTACCGTGAATCGGGAAGTGACGAGGCTCTGGCCTACGGACTGGAGGTGTTGGAAGTTGAGAAAACAGCGCTGGTCGGCAGGGCTCTGTCCCGGATCCAGCTGACGGTCCTGCTTGCCGGCCTCCTCATGGACTATGGGTCCAACAAGCTGACAGCACAACAAAGCGGCGGCCAGGGATCGACGGGGCAAAAGGCCTTGAGGGGCATGATTGCCTTGCGCCTGGCGGTTCAAAGATGTCTGGCGCTTCTGGAAAATGACTTTGGGATGACCTTTGCCAAACTCATGGGGGAACCGGGTCTCATGATCTGGCTTCTGGTGCCGCAAAATGCAGATGAACTGGGCCGTTTCAAGGTGACACTCCACCCACAGAATATCGGGGCCATGGAAGATTTGGTCCGGGAAATCCAATCCGGCATGACCACACTTGAGCTCCTGCAAAAGGAAAACGATCCGGTCATCTGGTATGCCCTGACAGGGACAGCAGGCAGCGCATACCAGGATAAAGCTGAGCGGCTGGCCCAGACATCCAATGAATCCCTGACCTACTATCGCTACAAGGCCAGTCTGGGGCAGGCAGGCGCGGCTTATCTCCCTGAAAAGGAAGCAAAGCTGCCCATGCAGACGCTGGCGCAACCCGGGAAGAGTTCATCGGCCAGAGGGCTCCTGAAGGGACTGTTCGGCCGCTAGCGGCAGGCCGCTTGGCGGGTGACTCGCAAGTGACTGAAAAAGGATACAATGAGAGGCGTGTTCGATAGTCAAACCAATCAGGGGACTGACCGTCTAAAGTAAACTACACAAGGGTTTGGGGGTCAACAATGACAGATACAATTAAACATGGGCTGGCGCCTTGGTCTGGAGACGGAGGTATCCGGACGGTATGTGTCCTGACCAGCGGTGGTGACGCTCCGGGCATGAACGCAACCATCCGCGCCGTGGTGCGCGCGGGACTGCATGAGGGCTACAGAATCTTGGGTTGCCGCCGTGGTTTCCATGGACTGTGGCGCGGCGACATGGTCGAGTTGGACGGTCGTTCTGTCTCAGGGCAACTGCAGCGCGGCGGAACCTTCCTGATGACCGCGCGCAGCCAGTCGTTTAATACACCGGAAGGTGTGCAAAAGGCTTTTGAAATGTGCAGGGTATTCTGCGTTGACGCGCTGGTGGTGATTGGCGGTGACGGATCGCTTCGTGGAGCCTTGGATCTCGCCCGGATGGGCCTTCCGGTCATCGGCATACCGAGTACCATCGACAACGACATCGGTTGTTCGGAGTACTCGATCGGTTATGACACAGCTCTGAACACGGCCATGACGGCCATCGACAAACTGCGTGATACAGCTACATCGCATGAGCGCTGCAGCTGCATCGAGGTGATGGGCAGACAGGCGGGTTATCTCGCCCTGAATGTGGGCGTGTCATGCGGTGCCGAAGTCATATTGATCCCCGAGGTGGAAATGGATTTCGACAAACATGTGGCGCGACGCTTGCTGGAATGCCATAACAGCGGCAAGTCTCACTACATTGTGGTCGTTGCGGAAGGCGCGGGTGACACGGTCGAAATCAGCAACCGTATTGAGGCACAGACCGGCATTGAATCCCGTGTGACCATCCTGGGCCACTTGCAGCGCGGTGGCAGCCCTACCACACGCGATCGCGTGATGGCAAGTCAGATGGGTGCCCTGGCGATTAAGAGTCTGGTTGCCGGTGAATATGGAAGAGTGGTGACCTACCGGGAAGGCCGGTTGATCACTACCGAAATTGAAGAAGCCATGACAATGACAAGAACCATCTCCCTGGAGAAGCTTGATATAGCCTACAAGATTGCTCTCTGATCTTGCTGTCGGTCAGCGATCATTGACTTGACCTGACCTCTCAAGCACACGGCATTATTTTTCCAGGATCATTCGGAGTTCTGTCCCAAATGCCCTGGTTCTTTCGGTTTTGTCAAAATGAAAACCGTAGCGCCGATAGAAGCGGATTGCTTTTTCATTCCCTTTGAGCACCCAAAGAATCACCTCCGGCTTATCGGCAAGCCGGTCCATGGTGGCCTTCATAAGCTCAAGGCCAAGTCCCCGCCCCTGATATTCCTGCAGGACATAAAGCGCGATCACTTCGCCGGTCTTGCCGGAGCCGGAGTCGTCGCTATCCCCAAAGCAGGAAAAACCAATAACCTGGTCGCCCTCTTTCAAAACAAGGGTATTCTGCGGCCAGCTGTGCGCCCAGGATACGGTTTGCTGGAGCGTGAGCGCGTCCACGTATTGCGGAGGCATTAACCCTGAGTAGGTTTCCTGCCAGGACTTCCAATGGACATAAGCCTTGCCGTCCATATCTTCATCTGTCTTCATGGGTACGATTTTGACGCGATCTGTCATGGCCTTATCCTGAAAATTCAATGTCCATGCGCTTCTATGCCAATATTACTTCAGAAATCGCCTTGAATCAAAAGAGTGCTTCTTCCGTTTCCACCATCACCGTTGAACGGAATACTTGACAAAAGCCGGCGGGTACAGTGTACTTAGTGAGTATTCAGTAAGTTACTTTGTTCCCACGTTATGCGAGTCGTTAAACGTCGATAACTGCTGGCGAATTTATTTGTCTACATAATGGATACAGATTACTAAATGAAGGGGGGCACGTAAATGAATAGTGGAACAACCAAATGGTTCAACAATGAGAAGGGCTACGGATTCATCGCCAACGATGACGGTGGGGATGATCTGTTCGTACACTTTTCAGCGATCGTAGCTGAAGGTCATAAGACGCTTACCGAGGGGCAGAAGGTTACTTTTGACATCGAAAGAGATCCTAAGAACAATAAGCTGAGAGCAACGAATGTTCGTTTAGCGTAAAGACGATTTTGACTTACCGCAAAAAGCGGTTCTTTGTTCGGAAATAGTTGATACCAAACAATGAAGAGGACGATGCCGTTCAGAAAATGAACCGCATCCGTCCTCTTTTTCAGGTTAAATTCGTCTGCCTGACCCTGTTTAAAAAGGGTCAAAAGGCGGGGCTGCTTTCCTTGGAGTCTTGAAGCATTCAATTGTTTAGATTTGCACTCCGAGCGCGCGCAGTTCGTCATCGGTCAGCTGCCGTCCGAGCAGGAGGTACTTGTCGACAATCTTATCTGCCAGAGCCTGATCGATCTGGATGCCACGGATAAAGTAACGATCCTTGGACCACATATTGTGCTCCCATGTGACGCCCGCCTGAGCATACTGATCGGGTCTGTACAGGTTGCCGTCAGCGCGATAACCACCGGCAACAATCTTTGCATCTTCCTCTTTAAGCTCTTCAAGGCTTTCGAATTTTTTCTTTTCGTCTGTCATGGTTAGATACTCCTTATCTGCGAAATGGCCACGAATTTTGGTGCCTTTTCCTTTCTCTTGAATTTCCTTGAAAGACAGTAAGCAGGATTTTCCATTTACCTCCGCCTTACTCTCTTATCGCTACCCTCGATCACCTTGTTCTGACATCAATATAGGAATATCAAGCGATCGCACGAAGTGTCATTCATCATGAGACATGTCATGTGTTTCGTCATGTTCCAGCAAAATCTGCTTATGGTCAGATAGCTTTGAAGGCCGGCTGATATCGGGTTTTGAAAGATCATGGACAGATGATTTCTGACGGCACACTGGCTGGCTTGGATGGCTGAATTATGGCGCAAAGGGTCATGTTTTCAGTTAGCAGCGGAGCATTTCAAATAGGAATCGTCTTTCCATGCTTTGCCTATCAAAAACGGCTCTGATCGAATCTGACCAGAGCCGCCCTTTATCGTCAGGACAAAGTTTTGGATCCTTCAATGGTTTAGAGCTTGACGCCGAGGACGCGAAGCTCATCGTCAGTCAGCGGGCGCCCGAGATAAATGGATCTTTCCGTAATCTTCTCCGCCAGAGCCTGATCGATCTTGACACCACGGACGAAGTAACGATCTTTGGACCAGAAATTGTGTTCCCAGGAAACACCTGCCCGCGAGTACTCCTCGAAGGTGTATTTATCCGAGCCGACGTGATAACCACCGGCTACAATTCTTGCTTCTTCCTCTTGAACCTCTTCGAGGGACGAGAATGCTTTCTTTTCTTCTGCCATTGTTCTGTTCTCCTTACGCAAATTTTGATTTGGACTCTTGATTGTTATTTACACCTCTGTCCTGTCACTACAATAAGGGCATCAAGCAATCGCACCTAGTGTCAGTCGTCATAGTCAATGTCATGTGTTTTGTCATGCTTCAGCAGCGTGTGCTCATAGTCAGACAGCTTGGAGCGGCGGTCGATTTCGAGTTTCTGGTAGATAATGGAGAGATGGTTCCTGACCGTGCCTTCGCTGAGGTAGAGCTTTTCAGCGATCTCACGGTTCCGAAGCCCTCCTGCGGCAAGCACAGCCACTTCCCTTTCACGGTCTGTCAGGGTCTTTGCCAGTTTCTGTTGGGATGTGGCCAGCCATAACTCACGATCGGCTCCCTGGCTGATCCTCTGGAGCAGGCGGTCCGGCAGGAATTCCGAGAGGAGAGTTGATCTGATGGAGAAGGGATAAAGGATCTGATCCTGCTGCGCGATCTTAAACGCTTCTTCTACCAGCCAAACACCTGTCTCTCTTTTGCCCAAAGCCGCATAAGAGAAGGCCAGCAACAGCTGGCTGTCAATCCATTGGATCACGCCTGCCTGCTTAAGCGGTTCAGCCAGACTTTCCACAATGCTTATTAATCTGGCATATTGCCTTTCATCAAGCAGCCTGACCAGGAAGGCAATCAGAAGCATGCCATCCTGGGGGAAATTCATGGCAGCAGGCAGGTCACCGACAGGATTCCTGCCCGGACGGCCGGCTAAATGAAGCAGAAGCTTGAGTGATGCATTCACTCTTTCGCAAAAAGAAGCAGGCATACTCTGCCCTTCAGCTGCTTGCAGCAGCTTATTCAGGTAGTTCAATGACTCATTGAGCATGCGCTGATCCTTGCGGGCAAGCGAAATATATCCTTTAAGAAGAGCGGCTCCGGCCAAGGTGCCATACTGCCGGTGGCTTCCGGCTGCGGCCTCTGCCTTGTATGCAAAAATGAGGGCTTCATCCAACTGACACCTCATCAAGGCCAGCTCTCCTCGAAAGAGCAGATCGGCACCCGCTCCCTGACCTTTGCTTATGTCCGTCAAGATCCTGAAGGCTTCCTCAAGCTCATCCGCCACCTTGTCAGCAGAACCGGGTACAAGATAGAAGAGACTGATCATAGAAGGATAGCCGCAGAGGAAGGATCCCCCCGGCTGGAAAATGGATGACTGGCCATCGAGCAAAGCGGTTGCCGATTCAAGTTCTTCACAGACCCCGTGGATCCGTGGAAATTCACTCAATGCCCTCACTAAAGCGATCTCGCCAAGCAGATGACGATCGTCATTTTCTTCGGCGTACTGCACGAGATTTTCGGCAACGGATCGGGCCAGGTCAGTCTTGCCGGCAGCGAACAAGTGCCGGACAAAACAGAGCAATGAAAGAGGATATTTAAACAGGATTGTGAGAGGACATCGCTTGAGGATGGACTCGATCAGCAGGGTGTAGCCCTGGTCTCCCTCCAGGCAGTCACTGATGGTCACCTGATCCATTTGCAAAATCCGCTCATCGTCCTCCGACTCCCCATAGCAGCTCAACTGATCAGTCGCCTTGCCCAGAGAACCATAGTATTCCCCGGCACGCCTGAATATTTGACTTCTTCGAGCGACGGAGATGTCATCCAGGAGCGAACGGAAACAGCGGGACACCGTCGGGTGCGGATAATATTCGCGAGTGATCAGACTATAGGTAATGAGCGGCGTCGACTTAAGCTTGCTCAGGACACGGGCGGACACCGTGTCATCGTCCAGAACGAAGCGGACCGTTTCATCGGTGAAACAGGCAAAGGGATTTAAACACAGCATGGTATGATACAATTCACTGCCGTAACGACTGTGAATAAGTCTGTTCAGGCAGGTCTCAATCTCACTTTCCGTAATCCGGACAGTGGAATAGATGTACATTTGCAAAAGGGAATAAATAGCGAGATTCCAACCGTCAGTCATTGCGAAAATTTGGGCGACCTCTTCAGCAGAAATCTCGATTCCTCCAGCCCTGAAATAATGCATAATTTCTGCGGGCTCAATTGAAAAATTGTCGATGTTGATCAGGAGGGCAGTACCCCGGTCGAAAATGAGCCCTTCCCACATGTTCGAGGTCAGAAATACTAAATGCAAACTTCTCCCCTGGTAACGAAGCAGGGCGGACAGGAGCTTGTCTGGAAGCAAGGTCTGCAAAATCTGGAAATTATCAAAGACAACGATGCATTCCTCGATCATGCTTTCATGCCTGTGGAGCAGATTCATGAGTTCAGAAGCATTGTCCGGCTTCGGCGGACCCAGCTGTATCAGATCGGCGGCCAGAGCCGGGCTGATCTTTTCAAACTCCCCGCAAATGCGATCATATCGGCGATGTGCGATCAATTCCTCACTGTCGAACCATAAGGTCCTCAAACCGGATTCCTCGGTTTTTTTGACCACGATGGTCGTTTTCCCATAGCCCGCCGGAGCCGCGACCACCGTCACAGGTGTCCGGCTCATGCGCTCAAGTTTTTCGAGCAGCCTGCTTGGGAAATAAAAGGAACCTGTCATGACTTTCTCTTAAACTTCCTGGGCAGCGATTTGCTGCCTGGCAACCAATTCAGCAAAGAATCCTTTCTGCGCGATCAGTTCTTCATAGGTGCCGTCTTCCGCGATCCCCCCCTTGTCCAGAACGATAATACGGTCACATTGCTTAATGGTTGACAGCCGGTGAGCAATGACGATCCGGGTGCAGCGCAAGGCCGCAAGAGCATCCGAAACCCGCTTCTGTGTGATGTTGTCCAGGGCGCTGGTCGCTTCATCCAAAATAAGCAGGCGGGGTTTGGGGGCGACCGCCCTGGCGATCAGGAGTCTTTGTTTCTGACCGCCGGAAATCCCGCCGGACCCCTCCGATATGATGGTGTGCATGCCCATGGGCATCTGCCGGATATCCTCCATCATTCCCGCAAGCTCAGCCGCTTCTTCCGCTTCTTTTAAGCCGAGCCAGGGGGCGGTCACCACGATATTGGAATAGATGCTGCCCTGAAAGAGCTTGCCGTTTTGAATGACACAGCCGATATTGCGGCGAAGGGAGCCAATATCCACCGTCTGAATATCGTGTCCGTCATAATAGACCGCGCCCTTCTCGGGGGCCTCAAAGCCCAGGAGCAGGCGGACCAGTGTCGATTTCCCGCAACCGGTCGGGCCGACAATGGCCAGATACTGGCCGGCACGGATCTTCAGGGAAAGGTTGTCCAGGACATAGGGCATATCCTCGGTATAGCGGAAAGAGACGTTACTGATCTCCAGATTGCCTGAGATGTGGGGCAGGATCTTCTTGTCCGGCCTTGTCTCCGGAATGGCTTTGAGAAGCGGCTTGGCCATATCCAGGGTCGACTTGATCCTGGCTACTGTGGAAGCGTTCATGGCCAAGGCCATGAAGGCTCCGGAGAAGAGCCCGTAAGAGGCGGTAAAGGCCATGTAATCGGAAGGGCTTATCCCGCTGCTTACCGCTGAATAGTAGAGCGCCATGGTTCCGATCAGGGAAATGGCCATGGTGATGACGCCTGTGATCTGCAAAAAGAAGGGGGGCCGGTAATTGAGCCTGGCCACTTCCGTATAGGAAGACGCCCATTGGGCAAAGGACCGGCGCTCCGCTCCGGAGAGTTTGATCTTCTGGACAGCCGAGAAGAGAGCATAGACCCGGCCTCCTTCAACGGCTGACGCTTCCATCTGGGCCTTGGCGATCCTCATCTGCAAGAAGATGGCCCCGATGGTCACGGTAAAGGTCAGCAGAATAATCAAAAGGGCTGGTATCACAAGGGCTGGCGCGTAATGGAAGATCTGGGCGATGTAGGTGATCGAGAAGAGGGAAGTGAGACCGGTTCCAAGCACGGCGTCCACCAGCATGGAGCAGAGGCTGTTGATGGTCTGGACACGCGAGGACAGTTCACCGCTGGCGTAGCGGCGGAAGAAAGTGGCGGGCAGCGACAGGACACGCATCATGGAGGCCGCCTCGACGGCCAGACTCATCTTGGTCTGTATGCGGCTCATAATCAGATTCTTAACGATGGCCAGGATGACGCGCGCAAGCATGGAGCCGACCAGCAGATTGAAGGCCGCCAGGAGCAGGCTGACCTGGCCGCTCTCCAGTACTGTCGAAAACAAGATATCGTTGGCATAGGGCAGGATCAGGCTGACCAGGGTAACCGCCAGGGTCGCCAGGACAATGTAAACCAGATCTGCGGCATTCAGGGTTCGGATGATGAACCAGATCAGGTCTTTGATGGTCAGTTTTTTCAGCGGGAGCGGCCGGTAGAAACAGAGGGCGTCCTCCGCCAGTTCTGCGGCCCGTTTCTTATTCAAATGGACGCGTTTCCCCTGGCTTCGGTCAAAGTAGTAATAGCCACCCAAACGGTCCGGGAGAAGTGCCAGCGGCCTGCCATCCGCCGTCTGGGCCAGGAGTGGGCCGACCGAATCTTTCTGCCAGCCCTTTTCCAGTCTGACCATACGCCGCATAATCCCCGTAGGCCTCAAAAGATAGTCCAGCTGATCATTGAAGTCCGTGATGTCCCCGGAAAGCTCATCCGCCGTGAAACCGAAGTACTTAAGGATTTCTTCCATGGCGGACCTGGCCTGGCGGGCTTCATCCTGCTCACCCGGCCTTGTGTCCATAACCACTCCAGCCATATCCTCAAAGGCCTGACGGAAGGCTTCCTGATCCACCTTGGCACGATTCCTCAGTTGTTGATCAATCCAGCTCATGGAATGGCTCCTTACTCATTTGACACCAG
>CAZGCS010000036.1:0-1643 GCA_964524395.1 uncultured Mageeibacillus sp.
GAGCACTTGCCTTACAAGCAAGGGGTCATCGGTTCGAGCCCGGTTGCTCCCACCAGTCAAAACCGCCGGCGTCTACGGATACCGGCGGTTTGATCTTTCCTTATGAACTTGAACCCGCTGGGTCAGGGCTGCAGCTCACCGGGCAAGGTTTGTGTTTTCACAGCGAAAATGGAGGACAAATCGATCACCCCGGCCTCTGACTGATTAAGAAGACCCCCGGTCACCTTTTCGGTGGTCAGCGGCAGGTATACGCCTTCACGGATAAGCCAGCCAAGCAGTTGACCCGCTGCCGTTTTCAAGTCCCCCGTGAGCTGGGCGCGCTCCATGGAGACCATGATTTCATAGCCTGTTTCCCCATCGAACTCCATGTTTATCCCGTACTCCCGGTCGCTGGCAAGCCCCGGGATCTTTCCCAGCCTGGTAACCAGGGAAATGATGGATTCATCCAGGCAGGATTCGGTATAGATGAGGGCGTAGTCACCCTGATCATAAGCCTGTTTCCAGGCCTCCGTGGAGACGCCCTTCAAGGAAACGGGAAGACCCAGCTCTCCTGCTGACGCCGCAAAGGCTCTGCACTGCTCCTCCGCCTGAGGCAGTTCCTCCGGATAAGTCAGGCTGACCGGGGGAAGGGCCTCCCCGTCTTTCATTAGAAAGCCCCCCTGCTCCCGGGACAAGCCCGCCCCGCTTGCCAGACGACTGATGGTCTCATCGTCCGCTTGCAGCAGGTAGGCAAGATAAGCGCCATTCAGTTGCGATCCGGTTGAGGGAACGATCACGGCTTCCGGCTGCCCGGACGCAAGACTGAGCAGACGGCGAAAGGACCGGTTGTACAAGAGGCCGTCACCGGACGGATTTACCGTGATCCCCGCCAGCCTTTCTCCAGCTTGAATTACCAGGCTCTCTGCCCCTTCCCCGGGCAGGCCGGGCGGAATCGCGCCCAGCATCAAGTCGAAGTCCCCCCGCGAAAAGGCCTCCCTGACAAGAAAGGACCGGGAATATTTCAAGATCGAAAGATATGCCGGTTGCCCCGGTTCCGCAGGCGATTCTGAAGACCGGGCAAATGACAGGGCAAATTCATCTTCCCGCCACAGGACCCAGGGGCCCGATCCGGTCATGGGCAATTTCTGAGCCGCCAACTCATCTTCTGTCCCGGTCGTGGAAACCAGAGTTTCCCAATGATGTTCCGGAAGGATCAGCAAATGCGAGAGTGCTTCCATGCACCTTAGGCCGGGGTTCCCGCTTTCAGGTTTTGCGTGGATCTCAAGTGAATGCTCGCCGGTCCGGTTCATTTCTCCCGCAAACTCGAGAAGGCTTGTGCCCGCTGCTGTCCCAAACTTCTGATTTGCCTGTATGGAAAAAAGCAGATCCGCGCTGGTGATGGGATGGCCGTCGTGCCATTGGAGACCCGGGGGGATGGAGATGGAAAGGATACCTGCCTCATATGACACCGCTTCCGCCAATACCGGTACATAAGCCAGTTTCGCGGGATCATACTGAATCAGGGTTTGGTAAAGGGGTTGGTAATAACCGTACGGGTCAACCGGGAACAACCGCTCGCCTGACGCGAAAGGGTTGAGGTTCCAGTTGTCAGGGCCGGCCACCGCCACGGTCAGCCTTTCACTTGGGCTGCCCGGAAGTCCGCG
>CAZGCS010000036.1:1743-11831 GCA_964524395.1 uncultured Mageeibacillus sp.
TCCCCTCTTTTTCGTTGGACAAGAGGCCCTGCTTATTTTAACATGAGGCAATGACGAGCGGCTCCAAAACCATCCGGGCTCTCCCGGGCCATCTCTCCCGTTTCCTATTGGCAGCTCTGGCTTTCCTTCTGGGATTTATTCTGGCGATCACCTCGGCCACCCTTTCTGTCTATGCCCGGATTGCCATCAAGGGCAATGCCCTGACCCGGACCGCGGAATTCCTTCCGGCCACGGTCGACTGTATCATTGTCCCCGGCGCCTCTGTCATTGCCAACAGGCGGCCCTCGCCCATGTTGCAGGACCGGCTGGATGGCGCTGTGGAGCTTTACCGGGCGGGCTTTTCCGAGCGCATCCTGGTCTCGGGTGATCACCGGGAGGATAATTACAACGAGCCCCTGGTCATGTACAATTACCTGATCGAACAGGGAATCCCCGGCCAGGCCATCCTCATGGATCACTATGGCCTTGATACTTACGACACCATTTACCGGGCCAGGCATGTTTTTCAGATCGACACCGCCATTATCGCAACCCAGCGCTTCCACCTGCAAAGAGCACTTTTTTTGGCTGAAAAGCTGGATCTTTCCGCCTGGGGTTACGCAACCGACGCGCGGTTTTACTCCTCGCACTATTTCATGCTTTTACGTGAGCTGGGTGCGCGCCTGAAAGCTGTATACGAAATAAGAACCGGTGCGTTGCCAGCCTATTCCAGCCCTCCCTTTCCCTTTGAAGGTGACGGGCGGCTGACACATGATCCTTTTTGAGGATTGAGGTCAGGAGCCGAGATTTTTTACGACACGTACCGCCCGGACATTGGCTGCCAGGACATTGATGGCAGTATATTGCTCAACGCCCGCGCTGACAGCTGCCTGGACATCGGCCAGGACAGACTGGGCACTTGATCCGTAATAGATGGAAAGATCGAGGTCCAGGATGATTCCGTAAGGTTCCTTGTGAACCTTCTGGTGAACCACCCTTTCAACCCCGTCCACTTCAACTGCCAGAAGCCCCACCAAATCCTTCATGGCCTGATCCGACATGGCGTAACTGCCAAGTGTGGAAAAAGTCGGGCGCACAACCGTCCGGTCCTGGTCCGGGATATTTTGACTGCCCGATTGCCCGAATACCCCAAAATCGAATTTTGACCAGAACTTGGCCAGGGGTTCGGCCAGGTAGCCGGAAAATTCGTGTTTGATTTCCATGCTGGGTACAGGGATGGTGTGTTTGCCTTCGCTCAGACGCGTCTGACGCGCCAGGTTGCGTTCCTCCTCCGACGAGACATCTTCGATCCTGATCTTGATCGAGGGCTGATTCAGCCACAAATTTTCACATATACGCGCCAGCATGGCGTCGGAAGTCCCCAGGATCATCAGCGCGCTTGGCAGGTGTTCAATCAGGGCGCGACGCATATTCTCTGCCCGGATCGGATCGAGAAACATGGCCTGTCTGACAGAATCCATTTTGGTTTCCGCCCGCTTGGCTGATGAACCCGTGATGATGGCGCTGCCATGGATCAGGAGCCCGTCATCGATGATGTATTCAATATTGTACTCACGGGCCACCCGGATGGCCCGGGTTGACTTGCCGCTCCCGCTCGATCCGATGAAAGAAACCACCGCGATTTGAGAGAGCAACTGGCGAATTTCCTTGTGCGTTTGCTCTTCGTAAGCTTCCGCGCGCTCATTCATCTGCGCAATGACAGCATCGGCCAGCCTCCCGAACTGATTAAAAAGGGAGTCTGCAGGGGCCCGCTCCGGCAATTCAGCCGGTTTCGGCTGCACCGGTTCGTTTACGGGCTGTGTGTCACCTCGCTTGCGCTTAAACCATCCGTTTGCCATCTGCTCCGGTTAATCCTCCTGCTCCCAGTTATGGTAAACATCCTGGACGTCATCGTCATCCTCGAGCCGGTCAATCAGTTTTTCCATGTTCTCTCTGTCCTCTTCCGAAGAAAGGATGACCATGTTGAGCGGCACCGGACCCAGCCGCTGCTCAATCAACGAATAACTTTGGGTGAGACGGTCCCGGACCGGATCGTAGAATTCAGCCGAAGTCGTAATCCCGATCATGTGCGGATCGTCCAGATCGACGTCTTCCGCACCGGCTTCAAGCGCCTCCATGAAGACCGTGTCCTCATCGATTGCGTCCGCGCGTTCAAGGACCAGGATGCCCTTGCGGTCAAACTGAAATGAAACGCAACCATCTGTTCCCAGATTACCGCCGAACTTGCTGAAAATATGGCGGATTTCACCGGCTGTCCGGTTTCGGTTGTCAGTGAGGGCACGCACCATGACAGCGACACCGCCAGGTCCGTATCCCTCGTAAAAGATCTCTTCCAGGGCTGCCCCATCCGCTTCTCCCGCTGCCCGTTCAATGGATCGCTTGATATTGTCGTTGGGCATATTGTAGGACTTGGCCTTGGCGATTGCGTCACGCAACACAGAGTTGGAGTCAGGATCCGGCCCCCCTGTCCGGACGGCTTGCTGAAGTTCACGGCCAAGCTTGGAGAAGATCTTGCCCCGTTTATCGTCAACCGCCTCTTTACGGCGTTTAATGTTGCTCCATTTTGAATGTCCTGCCATGGCTTGCCTCCGGAAATAGAAATCTGAACAAGACTGTCACCCGGGCAGCCTTGCCGCCTCCCCGCCCCTATTATACATGCGGCCGGGATGGGTCAGGCTCAAAAAGTATCTTCAATCCAGCGCTGGCCGTACGCTTCCAGCACGGCAGCGCCCGAGGAAATGTTCATTACCAGTGCCCGAAGTTCATCGACCCTGCCGGTTTCCGCTCCAACTATCTGGCGCACCCGGATGCCGTATTCGGGAGCCTGCTGAAAAAAACCGGCGGAACGGAGCCGGCTCTCAAGCAGGTGGAAAACTGCATAGTCTGTTTCCAGCATGAATTGTTCACAGCGGATAAAGCGGACGGGAACTGCTTGTGACAGCGCCCCCCTGGCTGCTTTGGCATAGGCCCTGGACAAGCCGCCGGTGCCCAGCAGAATGCCGCCGAAGTACCGCACCACCAGGATAGCCGCCCGGTCAATCTCTTCGGCCAGCAGGGCGTCCAGGACCTGCCTGCCGCCCGTCCCATGTGGCTCGCCGTCATCAGAGAACCGTTGAAGCTGTGATGGCGAGTCAAGCCTCCAGGCATATACATAGTGGCGGGCTTCCGGATAGCGCTGGCGTGCGTCAGTTTGCAGGCGGATCGCATCCTCTTCCTCTGTGATGGGCCGGCAAAGTCCAATAAAACGGGAACCGCGCTCGGACAGTTCAAACAAGCCTTCGCGGCGTACAGTCCGGTAGGAATCAGTCATGACCCGGCTTGACCGGGTGGATGACCTCAATGCCATACATCCAGGGCGCCAGAACCCCGGGAACCCGGATGGACCCGTCAGGCAGCTGACACTGCTCAACCAGGGCTGGAATGACGCGCGAAGTCGCCAGGCCCGAACCATTCAAGGTGTGGCAGAATTCGGTCTTGCCCGTCTCTTCCTGCCTGTAGCGGATGTTGCCGCGTCTTGCCTGGTAGTCCCCTGCATTGGATACGGAACTTACTTCTTTATAAATCTGCATGCTGGGAATCCAGATCTCAATGTCGCAGGTCTTTTTCATGCCTGCGCTGACGTCACCGGCAGCCAGCCGGCTGATGCGGTGAACCAGGCCCAGCCCCTCAACCAGTCTTGCCGCCTTGGCCACCAGCTCCTCAAAAGCGTCTTCCGAATCCTGGGGCCGCGTGTACTGGAACATTTCCACCTTGTTGAACTGGTGTCCCCGGATCATGCCGCGCTCATCCGCCCGGTAGGATCCTGCCTCCCTGCGGTAACAGGGGGTAAAAGCAAAGTATTTTTTAGGCAGTTCCGCCTCTTTTAATATTTCGTCCACATGGACATTGGTCAGGGCGGTCTCCGCCGTGGGCAGGATGAATTGAAAGCGTTCCCCGCCGCCCCGGAGCTGGAAAACATCTTCTTCGAATTTTGGGAACTGGCCGCCGACATAACCGCATTCGTAATTGAGAATGTGAGGCGGCAGCATCATTTCATAGCCGTCCTTAATGTGTTCGCTGATGAAGTAATTCAGCAGGGCCCACTCAAGGATGGCTCCCGGCCCCCTGTAGATCCAAAAGCCGCTTCCGGACAGCTTTGCCCCCCGCTCATAGTCGATCATGCCACATGATTCAACCAGGTCCACGTGGTTCATAAGAGCCGCTTCAACCGACATGGGCTCGCCCCAGACAGAAACCACTTCATTGTTTTCCTTGTCGCCCGCAGGGATGTCGTCAGCTGGAATGTTGGGCAGGGCAGCCAGAAAGCTCTGCTGTTCAGCATTCATCTCCTTGATGCGGAGATCGTTATCGCGGATCTTCTCACTCAATTGCCTGAGTTGCTCGGTCAGGGCGGAGACGTCACCCTGCTGCTTCCTGATCAGGGGGATCTCTGCCGATTTCTTGTTCCGCTCCGCTTTCAGCTCCTCCGTTTGGTGCATCAGGGCGCGGCGATCGGCGTCAGACGCCAAGAAATCGGTGAAGTCGACCGTGAAGCCCCTTCGCGCCAACTTGGCTGCCACTTCCTGCGGTTTGTTTCGGATATAAACTAAATCGAGCATGTGTTCCTCCCGGCAATGGATATGCCGGTTCATTCTAACACAGCCGCTTTGGAACAGGATCAGTGGCTCATGGCATTCAGGGCATCATTGACGAAGTGATCCATCAGCTCACGCTGCAAGGCGCCTTGCACATAGCCGATGAAATATCCCTCATGATCGATCATGAAGGTCGTCGGCAGGCCGCTGATCTGATACTGCCGGAACACTTGACCTTCCATATCCATGAGGACAGGAAAGGTGTAATTGTTTTCAAGGAGAAAGGCTTTGATGCCTTCGACATCCACTTCGCGCTGGGCTGAAGCGGAGCCGTCTTCATCAGGGTAGGCAACCGCCAGGATAATCAAGTCCCCCTGGTTCATCCCCTGATCCTTGAAGAGATTTTCGATGTCGGGCATTTCCTGCCTGCAGGGCGGACACCAGGTCGCCCAGAAGTTGAGAAAAATGACCTTGCCTTCATAATCGGAAAGCTTGTGGTCCGTCCCGTACTGGTCGGTCAGGGAAAAGTCATAGGCCTTGACCCGCTCTTTTTCGGTTGGATCTGCCGGCTTATCCGTCTCGACAGGGATGCTGCCCTCCGGAGCGACAGTTTCTTTTTTTCCGCATGCGGATAAGGCAAAAACTGACATGACCAAAGCTGCCAACAGCACGACACCCGTTGTCAGCAGTCCGTATCTTCTTCTTTTATTCCGATTTGTCTTCATGGTGAAATCCTTGTCTCAAATTTATCCGCCATAGAGTCCCGCGATCATCAGGACACCGATGACCAGCATAAGCAGACCTCCCAAAATGACGGTATATTTCATAATCTTGCTGTGACGGCGGAAAAAAGCCAGTGTCTGCGTTGTAAACAGGCCGACAACCAGGAAGGGAATGGTAAAGCCGAGCACATAAACCCCGACCAGAAGAAAGCCCAGGCTGCGCTGTGCGGTCCCCGCCGCCATGAGAAGCACACTCGACATGGCCGGCCCTATGCAGGGTGTCCAGGCAAAGCTGAAGGTAAATCCCATCAGATAGGCGATCAGGGGATTCATGGCGAAGCGGTCCAGCTTGAAGGGAAGCCGCCTGTCTCTTGACAAATAGTAGGAGGTCCCAAAGACACCCAGCTGGTAGAGGCCGAAAATGATGACCAGAATTCCTCCGCCAATGACGAAGGCTCGCCGGTAGGCCTGAAAAAATTCCCCGGCAGCTGTGAAGCCAAGCGCCAGCACAAAGAAGGTCGAAGCAATACCCAGCACGAAGAACAGCGTATTCAAAAAGACGCGTTTGCGTGGATACTGAACCTCCCCGTCTTCACCGACACGATAGGTGCCACCTGCCAGGTAGCCGATGTAGAGAGGCAGCAATGGCAGGACACAGGGTGAAAGGAAGCTGACCAGTCCCTGCAGGAAGACGGTCAGGACAGGAATCGAATTCTGTATTTCTAAGGCTGGTGGCATCTTTACCTCCCCATAAGGCGAAGTGATCCCGTATCAGGCGGAATACACAGCCACCATTCTATCAATTTCACGAATTTATCCTGTTACAAAAGAAACGTTGGCCATCCGGAGCCAATAAGCTTTTACCACAACGCATCCTGACTCTAGTTCAGCAAAAAACTGACCAGCCTGTTATGGGTCTTGACCATGTCAAACCACCAAACCTCCTGCCCGCCCACATAGTAGTAGCGCGTCTCACCGGTTGCGGGAAGCTGCAGTTGCCGCCTCTGATAGGACAGGAGGGTCGGCGCTCTGCTGATGTAGTCGTTCAAATTGAGATTGGTATAGGTATTGGCCAGAATCACAGCTGAGGCCTTGTAGATGGAGGAACCGCCTTGTGCCGCCATTTCAGCCAGGACCGAGTTGATTACGTTACGTTGCCGCTGGTTGCGCTGAAAATCGCTGTCAAGTTTTCGGATTCTTGCGTAGGCCAGGGCTTGCTGGCCATTAAGGCGCTGCGTGCCGGGACTGAGTCCCAAATGTGCTGCCTCGCCTTGCGTCAGTGAGATACTGACACCCCCGATGGCGTCAATGATACGGGTGAATGAAGTGAAATTGATGGCGACGAAGCCCTTGATCGGAATCCCGTAGTTGACTTCGATCGTTCGAATGGCAAGTCCCGGCCCCCCATAGGAGTAAGCCGCGTTCAAAAGACCCCACGCATGGTTCTTGGCGCCGATCTTGACATACATGGCCCGCATGAGTGAGACAATGTTGATCTTTTTTGTATTGTGGTTGATTGAAAGAATCATGGTCACATCGGACCGGCCCCTGTAGTTGTTGGCACTGGAATCGACTCCGAATAAAAGAATATTCTCGACTCCCGGCATCTGCTTGAGCTCGATGGTGCCGCTTTGGTGCAATTCCGGTTTCTGTAACTCCTCAGGGATATCCGGGTCATCGCCATGTTCCCCCGGTTCCCCCTCCTGGATCTCCCAGCCGTCAGGATCGACAAAAATGTCATAGTCGGTCAGATTTTCGATTTTGTAAAAATCATCATCCTCTTCAGCCATGTAGGTGACTCTGGAGACCAAATCGGCATAGATCAGGTAGACACCGGAAAAAACAGAAATCACGAGACCTGCAGCAACTCCCAAAACAAGAAACTTAACCGGAAAGAGGCTGCGGAACAGTCCTTTTCCCGGCGCTTTTCTGCCCGACGGGCGTTTACTTCTGGCGGAGCCGGGATGAGCCGGCCTCCTTTGACTGGGCTGTGGCACCTTAATCAACCTACCTTTTTATCTGGAAATGCCCATGATGACATGAGCATTTCCAGGAAATACGGGAACTGCGCCATTCCCGCCATCAAAGATCAGAACCGGAACAATCCCTTGATGCTCCACTGCAAACCTGCGGCGAAAATCGCGCTGTAAAGAAAGAGGAGGATAAAGAAAAGACCCGCGACTGTGAGAACAACCAGCCAAAGCTTTTTCACTTCTGCCCGCGATCCTTCAACCATGGTCATCACGGAAGCGGCGAAAATTAAAATCGGAACCACGTACATGAGAACGGAGACGAAGGTTCCCGCCGGAAGGGCCACGCCGAGAATAAAGGTGAGCAGGGAGACCGGCAGGACAGCATTAAGATAGGAGGAAAATCTGGCATAAGCGTCGGGCAGCTTATCTTCCTCCTTGAGGATGAAGCGCTTGCAAACCCAGGCCATGGTCGGCATGGCCACGATCATTATCAGGGTAAAGAACCACAGAAGGAAAAATCCGCCTGCGTGCCATCTCATGAGCCTGGCAGCTTCAAGCGTTAAAAACAGTGTCACCAGGAAAGGGACGATGGCTGCGAACAGGAGATGCATCGGTTCTCTTGTTCCCAAAAAGCCATTGAGCAGCCAACGGGGATACCGTTTTCCGTCGAGTGCGAGAGCAGAGGGAGGTTTGGGGGGCTGGGGCGGATAGGGATAGGGATAGGGGGCTTGCTGCGGCATCTGGGGTGGGGCCGCCTGATAGGGGGGCGGCGGAGGAACTGCCTGGGGTGGTGTTGCTTGACTTTGTTCAGCGGCCACCGGAGCTTGCTCCTGCCTGGTTCCACAATTACTGCAAAAAACAGCGTCATCGGCAAGTTCGATCCCGCAATTTTGACAATTCTTCATTCGAGCTCCTCTTTCTTGTCTGTTGTCCGGTTAAGGCCCGGTAAGGTGGATATCCGGCT
Organism: uncultured Mageeibacillus sp.; assembly: GCA_964524395.1. Taxonomy (GTDB): domain Bacteria; phylum Bacillota; class Clostridia; order Saccharofermentanales; family DTU023; genus UBA4923. Next base: position 9,977 of record CAZGCS010000036.1, read on the forward strand.
AAGAATGTGTAAATTATAGCACAGGGGCCGCGATCTTTATCCTCTATGCTGTCCGCCCCTGTCCTGCCGGCCGTCCTGATGAACCGGGCGTGATACTATGAATAAAGAAGTGTGTATATCCTTACCATGACAGGAAGAGAGGAATGCCGGATGCGCGCGCTGATTCAACGGGTAAGTGAGGCATCTGTCCTATGTGAGGACGGGTTCCGGTCGGAAATCGGGCACGGTTTTCTCATTCTCCTCGGCGTTGGAGCGGAGGACGATGAAGAAAGCTGCGCACGCCTGTGGACAAAAATCAGGAAACTGCGAATTTTCAAAGATCATGAGGGAAAAACCAATCTTGATTTGGCTTCCGTTGAGGGCCAGGTCATGGTCGTTTCTCAATTCACTTTGTTGGCCGATACAAAAAAAGGGAACAGGCCCAGCTTCGTCAAGGCAGCATCGCCTGACAAAGGTGAAAGGCTCTACCTTTATTTTGTCGAGCTGGCCAAACGCGACGTTCCCCTTGTTCGGACCGGCTCTTTCGGCGCTGAAATGAAAGTCAGCCTGACCAACGACGGTCCCTTCACCATCTGGCTCGACACGGATCAGTTTTGACCGGTCAGATTTTCAGGCTGGGGCGATAAGGCGGTCATGGTCCAGGTCACTGCGGGATGTTTTCCGGCCAGAATCCTGCGGGCATGCTCCAAGTCCTTCTCCTGCGCAAATATGCCAAAACAGCCGGATCCGCTTCCGGTCATGGACGCAGCGAATGCGCCAGCACTGCGCATGTCATCGATGATCGACCTTACCGGACTTCCCGGCTGACCCTGCACCTCCAAAAAGTCATTATCGGCCATGGTTCCGATCCTGGATCGCTGGTCCCGGCCAAGCGCACCCACCCATTCAGGGAAACTGTCAGCTGTCTGCCTGCGGGGGGCATGTCCGCTGCCCTGATTCAGCCTGGCTGCATCAAGCAGGCGGTAAGCGTCGGCGGTCGGAACCCGCAAAGGAGGGAAGGCCAGCAGAACGGGATAGGGAAGGCTTTTGATGGCCTCAGACATCCGCTCGCCCACTCCCTGGCAATAACGAACCCCTCCATGCAGACAAAAGGGAACATCAGCGCCACATGCCAGGGCAAGGCCTTCCAGGTCGCCCATGGTGAGTTGCGCCCGGTTGAGTTGGAAGAAGTCGGCCAGCCCCTGGTGCCAGCAAGTCCAAAGAAAACGCAAAACCCCTGCGGCGTCAGTGCTTCCGCCCCCAAAACCGGCAGCGGGAGGAATTTTCTTCTCGATATGGCAATGAAAAAACAAGCTTGCGGGATCCAGCCCGGCAGCAGTGAAAAACAAAGAAGCCGCTTTGTAACACAGATTTGCCTGGCCGGCAGGTGTTTCATCGGAATCTGCCGTGACCTGCCAGCCCCTGTCCCGCTCCGGCGGCCGGCCAAGCGACAGATCAAGACGATCCGCCAAATCAAGGGTGGCCATCAGGCCGGCAAGTTCGTGATATTGATCCGGCCGGCGCCCCAATACATGGAGGGACAGATTAATCTTGGCCCGGGCAATCTCAATCGACCGGAAAGCAGGGAATTCAGTCACGGCCTAACGGCTGTCCTCCGTTGTCAGAAGCAGTTTTTCAAGGCCTTCATCATCAAAAGCGATTTCAACCACATTGGTCAGCAGATCAATGTAGCTGAAGCAGACGTGTTCGCTGTAAGTCGGACTGACAGGACAGCAAACAGTAAAAACATTGGATGAACAGTTTTCAAGATATCCTTCGTGGATAACCGTGCGGCGACGCCCTCCGTTAGATTTAAGCATAATACGTTGTCCAAGGCGTTCTTCCAGTTCAGCTCGGCATGAAGCCAACTCAGATT
>CAZGCS010000037.1:0-11787 GCA_964524395.1 uncultured Mageeibacillus sp.
GTGCCGGCTCCGGCGACGCAAGGACATGGACAAAGTCCCGGGCTCCATCAAGCAGCTTGCTGATCCTGTCTCCCGATGTCGGGGCGATCTGGGGGATGAGAGTCATGTCATGGGTGCCGGCAAACGGCAGTATTTCGTCCTTTTCCTCTGCGGGCAGATCCGGAATGATCAGGCCGTCCACACCGGCTTCTTTACATGCGGCAAAAAAGGATTCGTAGCCGTAACGAAAAAGGCTGTTCAGATAGGCTCGCAGAAGAAGGGGTTGACCGGTATCCGCGCGCAGCCGCCGGGCCATACGCAGGATGCCGGCGGTAGTCACCCCTGATGCCAAGGCGCGCAGGTGTGCATTTTGTCCGGCGGCATCCTCGATCGGATCCGAAAAAGGTATGCCCAGGATCAGGATGTCGGAGCCGGCATCGAGCATGGCCATGCCAAAGGATTCTGTTGCTTCCGGCCAAGGGTCTCCGCCCATCAGAAAAGACAGGAGGACTTTGCCTCTGTTAAAGGTGTTTCTGATTCTATTCATGGAACTTCCTCCCCTGATAACGTGCCATGGAGGCGACATCCTTATCTCCTCTGCCTGACAGGTTGACGATCAGCAGGTCCTCCCTGCGCATGCCGGGCGCCATTTTCCTCGCATAGGCGATGGCATGAGCGCTTTCCACGGCAGGGATAATGCCTTCCATGCGCGAAAGGTATTCAAAGGCAAAGACTGCTTCCTCGTCCGTCACCGCGACGTAATCGGCCCGGCCGGTTTCTTTCAGCCAGGCGTGCTCGGGCCCGATGCCCGGGTAGTCGAGTCCGGCTGAAACGGAATAGACCGGGGCAATCCGGCCTTCCTGGTCCTGGCAAAAATAAGTCTTCATGCCGTGAAAGATGCCCGGTGCCCCGAGTGTAAGTGTGGCCGCGTGCTGGCCGCTTTCCAGGCCCAGTCCGGCTGCCTCACAACCAATCAGCCGGACACCGGTATCGGGGATAAAGGGATGGAAAAGTCCCATGGCATTGCTGCCGCCCCCACAGCAGGCGACAAGAGCGCTTGGCAACCTGCCCTCCAATTCGAGGATTTGTTGGCGGGCCTCCCGGCCGATGACAGATTGAAAGTCCCTGACCATGGCCGGGTAGGGGTGGGGGCCGACGACAGAACCCAGCAGATAGTAAGTGTCATTTGTCCGGCCGGCCCACTCACGCAGGGTCTCGTTGACCGCATCTTTCAGTACCCGGGTGCCTGATTCGACCGCGTGAACCCTGGCGCCCAACAGCTCCATCCGATAGACATTGAGCGCTTGTCTTTCAACGTCTTCACTGCCCATGAAGATATCGCACTCAAGCCCCATCAGAGCGGCAGCGGTTGCCGTCGCGACCCCGTGCTGCCCGGCGCCCGTTTCCGCGATCAGGCGTGTTTTTCCCATCTTTCTCGCAAGCAGGGCCTGCCCCAGCACATTGTTGATCTTATGCGAACCGGTGTGGTTCAGATCTTCACGTTTCAGGTAAATTTTGGCCCCACCCAGATCCCTGGTCATTTTTTCAGCGTAATAGAGCAGGGAAGGCCTTCCGGCATAATCCCTCAGCAAAGCCGATAATTCGGCCTGGAAACCGGGATCCTTCCTGTATTGTTTGTAAGCCATCTCCAGCGTTTTGATTTCGTTCATCAGAATCTCGGGGATGAATTGTCCGCCGAAGATTCCGAAATAGCCTTCTTTTGTCATGTTTGCCTCCTGACAGTCCATGTGATAAGAATCCCCCACGATCACACAAGCCCCGCCATCGGTGATGCGACTGGATCAGCATGATACGGACAGACATGAAATTGCCCTTTCTTTCCCTGGAGACAAGAAAAACCCGCCCCCGACAACAGTATTGTCAAGGACGGGTGAAGTTCATCCGCGGTGCCACCTTGATTCACGGGAATTCCCGTGCGCTCAGCAGGATACCATCATATCCCCCGCAACTAACGTATGCGTCACGTCATGGAATACTGGGAAGAGACTTCTTTTGTTCCATGCCCTCAGCGGTCCATTTGATGTACTGCCTGGTGCGGGTTTCCAGCTTGCCCCGCTCTCTGTGACCGCTCGTACATCTTTATCTCCGCGTCAACGGTTTGATTGGCTATTCAGTTGATGTGCATCAATATAAGATGAGACCTCCTCTTTGTCAACACAGGCATGGTGCAGGATCATAATCCAGCGCGGCAAGCCTTAAGTCAACAGATTGATCCGCATTTCCCTGCTCAACCCGGCGTTCAAAATGCTACAGATGAAGTTGCCGGAGGGAGTGTAATAAATCCTCCCTCATTGCTATTTTGCGGCGACGGTCAACTCCAAACCTAAGCCATCCAAGAGTTTCATCAAGGTATCAATTTTGGGCATATGCTTTTCTCTCTCAAGCCGTGAAATCGATTGCTGGGAAATACCGGTCATGGCGGCCAATTCTTTTTGTGTGATATTTCTTTTTTTTCTTTCGCTGACAATTCTGTCGATTAACTTATATTCTTGTTCAATCTTCCTGTACTCTCGATCAAAGTCCGGGTCTTGTCTTTTTTCTTCAACGATGTCCTTCACACTAATTTTCTCAAAATTCATGATGATCAGCTCTTTCTACTAATATTCTTGGCCCTGTCTCGCGCCTTATTTACATCATGTTTGATTAAAAAATACATCATAATTGATGTATTGTCAGCCTTCCAAATTTATTTATCACTTGACACAATATGGAGCTCCACAATCGCTATAGAAGAGGAATGAGACTGGTATTCGACATATCCATATAAGGTCGGGTCCAAAAAAAGACTCCGTCAGGCAATACCTGAAAAGGAGTCTTTAACTGGCGGAGATGGAGGGATTCGAACCCTCGTGCCGGTCACCCGACAAACGCTTTTCGAGAGCGCCCCGTTATGGCCACTTCGGTACATCTCCGTGCCGGGCACCAGTTTATCACAGGCGGCCGGCTTTTTGGAACAGGACATCCGTCAGCGGGTCCTTCATGGCGTCCGCGCTCTCAAGGAGCCAGGCTCCCATCCGGTCCCGGGGGATAATGACCGGCATACGTTGATGGATATGGGAGAAGCCGGGGGCCGCGTCGCGGGTCAGGATGACGAAAACCGGCAGGGGACTGTCCTGCTCCTGACGGTAGCAGGCGGCCAGGAAAAGCGGGCCCTGCGGAAGAAAAAACTGGTAGCGCAGCTTGCGTTTGTCAACCGCCTGCCATTCGTAATAGCCGCTGGCAGGGATCAAACAGCGCCGCAGGCGCATGGCTTCACGAAACATGGGTTTTTCGAGTGCGGTCTCACTTCTGGCGTTGATGACCAGCTGATTGCCATAGCCTTTAAAGCCCCACTGCATGGCCTGATAAGATTCGACTCCTGTCTGGACCGGGACGATGTCCGAGGGGAATATTTCCCCCTGGGTTTTCAGCCTGGGGACCGGGTCACGGCCGTTTGAAGTGCCCTCGAAGTGCCTTGCGATGCGCTCCAGTTCGGGATCGCTGAGTTCGATGTAATAACGCCCGCACATGGGGATCACCTCCTTGTCCTGTGAGTCCATTGTAAGGCTATCTGTGGTTTAATGGACGGGATGGTTGATAAACAGCTGGATAAAACGAGACGGATGGCGGAAGCAAAAGTCTTTCCCTTGTTGGTGCGCATGTCGGGACCCGCCATGTTCTCCATGCTCATCATGTCGCTTTACAACATCGTGGACAGTCTGTTTGTCAGCGCCGTATCCGAGATCGCGCTCCGGTCTGTCAGTATCATTTTTCCGGTTCAACAGCTCATGATCGCCTTTGCGGTAGGAACTTCCATCGGAGTCAACTCCTATGTTGCCCGCAGGCTGGGGGCGGAAGATCATGAAACAGCGAGCACAGCGGCTTCGCACGGGCTGGCCCTGTCTTTTGTCAATTGGTTTATCTTTCTTGTCGCCGGTTCTCTTCTGGCGCCTGCGGTCGTCAATCTGTTTTCAAGTCACGGGGAAGTCATCAGCAACAGCGTCGCTTACATGCGGATTGTCACCGTAGCCTCCATCGGTCTCTTCTGGCAGATCCACTGCGAGAAGATCTTCCAGGCAACGGGTAATATGACCCGGGCCATGTATATCCAGATGATGGGCGCCCTGCTCAATATCGTCTTGGATCCATTTTTCATCTTCGGCTGGCTTGGCCTGCCGGCCATGGGTGTCCGGGGCGCCGCCATTGCCACCGTTATTGCCCAGATCATTGCAGGCGCTGCCGCCCTTTATCTGGTACTGCGCAAAGAGACCGTGATTGAGGTCAGACTGCGGGGTTTCCGCTTCCGCAAGCATATTTTGGCCTCCATCTACCGTGTCGGCCTGCCCTCCTTGGTTATGCAGTCGGTGACGGCCATGGTGGGCATGGTCTTCAACATGATTGTCCTGCCTTTTTCTGAGGTCGCGATCACGGTTCTGGGCGTCTACTTGAAGCTCGAATCTTTTGTATTCATGCCCGTCCTGGGGATCGGGCAGGGCATGCTGCCTCTGATGGCTTACAATTTCGGCGCCAAACGGTATGTCCGCGTCCGTCAAACCCTGAAAAGCGGTTTGATCCTGATGGCCGCCATTATGTCTTTCTCCACGGTTTTGTTCCAACTGCTGCCCCGCCTGCTCTTGAGCGCCTTCAACGCAACTGAGGAGATGTATGTCATGGGGATTCCGGCTTTTCGGAATATTTCCCTCTGCTTTATCTTTGCGGGAATAGCGATCACGCTGTCCATCTCTTTTCAGGCTCTTGGCAGAGGCACCTACAGCCTTTTTATTTCAGTATTCCGGCAATTGGTCCTGCTTCTGCCTCTGGCCAGACTGTTCGCTGTCTGGCACCTTGATTATGTCTGGTACGCCTACGCCATTTCAGACCTGGGCGCGGCCCTCATGGCTATCTATCTCTTTCGCCGGCTTTCCACCCGGGTGATGCCGGCGGGGCAGGCGCGGGAAGAGGAGGGTCTGACCCGGGACGCAGCCTAGCGTCATCCCCTTTTACCAGGAGATCCTCTACAATGAATCGATCAGGGAGGAGGAAGCCCGTGAAGATATTGTGCAGGTTGACCGCAGTGCTTGCGGCCATGGTTCTCATGGCCGTCTTTCTGCCGGTCCGTGTTTTTGGCGCGGATACCCGGCTTGTCATTTACCATACCAACGACATTCATGGCAGGGCGGAAGGGAGCCTGGAAAAGGAAGAGGATGGCAGCTTCAGGGAGACGGGCAGTATCGGCTTCGCCCGTTATAAGCAGATGCTTGACGGCGACCGGGCCAATGGCGCCATTGATGCGGTCCTGGCTCTGGACGCGGGTGATGCCGTGCACGGAACCCTCTTTGCCCAGCTGAGTTCGGGCGAAGACATGATCGATCTGATGAGGATGGTGGGAATCGACGCCATGGCCTGCGGCAATCACGAATTCGGGTTTGGCCAGATCCAGCTCAAGGAATTGGAAGGGCGGGCAGCCGCCAAATTCCCTCTCATGGCGGCCAATATCGATTCCGCAACCACAGGCACAACTTTTTTCAAAGTCAACCACAAGGTGCTGATGGCCGGTGGCAAGAAAATCGTGGTATTCGGAATCACTACCCCCGAAACCAAGGAAAAGGCCCACGCCAATTTCACCCGGGGCCTGTCCTTTGGCGCCGGCCGGGACGAACAGGACCCGGATGAATTTGTCTCGACGGTGCAGGCGATCATCGACGCGCTCCCCCCGGCTGACCTGGTGATCATGCTGGGGCACCTGGGCGTGGAGGAAGGTTCGCCGTTCGGTACCGATGCTCTTGTTCCCGGACTGTCAGGACTTGACCTGGTGATTGACGGCCACAGCCACTCAGTCTACAAAGAAAAAATCAGAGACAGGGATCAAAAAGAAGTACTGGTCGTCCAGGCCGGCAATTACTTTGAAAACGTGGGCAGGATTGAGATCATCTTTGACGGCGGCGGCCTGGCAATGGAAGCCGAAACGATCCCCTTCAGGCAGGTCCGTCACCTGGAAGGTGACGCCGCCATCCTGGCCAGGATAGAGGATTTCAATGAAAACAAGGAAGCGGTACTGGTCAGGGAGATCGGCAGAACGGCAACCAGGCTTGTCCAGTCAGGGGAGCGCGAGGGGGAATCGGTCGCCCTGGTGCGTCTCCAGGAAACCAATCTCGGCAATCTGGTGGCGGACTCCATGCGCAGGGCAACCGGTGCCGACATCGCCATGACCAATGGCGGTGGAATCAGGGCTGATATCGAAGCTGGCACCATCACCTGGCAGGACGCCCTGGCAGTCCTGCCCTTTGGTAACCTGATTACTGTGATCGAGGTGAGCGGCAGGCAAATACTTGACGCACTGATACACGGGGCAAAGGATTATCCCGCGGCCAACGGCGGATTTCTCCAGGTATCGGGTTTATCCTATGTCATCGTGACCCAGGAGCAGGAAGGCCGCCAAGCGTACCTGGATATTGACCGGGTCATGGTGGACGGCAAGCCCCTTGAGCCGGATAAAATCTATACCCTGGCGACCAACGACTTCCTGGTGGCCGGCGGCGACGGTTTTACCATGTTTGAAGGCGCCAGACAGGTGCTGCTCGGCGGCCTTATGCTGGAAGCCCTGATTGACGAGATTGAAGTGCGGACCAGGACGGCGGGCGGGGAAGGTTTCACCTGTGAGGTTGAAGGGCGCGTCAGGGTCATGAATCGTCCGGAGGGTCAACCCCCTGCGGCAAGGGGTGAATGGGTGGTCAGAACCCTGACGGGTGCCGTCGTTTTGACTCTGACGACGCTTGTGTTCGTCACCGGCAGGCGAAAAACCGGGGATCGCTGACCGGCAGCCGGGAGGAGTCTTCGGACAGGGATCCTGATCCAAAACAAGGACTCCTTTTTCCATCTCGTGCTATAGTAATGAGAAGATTACGGATAAAAAGCAGCAGCGTTTATTGAGGGGATCAGAGGTATTTGGAAGATGGCGACCAAGTATATATTCGTGACGGGGGGAGTTGTATCAGGACTTGGCAAGGGGATTACCGCCGCCGCACTTGGCAGGTTGTTGATCGCCCGGGGCCTGAGTGTCCGCATCCAGAAATTCGACCCCTACATTAACGTGGATCCCTCGCTGATGAGCCCGACCCAGCACGGGGAAATATTTGTGACCGAGGACGGGGCCGAAACAGATTTGGACATCGGCCACTACGAGCGTTTTACCGACGTGGACCTGACCTGTGAAAGCGATATCACCTCGGGCCGCGTCTACCTCAATGTCATCAACCGCGAACGTTCGGGCGGCTATTATGGCGGTACGGTCCAGGTGGTGCCGCACATCATCAATGAAATTAAAGAGCATATCTACAAGGTTTCGGAAGAAGGACAGGTGGATGTCGTCATCTCCGAGATCGGCGGAACGGTCGGTGACATGGAGGGCCAGCCCTTTATTGAAGCCATTCGCCAGGTAAGTTACGAGGCTGGGCGGGGCAACTGCCTCTTTATTCATGTCACCCTCCTGCCCTATGTAAAAAAACCGGGTGAGATCAAAACGAAACCGACTCAGCACAGCGTACAGAAGCTGCTGTCCTTCGGGATTCAGCCCGACATACTGGTGTGCAGGACAGAGATGCCGCTCGATGCGGCCATCCGCGAGAAACTGGCTCTGTTCTGCAATGTGCGCATGGACTCGGTCATCCAGAATGTTGACTGCAATTCGGTCTATGAGCTCCCTCTGACCTTTGAAGAAGAGGGATTTGCCAAGGTGGTCTGTGAACGGCTGGGCCTGGATCACACCCAGCCTTTTCTTGATGATTGGAAATTGCTGGTGGAGAAAGCCAAGTCACCGCGTGAGAAAATTCAGGTCGCCCTGGTCGGCAAGTATACGGAGTTGCAGGATGCCTACTACAGTGTCATTGAGGCTCTTGACCACGCGGGGATCGTCCTGGGCGTTGAACCCGTCATTGATTGGGTTGCCAGTGAGGACCTGGAGGAGCTCTCGCCTGCAGAAACGGATGCCCGGCTGGGTGCAGCCCACACGGTTGTTGTACCGGGCGGATTCGGCCCCCGCGGCATGGAGGGAATGATCGAGGCCAGCCGGAGTGCCCGGGAGCGGGGTTTGCCTTTCCTGGGTATCGGACTCGGCATGCAGATGGCCGTGGTGGACATCGCCCGCCATGTGGCAGGCATTGAGGGCGCACATACGGATGAGTACGGGCCGGATGTCTCGGATGTATTCTTTTATGCAGGTCTGACGGATACCCCGGGTGACGGAGTCGACCGGATCCCCTTCTGTGAGAGGCCCATGCGTAAAGGTGCCTGTCCCATGGTGATCGAGGAGGACTCCCTGCTGGCATCGGTCTACGGCAGCCCGCAGGTCTCCGAACGGCATCACCACCGACGGGAATTCAACCCTGCTTACTCCGGCGTTCTCGCCTCGGCCGGGTTGCGCTATTCCGGCATGTCACCTGACGGACGCCTGGTTGAAGCGGTTGAGTGGCCCCTGCATCCTTTTTTTGTTGGAACCATCTATCATCCGGAATTCAAATCCCGTCCGACAAGACCCCACCCGCTTTTTCTGACCTTGATCGAAAAAGCAATCGATTACAAGAAAGGAGTCATTTAGATGGCAGAGCTGATTCCCGGACTGTCGCGGACCTTCAGTGAATACCTGCTGGTACCGAACCGGACGACCCGTGACTGTATCCCGTCCAATGTGCAGCTGGCAACGCCTTTGGTGCGCTATAGCAAAACAGAGGGAAACAGTCCGATCACCCTGAGCATCCCCCTTGTTTCCGCCATTATGCAATCGGTCTCCGGTGACAGGATGGCAGTGGCGCTCGCCCGGGAGGGCGGGCTTTCCTTTATCTACGGGTCACAGCCCATCGAGCAACAATGCGAGATGGTCAGGCGGGTCAAGAAGTTCAAGGCAGGTTTTGTTCCAAGCGACAGTAACCTGGGCCCTGATGACAAGCTTGCGGACATTGTCCGCCTGAAAAAGAAGACAGGCCATTCCACGGTCCCCATTACCGAGGACGGAACGGCAACCGGCAGGCTGGTTGGAATCGTGACCAGCCGTGACTATCGCGTTTCCAGGCTGGATCCCCAAACACCGGTCCGGGAATTCATGACTCCCCTGGAGGAAATTGTTTACGGCCGGGAGGGGATCAGCCTGAGCGAGGCCAACGACATCATCTGGGATCACAAACTCAATCAGCTGCCGATCCTGGATGAGGAGGGCCGCCTGGTATCCCTGGTCTTTCGCAAGGACTACGACGCCCACAAAGACAACCCCGGGGAGATGCTGGACGCCCACAAACGCCTTCTGGTCGGTGGGGGAATCAACACCCATGATTACAAAGAAAGAGTGCCAGCCCTGCTCGAGGCGGGATGCGATGTGCTTTGTATCGACTCCTCTGACGGCTTTTCAGACTGGCAAAAAGACACCATTGATTTTGTCCGGCGTGAATACGGCCCTGAACTGGTTCTTGGCGCCGGTAATGTTGTCGACGAGGACGGTTTCCGCTTTTTGGCGGAGGCAGGAGCCTCCTTTATCAAAGTTGGGATCGGCGGCGGTTCTATTTGCATCACCAGGGAGCAAAAGGGCATTGGCAGGGGACAGGCTTCGGCCCTCATGGATGTTGCCAGGGCCCGCGATCGCTGGGAGAAAGAGACAGGCATCTACATCCCTCTTTGCTCCGACGGCGGCATTGTGCACGACTACCACATGGTGCTGGCTCTGGCCATGGGAGCTGATTTCCTGATGTTGGGCCGCTATTTTGCCCGCTTTGATGAAAGCCCCACCCGCAGGATCCTTTTCAATGGAACCTATGTCAAGGAATACTGGGGAGAGGGTTCCAACCGGGCGCGCAACTGGCAGCGTTACGAAGATGGCGGAAGCGGCCGGATGCTTTTCGAAGAGGGGGTCGACTCCTACGTTCCCTATGCGGGGAAACTGTCAGACAATGTTCCCACAACCCTGGCAAAAATTAAGGCGACCATGTGTGCCTGCGGGGCCCTCAGCCTGGATGAGCTTTCGCACCGGGCGAGACTGGTGGTCGTGTCGCCGACCAGTATCGTGGAAGGCGGTGCCCACGACGTGATTCACAAGGAAAGCGATATGGGCAGTTGATTGAAAAAACCTTCTGTGTATAATAGGGCAATTGCAAAACATATCACGAAAGAGGAGAAACTGAAGAACCATGGCTGATAGAGTCTATGAGATGACCTATGGGAAAATTCGCGAATACCAGCAGGAGCTGGAAGACCGCAAAACACGCGTGGCAGCGGAAATCGCCGAACGATTGAAAGAAGCGCGCGCTCATGGAGACATTACCGAAAACTCTGAATTTGATGACGCGAAGCAGGCATACGCAGATAATGATCTGCGAATTGTAGAAATTGAAGAGATTTTGAAAAAAGCCAAGGTGATCGACGAAAAGGATATCAGCCGGACGCGTGTGACCCTGGGTGGAAAGGTTCTTCTGCGCAATGAAAACAGCGGAGAGGAACAGGAGTACATGATCGTGTCCGCCAAGGAGGAGGATATCCTCATTGGCAAACTTTCCAGCGAATCGCCGGTTGGCCAGGCCATTCTGGGGAAAAAGAAGGGCGATGTAGTTCAGGTCAATACACCCGTTGGCGTAATCCGCTATTCGGTAGCCCGTATTTCAAAGCCGAAAGGATTGAATGAATGAACAAGGATCAGGAACCCGCTGAGCAGCAGGAGTTGCTTCCCGAACAGATGCGGTTCCGTCTGGACAAGCTTAACAAGCTGCGGTCTGAGGGCAAGGACCCCTACCGGCTTACCCGGTGTGATGTGACACACCAGGCTTCCGGGGTGGTCGCAGATTTCGAACAGTTGGATGGCGAAACCGTTTCAGTCGCCGGTCGTATCATGGCCAAGCGCGGCATGGGAAAAGTCTCTTTTACCGATTTGCTCGACCGGACGGGGACCATTCAGGTCTTCAGCCGTCTCGACCAGCTCGGCCAGGACTCTTATGAGGCCTGGCAGGAACTTGACCTGGGTGATCTGGTCGCCGTCACCGGACAGGTGTTTCGCACCAGGATGGGGGAGATCTCCGTCCGGAATGTTTCCTGGATCCTTCTTGCCAAATCCTTGCGTCCCCTGCCCGAGAAATATCACGGGCTGCGTGACACGGATTTGCGCTACCGTAAACGCTATCTGGATCTGATGGTCAATCCCGAGGTGCGCGATACCTTCGAGAAGCGCAGCCGGATTATCCGGCTGATCCGCGAGGAATTGGACCGGCGCGGTTATCTGGAAGTCGAGACGCCGCTGCTCAACACCATCGCAGGCGGCGCGACCGCGCGTCCCTTTACCACGCACCACAATGCGCTTGACCTGGATCTCTTCCTGCGCGTTTCACCTGAGCTTTATTTGAAACGACTGATTGTCGGAGGCCTGGAACGCGTTTATGAGATTGGCCGCAATTTCCGCAATGAGGGCATGAGCACCCGGCACAATCCGGAATTCACCATGCTGGAACTCTATCAGGCCTACGGTGATTACCACACCATGATGGATATCACTGAAACCCTCTTCTCCATCTGTTGCCTGGACCTTTGCGGCAGCCATGATATCGACTACCAGGGGATGGCAATCTCTTTGAAACCGCCTTTCCAGCGTCTGTCCATGATTGAGGCCGTGCGCCAGCATACCGGCCTTGACTTTGATGACCTGAAGACGGATGAAGAGGCCCGTGAGGCTGCCAAAAGCTACGGGCTGGACCAAGTGACAGCCAAGATGACCTGGGGCGAGGTTCTGAATGCCTGTTTTGAAGCCTATGTGGAAGAGAAACTGATCCAGCCGACATTTTT
>CAZGCS010000038.1:0-8506 GCA_964524395.1 uncultured Mageeibacillus sp.
GGTGATCCGTCGCGATTGAAGAAATAGAGTGAGATTAAAACTCACAGGAGGATTTTATGCCAGAAAAAAAGACAGGACTGAAAACAGGGATGAAAGTCCTTATCGCCATCCTTGCGATTGTTGTTGCGGTGGCGGCCCTGTTTATCTCTTACCACAACCGTTTTGTCCGGGCCGATGAGTCCATTAATCAGGCCTGGGCACAGGTACAGACCCAGTATCAGCGCAGGGGAGACCTGATCCCCAACCTGGTCGAAACCGTCAAGGGCTATGCCGCGCACGAGGAAAGCGTCCTGATGGAGATTACAGGGATGCGGTCACGCTACAGTGAAGCGCAAACACCGGAAGAATTTGAGCAGGTGGATCAGGACTTTCAACGTGCCATCAATATCGTGGTGGAAGCCTATCCCGAGCTGAAGGCTAACGAGAACTTCCTGGCCCTGCAGGCCGAGCTGGCGGGAACGGAGAACCGGATTGCCGTGGCAAGGCGCGATTTTAACGATGTCGTCGCTTCCTACAACCGGTCGGTCAGAACCTTCCCGGGAAATTTCTTTGCCAACCTGTTCGGCTTCAGTGTCCGCGACATGTTTGAAGCGCAACCGGGAACGGATATCGCACCGACCATTCAGTTTTAAGCGGTAACGGAGCGGGATTTCCGTGGACCTGACAAGACGCGCCAGGAAAAGAAAGGCTTGGAGACCGGCAATCCTGGGTCTCCTGCTTCTGCTTGCCTTTCCCTTGCTGACGGCCTTTCAGGTGCCCCCGAACCCGGGAGCGGACTACGCCTACGATTTGACCGGAACCCTCTTACCGGAAACACGTCAGACCATCCGCGATGTGAACGCGCAGATCGCGGGGACAGGCGCGGAGATCGTTGTCTGCATGATACCGACACTGGGTGAAGAGAGTATCGAGGATGCCGCGCTTGAGGTGTTCCGCAGCTGGGGGCTTGGTGACCGGACTAAGAATAACGGTGTGCTGCTGCTGATTGCCAAAGAAGACCGCAAGTTGCGCATTGAGGTTGGGTACGGACTGGAGGGAGCCATCCCTGACAGTGTCGCGGACCGGATTATCCGCAACGTCATCGCTCCTGATTTTCGTGAGGAAGATTATGACGGGGGAGTTCTCCAGGGCTTCAATGCCATTGTGACCCTAGTTGCGCAAGAATATGACCTGGAGATAGATGCGGATGGTTATGTGCCGGTTGAAACGGACTCGGAGGACAGCGGGGAATCCGCTTTCGAGTATGTTGTCTGGGCCATCATGATTCTCTTTTTCCTTTTTTCCTATTTCTCCCGCTTTCTCCGATTCCGTCCCGGCGGGGGCAGTACCGGCCGTTGGACCGGAGGCGGCTGGTCGGGTGGCGGAGGGTCGTCCGGCGGTGGTGGTTTTGGCGGCGGTTCCTCCGGGGGCGGCGGCGCGTCGGGAGGATGGTAATAAATGGCGGAGTTTTCCGATCTGATCGTCTTGTCCATTGATGACCTGGAGCGAAATCTTGGCAGGGCAAAATTCCGTGAATTCGTCGCCAGATCGGAAAAACAGTTTACCGATCAGGTCGACACGATCGCGGATTACATTCTGACCAACCGGGGGATCAGGGCCATTTTCGTATCGGGCCCCACCTCCTCGGGCAAGACGACCTCCTCCATGCTGATGTCGAAACGCTTGACCGTAGAGGGACTCCGGACCTTCCACCTGGAGCTGGACGATTACTACCGGCCCGAAAAACTCCGTTACGATGACGAGGGGCGTCCTGATTTTGAAAGCATTGACACCATTGACCTGGGGCTCCTCGGAAACGATCTTGAGCGCTTGTTCCGGAATGAGGAAGTTGCCATCCCAACATTCGATTTCAAGACCAGGCAGCGTTTGTATCTTCCCGGAAAGAAACTTAAACTTTCGGATGATGATGTCCTGCTTGTGGAGGGTCTGCACGGATTATCCGGCGTCATCATGGACAAGCTGCCGAAAGAAAGACGTGTCAGCTACTTTATCCTGCCACATGCCCGCGTTCTGTCTGACCGCCGCATGCTTTCAGGAAGCGATATCCGCATTTTGCGGCGCATCAGCCGTGATGTCCGGCACCGGGGGGCGACTGCCATCGATACCATCGATTACTGGCCCATGATTGACCGGGCGGAAAGCGACTTTATCCCACCTTACCTCGAGGCCGCGGACTTCTACATCAATTCAATCCTGCTATACGAATTCATGGTTATCGGCCCCATGGCCCGGCTTGAGATCGAGCGCTCCCTGGACCGGTTTTTCAAGGGTGAACTGCCGCCCTCCTCATACACCAATAATCCTTCGGGACATTCGGATTTGAAAAGAGCGGTCAATGAGGCGGTCCGCCTGTCGGGGGTCTGTGAACAGCTGCCGGCAGTGGATCCGTCCTATGTGCCGGATGACTCCATCCTCCAGGAATTTCTCTGATTCCGGGCAATCCTCAATTGATGCACATTCCCGAATCCGGTGGTAACGGGTGACACTGCCATGTTCCTGCGGCCGCATTATCATGAACGCGTACAGAAAATGGTTGCGCCGACAGGCATGACGAGTAAAAATGGATGGGAGAAACACGATGATGGAGATTCTGAAACAGGATAATTTCGAGGAGAAGGTCATAAAGAGCGACCTTCCCGTTTTAATTGATTTTTGGGCTGAGTGGTGCGGTCCCTGCAGGATGGTGGCGCCGGTTGTCGAGGAGCTGGCGAAGAATTATGCCGGGAAAGCTGTCATCGGCAAGGTCAATGTCGATGAGGAGCGCAGCCTTGCGCAGAAGTACCGTGTCTTGAGTATTCCCACACTCTTCATCTTCAAGGATGGCCAGGTGGTCGACCAGATCGTCGGGGCAAGACCCTATGATGATATTGCCAGGGTGCTCGACAAGCACATCGGCTAGATATAAAGGCTCGAAATGAAGGCCCGCGCGTGATCAGTCGTGACATGCGCGGGCCTTTTGCTGTGAAGGAGAACGTGATGAACCGGTTACTGAAAAGAGTGGAGCAGCAAGAACTCGACAGGGAGTTTTGCGCGCTGACCGGCCTGCCTCCTCTCGTCCTTATGGAGCAGGCGGCGGCGGGTTTGACAGGAGTGATCGGCAGTCTTCTGGATTCGTGCGAAAAAAAGGAAGGGGCGCCTGATGTCCTCATTTTTGCCGGTGGCGGCGATAATGGCGGCGATGGCTGGGCTTCGGCCCGGCAACTTCTGGCAGCAGGCCATCGCGTGACTGTCTTTGATGCCTTTGCCGGTCAAGAGACATCCAGTGGCGCCATGGTCAACCGCCAGGCTTTCGAAAAGCTGGGCGGGACTGTGATTGAGAAGATGGAGGCACTTGCGGGGAGGGTGCCCCTCATTGCGGTCGATGCCCTTTACGGAACAGGCTTTGATTCCACAAGGCAAGTGCCGGAAAAAGCGCTTGAGGTGCTGGGGGCTCTCGCTTTCCTGAAAGAGAAAGGCAGCCTGATTGTCGCCTGCGACATTCCGAGCGGCCTTGATGCCAATACCGGCCAGGTGATCGGGGAGGTGGTCGCAGCCGATGTGACCTGTACCTTCGGGCGCAAAAAGGTCGGTCTTGTGACGCATCCAGGCGTGCTCTATGCCGGCGAAGTGTTTGAGTTCCCGATCAGCATGACGGACGAATTCGTCGAACCTTTCTTTGAGGGCCGCCGGTCTGTCTATCAACTCGATGATCAAACTGCCGGGGATCCGGTCGAATCGCGCCGGCCTGACGGACACAAGGGGCAGTTCGGCCGCCTGCTTCTGATCGGCGGCCGGGAGGGAATGACGGGTGCCCTTATCCTGGCGGCTCGCGCCGGTGAAAAGGTGGGGGCAGGTTATACCATGATTCGCGCACCCCGGCAATCATTGCCGATTCTTGCCGGAGCCATTCCTTCTGCGCTTCTTTCCGCTGTACCCGAGGAGGGCGGGGAGACCAAACACGAACTTCCCCAGCCTGACGTGATCGTTGTCGGCCCGGGTGCGGGTGGTGACCCCTGGGTGGAAAAAGCTGTTTTTCATCTGCTGAATCAACCTGTGCCGGTCATTATCGACGCCGATGGCCTGAACGCGCTTTCCCGTCTGGAAAATTTCCGCGGTCTCCTGAAAGAAAGGCAGCAAAAAGGTCTGCCTCCGGTGGTGCTTACGCCGCATCCGGGAGAGTATTTACGCCTTTCGCCTGACCGTGCGGAGCTTTTGCGGCAGGACCGCCTGGAAGCGGCACGCCAAATGGCTGATGAGACGGCTTCCATCGTAGTGCTCAAAGGCATGGCGACGGTTGTTGCCATGCCGGATGGTGACGCCTTCATCAACACCACCGGTAATGTGGGTCTTGCCAAAGGCGGTTCGGGCGATGTGTTGACTGGAATGATCGCCGGTCTGGCTGCCCAGGGCGGCGCTGTCGGGGAGGCGGTCAAACGGGCGGTCTATCTTCATGGCTTGGCGGCGGATGTCGCGGCAGAGAAGTATTTGTCGGAGATCGTGGTGACACCCGAGGATCTGATTGATGCCCTTGGTGAAGCCATGCTCTGTTAGGTGCGCCTGCCTCTTTCTTTTGAC
Organism: uncultured Mageeibacillus sp.; assembly: GCA_964524395.1. Taxonomy (GTDB): domain Bacteria; phylum Bacillota; class Clostridia; order Saccharofermentanales; family DTU023; genus UBA4923. The sequence continues at coordinate 4,555 of CAZGCS010000038.1, forward strand.
TTGTATCTTTGGTACCATAGGAATGTTTCCGGGGCGGGGTGAAATTCCCCACCGGCGGTGATGCCCTTGACAGGGATGAGCCCGCGAGCAGGATGCATGACTGGGTGAGAATCCCGGGCCGGCAGTTAGAGTCTGAATGGGAGGAACGAAGATCGCTGATCTGGGCCCCGGTTTTCCGGGGCTTTTTTCGTGTCCCGGATGCCAGATCGAAGAGAAGAGAGCGGCTTGGCCGCGAGGTGACAAATGAACGACACGAACAACGCAAATGGTGCAGGAACCATGGATTCAGCCCGGGCACGGGGAAGACAAACCGCATGGATGGCCAAGACAGGGATTCTTTCGGCGGCGGCCATTGCCTTGATGTACCTGGAGATTTCACTGCCCCTTTTCCCGGGCTTTCTGAAATTTGATTTTTCGGAGATTCCCGCCCTGCTGGCCACGTTTGCCATGGGCCCGCTTGCCGGCATCGCCGTCGAGCTGATCAAGAATATCGCACACCTGCCGGCGACGCACACCCTTATGGTTGGTGAGCTGGCCAACTTCATCATGGGCAGTTTTTTTGTTGGTACAGCCGGTTTGATTTACAAGTACAGGAAGACCCGCAGCGGCGCCATTATCTCCATGGCAGCGGGGACGGTGGCACTGACTGTTTCAGGCGCCCTGATCAACTATTTTTTTACCATACCCTTCTATATCGCGGTCATGGGCTTTTCCATGGAGGGCATTGTCGCTGCAACCCACGCAGCCGGCAATACCATGGTGACCGGGCTTCCTTCTCTGATTTTATGGGTCTTCATCCCCTTCAATCTGCTGAAAGGGCTTGTGATTTCCACTATTGTCGGCCTGATCTACAAGAAGCTCAGTCCGCTCCTGCACCGCTGAACGGAGCCGGCCGGCGCCCCCGCTGTGATAAAATGATTTGATACGTCAAAAGAGGAAAACAGCGAAAAGGAGGGCGCCATGGACTTGAAGGCTCCTCGCGGAACCAGGGATATCTTGCCGGAAGAAGCGGCGAAACGGCAATTTCTTGAGCGGGCATTTGCGGATATCTGCCGCCGCTACGGTTACAAGGAAATCAGGGTGCCAACTTTCGAGCACACCGAGCTCTTTGTCCGTGGTGTCGGTGATTCCAGCGACATCGTCCGCAAGGAGATGTACACCTTTCCGGATAAAAGCGGACGGAGCCTGACTCTGCGTCCCGAGGGAACCGCCGGTGTCGCGCGCGCCTTCATTGAGCACGGAATGGCCTCATGGCCGGCCCCGGTGAAGCTCTGGTACAACATGAGCATGTTCCGTTACGAGAAGATGCAAAAAGGGCGCTACCGGGAATTCTGGCAGTTCGGTTGCGAAATATTCGGTGCCGGGGCACCCGGGGCTGATGCTGAAGTGATCGGTCTGCTTGACGCCTATTTTGCCGGGCTGGGTCTTAAAGGCGTCAGCCTGGAGATCAACAGCATCGGGTGCCCGGACTGCCGCGAGTCCTACAGGCAGGCACTGCGTGATTATTACCGGCCGCAGCTGGCCCGGATGTGTGACGATTGTCAGATCCGCTTCGAGCGCAACCCCATGCGGATGCTCGATTGCAAAGAGGAGTACTGCAGCAGTCTGGCAGGTGGCGCGCCGGTTCAGCTTGACTATCTTGACCATGACTGCCGTCAACATTTCGACCAGGTCAAAGACGCACTCGGGAAACAGGGCATTGCTTACACGGTTAATCCCTTGATTGTCCGGGGGCTGGATTACTATACACGCACGGTTTTTGAGTTTATCTCGGACAACGTGGGCAGCCAGGGCTCCATCTGCGGTGGCGGCCGTTACGACGGATTAGTGGCGGAGCTCGGGGGGGCCGACGTACCGGCAGTAGGCTTCGCCATGGGAGTTGAACGTCTCATGCTTGAATTGGAAGCGCAGGGGATCACCATTGAAAGCCTTGCCGGGCCTGATCTCTATATCGCGTCTTTTCCCTCGACAGTGGCCGATGCGCTGGCCCTGTCCAGGATATTGACCGGGGAAGGTTTTGAAATAGAAACGGATCTGATGGACAGGAGCATCCGCGCACAGATGAAGGCAGCTGACCGCATGGGAGCGGCCTATATTCTCGTCCTTGGTGACCAGGAGGTATCCTCGGGCCAGGGGAGCATCCGCAAGATGTCAGATGGCAGCGAAACAAAGCTTACCCTTTCGGAAATCGGTTCGTTTTTGAAAGACAACTAAGAGGTGGATTCCCCGACCGGGAGAATGGCGGGAGGAAGAAGGAAATGAGCGAATCGATGGGTCACTGGAGCAGGAGCTGCCTGTGCGGGGAAGTCACCGAAACCATGGTGGGGCAGGAACTGATCCTGATGGGCTGGTGCCACAAGCAGCGTGATTTGGGCGGTCTGTTATTCATCACTTTGCGCGATCTCGCGGGTGAGGTTCAGATTGTCATTGACGACGATTCACCTGTGGACGTACGGGAGAAAGCGGCCGGTGTCCGCAGTGAGTTTGTTCTTGCCGCCAGGGGGATCCTGAGAAAAAGAAGTGCGGTTAACCCGGACATGAAGACAGGAACAGTCGAGCTCCATACAGCTGAACTGCGGATTCTGTCAGAAGCCGAAACGACACCCTTCTACATCGAGGAGGACCTTGACGTCAACGAAGCCCTGCGGTTGAAATACCGCTTTCTTGATCTTCGTCGTCCCGACATGCAAAAAAAGCTTTTGGCCCGCCACCGGATCACCAAGATTACCCGGGACTTCTTCGATCGTGAAGGCTTCATCGATATCGAGACACCCATGCTGATCCGGAGTACGCCGGAGGGCGCCCGCGACTACCTGGTACCTTCACGGGTATTCCCGGGACGTTTTTTTGCCCTGCCGCAGTCGCCGCAAGTCTACAAACAGCTCCTGATGCTGGCTGGCTACAATAAGTACATGCAGATTGCCCGCTGTTTCAGGGACGAGGACTTGCGGGCTGACAGGCAGCCGGAGTTCACGCAGATCGATATTGAGATGGCTTTTGTCAACGAAGACGATGTGATGGAAGTCAATGAAGCGTATCTGTCGGCCCTGATGCGTGAATTCCTCAAGATGGAAATCGAACTGCCAATCAGGCGCATCACCTGGCGCGACGCCATGGCGCGCTTCGGATCAGACAAGCCCGATTTCAGGTTCAGGATGGAGATCGCCGACCTGACTGAAATAGCGGGAGAAACAGATTTTCAAGTCTTTTCAGAGGCAATCGGCAAGGGCGGGCTTGTGGCCGCTATTGCCGTTCCGGACGGCAAGTCAATGTCGCGCCGCGAGCTGGATGACCTTGCGCTCTTTGTCAAGCGTGACACCAAAGCTAAAGGTCTGGCCTGGCTGTCAATCGGCGAGGACGGCAAAAGCCGCGGGTCGGTCGCGAAATTCTGTGACGCAACCTTCGTCAGGAAAGCCCTGGCTCTTGCGGGTGGCGATGAATCAGGGCAGCTTTTAATCGTTGCCGACCCTGACCGGATGACAGCGCTCGAGGCCTTGGGCGCCCTGCGACTGGAAGTGGCCGGGCGGCGCGGCTTGATTCCGCAAGGACAGTTTGAATTTTGCTGGGTGACGGAGTTTCCCCTGCTCGAATGGTCAGAGGAGGCGGACCGCTTTGTTGCCAAGCACCATCCTTTCACCTCCCCCATGGAGGAGGACCTGCCACTGTTGGATAGCAAACCCGAACTGGCAAGGGCGCGCGCTTACGACATGGTTTTGAACGGGACAGAGCTTGGCGGAGGCAGCATCCGGATCCATGACCAGGATCTGCAAAAGAAGATGTTCAGGATTCTTGGCTTCACGGATGAGCAGGCAGCGCAGCAGTTTGGATTTCTCCTGTCAGCCTTCAAGTATGGTGTGCCGCCTCATGGAGGACTGGCTTACGGTCTGGACCGGATTGTCATGCTTCTGACGGGTGAGGACAGTATCCGTGAGGTGATCGCTTTCCCCAAGGT
>CAZGCS010000038.1:8606-11586 GCA_964524395.1 uncultured Mageeibacillus sp.
AAGCAGGAGAACCGGGGTTCGGTTGGCCGAAGGTTATTCTCGCTTTTTCTCACCTTCCTGCTGACGGTCATTTTCGTTTTGCTTGTCAGACAGTATGTCCTGCAGCACAACACGGTCATCGGTTCCTCCATGATGCCGACCCTGGAGGACAGGGACGAGATTTTTGTGGAAAAGCTCTCGAAACTGTTTCCCGCGGGCCTGAAACGCGGCGCGATCGTGACTGCCGACACACACAGCAGGACAGCCAATGGTGATACTGAGTATGTAATCAAGCGCATCATTGGCCTGCCCGGTGAGCAGGTAACCATCACGGAGGGAAAGGTTCTGATTGACGGCCAAAGCCTGGATGAGCCTTACCTGGACGACTGGACCCTGACGGATGGCCGCCAGGCGGACTATGCCGACCTTGTATTGGGTCAGGATGAATACTACCTGCTGGGGGACAACAGATCCAGCAGCCGCGACAGTCGCGACGTTGGGCCTTTTCACCGGGAAGACATCGTAGGCTGCCTTATTTTGCGGTTTTTCCCATTTGACCGCATGGGAAAACCGAAATAGATAAGTAAGGGAAAGGGAAAGACGGGCGCACGCCCTGATCATGGAGCATCTGGAGGAACTACCGGTGGCGGATAAGCGGCGGGCCATCACCAGGCCTCCTGTCCTGAGGGATGACCTGCCTTATGAAACCGGGGCACCATCAGGAAAGGAGCCTTTCTGGCGGCGGCTGCTTCGGTTTGTACTGACGCTGGCCTTTTGCTTTGTTCTTGTTTATGCTATTACGCAGTTCGTCTTCCAGCGGAATACGGTGATCGGTTCATCCATGTTCCCCACCTTGGAGGACAAAGATGAAGTGTTTGTCGAGAAAATTTCGCGCCTTTTCCCCTCCGGCTTGAAAAGGGGCGACATCGTGACGGCGGACTCTTTCCGGGATAGCGAAGACCAGCGTGAAATCATGATTATCAAACGGATTATTGGTCTTCCCGGCGAGCAGATCACCATCCTGGGCGGTTTTGTCTATATCGATGGTTTGCAATTGGATGAGCCTTACCTGGAAGAAGGGATGATGACATCGGAACATATGGGTGAGTACGCTGATATCCTGCTTGGTGACAAGGAGTATTACCTCTTGGGCGACAATCGGATGAACAGCCGTGACAGCCGGGATGTCGGCCCCGTCACCCTGGGAGAAATCGAGGGTAAGCTTTTTTTCCGTTTTCTCCCCCTTGACCGGATCGGAAAGCCTAAATGAGCCGGGAAGATGGAAATGGAATGAAATAAGTGATGAAAGGCCTCCCCTCTGATCATGTCCGGAATTTCTGCGTGATCGCCCATATTGATCACGGTAAGTCAACGCTGGCTGACCGCCTGATCGAACATACCGGCGCTGTTTCCGCGCGCTCAAGGCTGGATCAGGTGCTCGACAACATGGACATCGAGCGCGAACGCGGCATCACCATCAAAGCCCGCGCAGTCCGCATGGAATACACAGCCAGGGATGGCGAACGCTACATCTATAACCTGATCGATACGCCGGGTCATGTTGATTTCAACTATGAGGTTTCCCGGTCTCTTGCTGCCTGTGACGGCGCCATTTTGGTTGTTGACGCTTCACAGGGTGTGGAGGCGCAAACACTGGCCAACGCTTACCTGGCCATTGACGCCGGTCTCGAGGTGCTGCCGGTCATCAATAAAATTGATCTGCCCGCCGCCAGACCGGAGGAAGTGCGCCAGGAGATCGAGGAGGTCATCGGGATTGACGCTTCATACGCCCCCTTGATTTCCGCCAAGAACGATGTCAACATCGATCAGGTGCTGGAAGCTGTCAAGGATTATTTGCCGCCTCCAGCGGGTGACGCGGACAAGCCGCTTCGCGCCCTGATTTTTGATTCGCTCTACGACGCCTACCTGGGTGTCATCACCCATGTCAATATTCGGGAGGGCACGGTCTCACGGGGTGACGAGATCCTCATGATGCACTCCAAAAAACAGTTTACCGTGGCTTCGCTGGGCACTTTCAACCCCACTTCCATGGAAGCTGGAGAAAGCCTTTCGGCAGGTGATGTGGGTTATATCACCGCCAGTATCAAGAATGTCCGGGATACGGCACCGGGTGACACCATCACCCTGGCGGATCACCCTGCTGCGGAGCCGCTGCCCGGCTACCATCCGGTCCGGCAGATGGTTTTCTGTGGCATGTACCCGGTTGACGGCGCTGACTATCCCGATTTACGTGACGCGCTGGAACGGCTGCAGTTGAATGACGCGGCCCTGTCTTTTGAGCCGGAAACGTCCACGGCGCTCGGTTTCGGTTTCCGCTGTGGTTTTCTTGGCCTGCTGCACTATGAGATCATTCAGGAACGGCTGGAAAGGGAATTCGATCTGGACCTGATTTCGACCGCACCCTCGGTCGCCTACCGGCTGAACATGATCGATGGCAGTCAGGTCAGGCTGGAGAACCCGACCAATATGCCAAAGCCTGAACAGATCGCCAGCATCGAGGAGCCGGTTGTCGCGGCATCCATCATGACGCCCAGGGAGTACATGGGCAATGTCATGGAGCTCTGCCACAATTACCGGGGCGTTTATGTCAACACGGAATACATTGACGAGAACCGGGTCAATCTCCATTACGATATGCCTTTGAATGAAATCATCTACGACTTCTTTGACGCCCTCAAATCCAACTCCAAGGGTTACGCCTCCCTGGACTATGAGTTCAAGGACTGGCAGGTATCGGATCTGGTCAAACTTGATATGATGATCAACGGTGAACAGGTCGACGCCCTGACCTTCATCCTGCACCGCGACGACGCCTACAAGCGGGGCCGGGCCATGGCAGAAAAATTGAGAGAAAACATCCCCCGCCAGCAATTCGAGATCCCCATTCAGGCCAGCGTCGGCGGACGTATCATCGCCAGGGAGACAGTCCGCGCTTATCGCAAGGATGTTACAGCCAAGTGTTACGGCGGTGACATCACCA
>CAZGCS010000039.1:0-11335 GCA_964524395.1 uncultured Mageeibacillus sp.
ACGGTGGATTACCTGAACTGCAAGGGCCGCAAAACGGGTGTCATCCATGTTCACCTTTTCCGGCCCTTCAGCGCCGAAAGATTGTTGGAGGCCATCCCCGCCAGTGTGAAAAAACTGGCGGTGCTGGATCGCTCCAAGGAACCGGGAGCACCCGGCGAGGCGCTCTATCTGGATGTTGTGTCGGCTCTTTCCTGTGCCGACAGCCCCATTCTGGTATCGGGCGGCCGTTACGGGCTGGGGTCGAAGGACACCAAGCCCTCCCAGATCAATGCTGTCTTTGACATGCTGGCAGGAGAGGAGCCCCGGCTGGGCTTTACCATCGGCATCGAAGACGATGTCACCCATCTCTCACTGCCCGTGACCGAATCGCTGGAGGTCTCACCCGAGGGGACCTTTGCGGCGCGTTTCTGGGGGCTGGGCTCGGATGGCACGGTAGGCGCCAACCAGAACTCCATTAAGATCATCGGCGACAACACGCCCATGTACGCCCAGGCTTATTTCTCCTACGACTCAAAAAAATCGGGCGGCGTGACCATCTCCGACCTCCGATTCGGCAATTCGCCCATCCGGGCACCTTATCTGGTCGAAAACGCCGACTTTGTCGCTTGTCACAACCAGGCCTATATCGACAAGTACGACATGCTCAAGGTGCTCAAAAAGGGTGGTTCCTTCCTGCTCAACACAACGCGGACAGAAGAAGAGCTGGACGCTTTCCTGCCCGGACAGGTCAAACGCTATCTGGCACAGAATGAGATCCGTCTTTACTTGATTGATGCCGTGGCCATTGCCCAGGACATTGGCCTGGGCAACCGGATCAATACCATCTGCCAGGCTGCCTTCTTCCAGATCAGCAAGGTGATCCCGGTCGAAGAAGCCGTCCGGCACATGAAGGAAGCCATTGTCCGCTCTTACGGCGACAAGGGTGAGGACGTCGTCAAGATGAACTACCGGGCCGTTGATGCCGGCATTGACCAAGTTCGCGAGGTCAAAGTGCCTGCCGCCTGGAAGGAGGCGGAGGATACACCGCTGAAGTTCCGTGAGGCGCCCGCCTTTGTCCTCGAGATCGCTGATGTGATGAACCGGCAGGAAGGCGACAGTCTTCCCGTCTCCGCCTTTATGGATCACGTGGACGGAACCATGCCCCAGTCGACTGCCCAGTACGAAAAACGCGGCATCGCAGTCAATGTTCCCAAGTGGATTCCTGAGAACTGCATCCAGTGCAATCAGTGTGCCTACGTCTGCCCCCACGCCGTCATCCGTCCTTTCCTGCTGACAGATGAGGAAGTCGCCGGAGCGCCCGATACATTCAAGACAGTCAAAGGCATGAAACCATACGATCAGTACGGTTTCCGGATTCAGATCTCGGCGCTGGACTGCACCGGCTGCGGATCCTGTGCCCAGGTCTGCCCGGCCAAGGAAAAGGCCCTGGTCATGGAGCCCCTGGAAGCGCATATGCAGGAAGCCGGGCATTGGGAGTACGCGCAATCGCTTTCAAAGAAAGCCAACCCTCTGAGCAAGACGACTGTCAAGGGCAGCCAGTTCGAGCGCCCGCTGCTGGAGTTCTCCGGCGCCTGCGCCGGCTGCGGTGAGACCCCCTATGTCCGCTTGACAACCCAGCTTTTCGGCGACCGCATGATGATCGCCAACGCTACCGGCTGCTCCTCCATCTGGGGAGGCTCAGCGCCCTCCATGCCCTATTGTGTCAACGACGACGGTTTCGGGCCGTCCTGGGCCAACTCCCTTTTTGAGGACAACGCGGAGTACGGGCTGGGTATGCACCTGGGAGTCAAGCAGCTCCGCGACCGGGTGACCGGTTATGTGAAAGAGCTGTCGGAGAGAGACGATCTTCCTGCCTCCCTGGGCGAATCACTGGCTGACTGGTTTGAGAACAAGGATGTCAAGGAGGGTGCCCGCGGGGTAGCCGCCAAATTGATCTTTGCCTTGACCGAAGCGGATTTGTCAGGGGACAGCGCTGCGCTGCGGGACCGGATCCTGGAACTAAGGGACTACCTGATGCTGCGTTCAACCTGGATCATCGGCGGCGACGGCTGGGCCTATGACATTGGTTATGGCGGCCTGGATCATGTCCTGGCCTCCGGTGAGGATGTTAACGTTCTGGTTCTGGACACGGAAGTCTATTCCAATACGGGCGGCCAGGCCTCGAAGGCGACCCAGCTGGGCGCAGTCGCCCAGTTTGCCGCCGGCGGAAAGCCACTGAAGAAAAAAGACCTGGGTATGATGGCTGTTGCCTATGGCTATGTCTATGTTGCCCAGATCGCAATGGGCGCCAGCCAGGCACAGACCCTGCGGGCTCTTCGCGAGGCGGAAGCCTGGAACGGTCCCTCTCTGGTCATTGCCTACTCGCCCTGCATCAACCACGGAATTCGCGGGGGCCTGACCCTTTCCCAACAGCGTGAAAAGGACGCGGTTGAAACGGGTTACTGGCATCTGTGGCGCTACGATCCGGCTCTTCTGGCCGGAGATGAAGCCAGGAATCCATTCGTACTTGACTCCAAGCCGCCGACCCGGGATTACAAGGAATTCCTGGAGCGGGAAGTCCGCTACACCTCCCTCTACCAGAAATACTCGAAAGACAAGGTTGAGGAAATCTTTGAGCGGGCCCGTCAAGCCGCGGATGAACGTTACCAAGCTTATCTGCGCCTGGCGAAGACGGAATAAACGCCCTGCGGCCTGTCGCAAATCCGGGGGAGAACCTGCCAGGTTCTCCCCTTGTCACTTGACCGGAGTTTGCTAAGATGAGAGGGCACAACGGTCCGAAGAGAGGGGTGCCTGCTTTGCGTATCAAAGAAGATCATTCGATCATGTTCAGCGACACACCGGTCCCTGATCTGTTCATCCATGACATGATGCCGAAATTAAGTGGCAATGCGGTCAAATGCTACCTTTTCCTTAACAGCGTGTCCACTTATGGATCGCGTGATGCGACCCGGGCTGACATCGCTGACCGCATGGGGATCGCGGAGGAAGCTGTGGACGAATCGCTGCTTGAACTGCAGCGCATGCACCTGATCGTGGTAGGGGATACCGATATTTCCATCACCGACCTCAAGATGCTTGAATTGTCAAAAAGGTATCGCCCCATTGCCTCCTCGAGGCCGAGTGAGATCGCGGCGCGCGAGGACCTGAGCCAGGAGCGCGAACGGATGGTCAACCTGATCAAAATGACTTTTTTCCAGGGCATCATGACCTTCATGTGGTACGACCAGATCGACCGCTGGTTTGAGGCTTACGGCTTTGAACCGGAAGTGGTCTACGCCCTTTTCCAGGAAGCAGCCAACAATAACAGGCTGGACGGGCCGGGTTATGCCAACCGGATCGCTGAGGACTGGGCGGCCGCGGGGGTCAAAACCTACGACCAGCTTTCGGTTTACTACGCCCGTTTTCTCGAGAAAAACAAGATCAAGGCCTATGTGGGGAAAAAACTCCGGCGGACCCTGACGGAATACGATCTCAAAGACGTTGATCGCTGGATCGATGAGTTCGGCTATGACCGGGAGATCATCGACGAAGCCCTGTCGAAGACGCGGGGCGCGTCAAAGCCCAGTATCCGCTTTGTGACTGCCGTTCTGAAAGATTGGCATGAGAGCGGGCTGACCACGATCGAAGAGGTCATCAGACACGAGAAAGACCGGGAAGCCGATGCAGGACGGGCAAGGCGCGGACAGGTTCTGACCCGCGATAACCGCGGCAACTTCCGGGAGGGTGAAGAACGTGACGCGGACAGCGGGGCGGGCTATGACACGAGGATGCCGCGCATCGACGACAGTGGCTCCAAGGACGGGCCTGACGCATGAAAAGCCTGACTCAAAAAATGAACGACGACCTGGCCCGCATCTACGAGCAGCGGCGCAACGAAGTTTTTTATGCGCGGGATCAGCGGGTGAGCCGGCTTTATGAGCAGTTCCCCGGCCTGGAGGCGCTGGACCGCAGGCTCAGGACGGCAGGCCTGAACCAGCTCCTGGCTGTACTTGAGCAGGAAGCCGGTCAAACCGGGGGGGATGCGGAAGATTTTGCCTGCGTAGAGGTGGAGCGCCTTTCATTTTTGAAACGGCACGGTATTGTCGACGGCTATGACCAGCCGGTCTATACCTGCCGCGCCTGCAAGGATACGGGAAGGATTGACGGGGACTGGTGCAGGTGCCGCAGACAGGTTATCCAGGATATTCTGCCTGCCTATTTCCCCGACATCATGAATGAAGGTCACACCTTTTCCACTTTCAACCTCAATCTGTTCAGCAAAAAGAAGCTGAAGTGCGGGGAAGCAGAGGTGTCCCCACGCGAGAGGATGGCGGCTTACCTGCAGATGGCTCAGCTTTATACAGGTCATTTTGACCGTGTGCGCGACCGCAACCTCTTCTTCTCGGGTGCCCCGGGTACGGGCAAAACCTTCCTGATGCAGTGTATCGGCCACCGGCTGATGGAAGAGGGCAAGTCCGTCGTCTACATCACGGCTCCCAATCTTTTTGACCTGGTTACCCGGCATAAAAGACAGAAGGCCTCCTACCGGCCTGATCCTGATTTGCTGGAGGAGGCTTCCATGCTCTTCAAGGCGCTGCAGACCTGGGAGCTCCTTTTGATCGACGACCTGGGAACGGAACCTGCCACGCCCGATACCTATGCCCAGCTTATCCTGCTTCTCGATGCCCGCCAGCACAGAAAGCTTGCGACCATCATTGCCTCCAACATTGAGGTGGCAGACTTTTCCCGTCTCTATGACAGCCGCATCGCCAGCCGCCTGAATGGCAATTTTCTCAAGTATGCCTTTATCGGTGATGATGTGCGGCAACGGCAAAAAGATGAAATACCGTAAAGGTGTCTATGCGTACGGGAGTTGATCTCATTTCAGTCCGGCGCCTTGAGGAGGTGATGGCGCGCCACGGCGACCGCTTCCTTGACCGGATTTACACGGAGGATGAACAGGTCATCTGTGGCGGTGACGCACGCAGACTGGCGGGCCGTTACGCGGCCAAGGAAGCCGTTACAAAAGCGCTGGGTACCGGAATCGGGCGGGAGGGGATTGCCTTTCGTGACATCGAAATTCTGTGCGGGCCATACGGCGCGCCCCGGACGGTTCTGCATGGAGCCGCCCGGACGGTTTTCGAAGGACTTGGCGGTCGGGCTTTGTCTCTCAGCATCTCACATGAACACGAATACGCTGTCGCTTTCTGTGTTTTAAGCATGGCACCTGAGCAGGAGGCGGCGCATGGGTGACAAACAGGAAGACAAGCCCGGCCCGCAAAAAATCGGGATCAAGCGGGGAATTACACCTGACCTGCCGGTGGTTGAATCACCCACGGATAGGAAGAAAAGAAGCAGGCCGGTCTTTCTCAGCAGCAAAAAACGGCGCCTTCCTCCATGGTTACTCGCTGTCCTGGTTTTCACCCTCCTCATGGCGGGCTTGTTCTTTGTTGTTCCCCGGATTTCAGAGCGGACCCTTGAATTTGATGTAACGCCCCCGCCTGAGGAGACATTACCTCCCGGCTGGGATGATTACCTGCTGGCCGAAAATACTGCGGTGGTGAGTGTTGCTGCGGCGCCTTTGTTCGCTGAACCGGACCCGGGAAGCGGGCGGGTGGCTGAGGCCCTCTTGAATGAGCATGTGACCATGCTGGACACCAGTGACCGGGTTTTTATCCTGGTCCGTCTGGATGATGGGGTGACGGGGTATGTCAGGCGCAGCCAGCTTACGGCTGATACCTATTCGATTTCCCCGGAGGGCAGTGTGGCCAGGGTGATCGTTCGCGTGACCTTCAAGCGGGTCATGAGTCACGCCCGGTCGGGTTCCCTGGTGGTGGAGGCACCCATGGGAACCGTCCTCTACGCCGATTACCGGAACGGGGATCTGTTGCGGGTCAAGCTGCCCGGCCTGAAAACAGGTTGGATCAACACGGAAGGCGTCATGTTGCTCCCGCCGCTGGCAGCCATGGCACCGGAAGATAATGTCCAGCAGTTGCTGGTGGTTTCCATGATGGCCTTCTACAACAGCCCTGTCATGCCGGGTGGTGTGACTGCCCGCGGCATCAGCCCTGAGGGCGCCATTCATGTGGCCGGCCTTCTGAACGGCCTCAGCCTGTCCCGCGACCCGTACACACTCATGGGGCAGGGCAGGCCGGTTATACTGGCGGAAAATGATCAGGGCATCCCTGACCTGAAGTTGATGGAAGAGGGAGATGTGGTCTTCTTTCAATCCAAGCCGGACCGGAACATCTTGACCTCAATTGCCATGCGGGTCGCTGACGATCAGTTGCTGATCGCGCTTTCGGGCCGGTCAACCCTGCGGCTGATCGACATCGAATCGTCCGCCGCCATGGAACTTGCCGGCCGGGTCGCGGGCGTCAGGCGCTACGCGCCCGGGACCTGACCGGTCATGATCCACCGGAGTGCAAGCACCCTGCAATTGACCGCACTTTTCTTAATGTGTACAATTCATTTGATGTTCGTCCCTATGAGCGAACCGGTTGGCATGTTAGCAGGTGTACTATGGCCGCGAGGTTTACCTGACGGGCGGATCGGGTTCAAAGGTCACTGTCGGGCCTGCCGGGTGGCGGGAAAGACAGGATCTTCACAGATAAAGTGAAGAAACAAATTTTAAGGAGAAAAAGATGAAAAAAATAGTTGCGCTGTTGCTTGTCGCCTTGATGGCAATCGCCATGGCCGCCTGTGACAAGAAGCCTGGGGAGCCGGCCAAGACCGAGCCCGAAGGCGATGCCTATAAGGTAATCAACCTGGTCAACGGCAACCTGGGCGACAAATCCTTTTTCGACTCCGCCGAGGAGGGCTTGAAAAAGCTTGCCGAAGCCGGGCGGATCACCTATGAGACCAAGGAAATGGGCGCGACCGACGCGGATCAGCCCAAGTGGCAGGAAACCATCAACGATGTCGCTTCCATGGGTGTCTATGACCTGATTATCTGCGGCACCTACCAGATGCCCGATTATCTCAAAGAGGCGGCGACCGCTTATCCCGACCAGAAATTTCTCATCTACGACGACACAACCTACGTCGGTGAAAATCAGAATGTGGTCAACCTGAGTTACCGTCAGAATGACATGGGATACCTGATCGGCGTATTTGCGGCGGCCATGACCTCGCAGACTTCGGTCGATAACATCAATCCGGAAAAAGTGGTCGGCTTTATCGGCGGTGTTGACAGCCCCGTCATTAACGACTTCCTTTACGGTTTTCTTGAAGGTGCCAGGGCGACGGATCCGGAGGTCAAGGTCGACACCCGGTACGTCACCAACTACTTTGATACAGCCGCAGCAAAAGAACTGGGCCTGGCCATGATCAATGACAACAAGGCTGACATTCTCTGGGGCGTTGCGGGACTGGCCGGAAATGGCGGTGCCGAGGCAGCGCTTGAAACGGGGAAAGCCTGGTTCATCGGTGTTGATTCCGATCAGGAGCTTACGCTCTCAACCGAGCTGGCCTCCATCACACTGACCTCAGGACTCAAGAATGTAGGTGATTCCATTATCTGGGTTTTTGATGAGTGGGATGCAGGACGCACCTACTGGGGGACCGAAGTCAACCTGGGCCTGGTCGAAGGCGGTGTCGGCTTTGTTTCCGACAAGAACTTCACCAAATATGCGCCGCAGGAAGTGCAGGATCTGGTCTTGAATGCTGAAAAGGCAGTGCGTGAAGGTACCATCAAGGTCTCATCCGCCATCGGTGACGAATCCATGGGTGTTGTTGCCCTGCGCGAGGCCATGCAGCCCTGAGGGCGTGATACATGATGCCTGCCTCCAACACATGACGAGAGGCCATGGAAAGGGGGTCCGGGTTCGGATCCCCTTCTTTCAAAAAAAACCGGGGAGACAATGACATGGAGCACAAGGATCTGGCCATTGACATGAGGGGGATCACCAAGATCTACCCCAATGGCATCGCAGCCAACCGGTCCGTCGATTTCTCCGTCAATCCGGGGGAGATCCACGCTCTGATCGGCGAAAACGGAGCGGGGAAATCGACCTTGATGAAGATCCTCTTCGGTATGGAGCGGCCGACAGAAGGGGAGATTTTTGTTGAGGGGGAAGCCGTTTCCTTCGGCTCGCCCACCGATGCTATCGCCAGGGGAATCGGAATGGTACACCAGCATTTCATGCTTGTACCCAGCCTGACAGTGGCCGAGAATATGGTCCTGGGCATGGCGCCCCGGAAATCCGGCATCTTTATCGACTCCAGGAAAGCCTTTGAACTGGCCAGGGAAAGTGCGGAAAAATACAATCTTCATATCGAACCTGCAGCCCGTGTTGCCGATATCACGACCGGCATGAAGCAAAAAGTGGAGATATTGAAGGCCCTGGTGCGTGGAGCCCGCGTCCTGATTCTGGATGAACCGACTGCCGTGCTGACGACTCAGGAGACGGCAGGTCTCTTTCAGGAGTTGAAAAACTTGAAAGACCAGGGGTTCACCATCATCTTCATTTCCCATAAATTGAATGAAGTAAAAGAGCTGACCGACCGCATTACCATTATGCGGGCCGGCAAATCCGTCGGGGTCTTCGACACGGAGGCGATCTCGGAACAGGAGATTTCCCGCCGCATGGTCGGCCGGGACGTGATCCTGTCCGTAGAGAAAGAGAAGGCAAGCCCTGCCGGAGTTGTACTGCAGGTCCAGGAGCTCCGCTATGCCAATGAATGGGGTAAGCAGGCGCTCGACGGCCTTACCTTTTCGGTCCGCAGTGGTGAGATTGTGGGAATCGCAGGCGTCGAGGGCAATGGGCAGCGGGAGCTTGTGGATATCCTTTTTGGCCTCAGGCTGCCGGGGAGTGGCACGGCCGAGGTTGGCGGAGTCAGGCTTAACGGCTTGGCGCAGGCAAGGATCCGGTCACTTGGCGTATCTTACGTTCCCGCGGACCGGATGACACTGGGAATTGCGGCAGAGGCCAGCGTCGAAGAAAATGTCATCTCCGACCGTTTCCAGGACAAGCGTTTTAACCGGGGCCCCCTGTTTCGGATGAAGGAACTCCACCAGGAAAGTGACAGGCTTATCCGCGACTATTCCATTCTATGCAAGGCCAGGAGTCAGGAAGTGGGCATGCTGTCGGGCGGAAATATCCAAAAGGTGGTGGTGGCCCGTGAGTTTTCGAGTGACCCCATCCTGATTATTGCCGACCAGCCGACCCGGGGGATCGATGTTGGCGCGACGGAGCTGATCCGAAAAAGGCTGATTGAATTGTCAAGGGCTGGTGCGGCCGTTCTTTTGGTATCGGCCGACTTGAATGAGGTCATGGAATTGTCTGACAGTCTGATTGTTTTCTACGAGGGGAAAATCGCAGGCTATTTTGACGACGGCCAGTGGGATGACGTCATGATGGGAGAGTATATGTTGGGTTTGAAACGCCAAAGTGATCAGGAGATCGGGAGGGCTTCCCATGCGTGACAGACGAATGGTCTTTTTCGGGATCGCGCGCGGGGCCACGGCCATCCTGCTGGCGCTTGCCGTTGGAGCGATCTTCATCTTCCTGAGTTCCAAGACACCCTTTACAGCCCTGCGGTATCTGCTGGTCGGCCCTCTGGTCAGTTTCAGGGATTCAGGTATCTCCTTCAACGCCCAGTACCTTTTCCAGATATTTGCCGCCATGATACCGACCATTTTTACGGGTCTTGCCGTCTGTGTCATGTTTTCGGCCAATCAGTTCAATCTGGCGGGGGAAGGCTGTGTCCTGGCCGGCGGTTTCATCGGGGGAGTCCTGGGGGTATATCTCCAGATCAACTCAGGCTGGCATGCGGTGGTCTGCGTACTTATCGCGACGGTTGCCTGCGGTTTGATCATGCTGATCCCCGCCCTGCTCAAGGTCAAGCTGGGCGCCAGCGAAATGGTCACCAGTCTGATGTTGAATTTCATTATTCTCTATGTGGTCCTCCACTACCTCAACTTCAATTTCGCCGACCGGACCAAAGGGGCGACCATGACCAGGGCCTTCAGGCCCACCGCCGTCATTCCCTCCCTGGTGCCGGGCAACAGCAAGATGTCGGCTGGTATCATCGTTGCCCTCCTGGCCACGGTGCTCATCGCCTTCTTCATGTACCGGACCCGCTGGGGCTACGCGACCCGTATGATCGGCATCAATGAATCCTTTGCCCTGTATTCCGGTATGAATGTCGGCTGGACTATCGTCCTGGCGCAAGTGATCGGCGGCATGCTGTCCGGCATGGGCGGCAGCCTTGAAGTCCTGGGACGCTACCAGACCTATCTGTGGCGCGAATTGCCCGGCTATGGCTGGGTGGGCATCACCGTGGCTATTTTAGCCAAGAACAATCCGGTGTATGTTCCCTTTGCCGCATTTTTCATTGCCTACCTCAACAAGGGCTGCCTGCTCATGTCGACCCATTGCGATGTTCCTTCCGAAATGATCGACATCATCCAGGCCGCCATCTTTCTCTTTTTCGCCGCCGAGCAATTCCTGTCCGGTTTCCGGCAGAAGCTGGTAGTCAAGACGGCGACAGAGGATCTGATGAGGCTGGAAGCCAGGCGTGAACCCGGAGGAGGTGAGAATCATGTTTGAACAATTGTTCCAGGCCGTTTTCAAGGCGGATTTTATTTTCGCCGTGATCCGGATCACAGCCCCCATCCTCTTTGCGGCGCTGGCCGCGGTTGTCGCGGAAAAAGCGGGTGTCGTCAATATCGGCCTAGAGGGAATCATGATGATCACAGCCCTCTTCGGCTTCCTTTTTGCCTATTGGACCCAGAGCTGGCTTGTCGGCGTGCTGGGCGCAGTCCTGGTTGGAGCCCTGCTCGGTCTCATGATGGGCTTTTTCTCCCTGAAGCTGAAAACAGACATTATCCTGGCCGGCATCGCCGTCAACATGCTGGGGGCGGGAGGTACCATCTTCCTGCTCAATATGTTTACCGGCCTGCGGGGCAATACCGGTAACCTTGTTTCCCCCGGCATCCTGATACCCACGGTCAACATTCCACTGCTTGACCGGATTCCGTATGCAGGCGAGATGTTCTCCGGTCACGCGGTGCTGACATACTGCGCCTTCGTATTTGTCTTTCTTGTCTGGCTGCTACTTTATAAAACGCCGATCGGCTTGAATATCCGGGCGGTGGGGGAGAACCCGGACGCCGCCTCCAGCGTGGGGGTCAGTGTTTTAAGAATCAAATACATCGCCATTGCGCTCTCGGGGGCGCTGGCAGGCCTGGGGGGCGCCTTCATGTCCATGTACTATTCGCAGGGATGGAACTCCGGCATGGTTGCCGGTCGCGGCTTTATCGCCCTGGCGGCCCAGGCCATGGGCAGGGGGGAGCCGGTGGGCGCCATGCTGTCCTCGCTCCTTTTCGGCCTGGCCCAGGCTCTGCGCACCA
>CAZGCS010000040.1:0-4777 GCA_964524395.1 uncultured Mageeibacillus sp.
TGGCCATCGTGGCTGAAACCCGGTATGAATGGTATGTGTCCTATCTGGCGGGCATCAACAGCGGGCTGATCATGGTTCCCATCGACAATGAGCTTCAGTCAGGTGAACTTCTGAGTCTATTCAATCGTTCCCGTTGTGATGCCATCATCTATTCACCCCGCTTTGCTGACCGGGTGGAGGAGGTGGCTCCGGCCGTTCCCACCCTTGAGCACTTGATTCTGATCAACGACCTGGCCTTTGCTGTGGGAAAAAGCGTACGGGACGATCGCCGGGAGATCGAAGGCAGGCCCGGGCAGCTGACTCTTGAAGGGGGCAGGACAGTCACACCTGTTCGATGGAATGACCTCCTCCGCCGCGGGCGCCAGCTGGCGGCAGCAGGTGATAAACGATATCGTCAATTGAAAATTGATCCTGATA
This sequence comes from uncultured Mageeibacillus sp., assembly GCA_964524395.1. GTDB lineage: Bacteria > Bacillota > Clostridia > Saccharofermentanales > DTU023 > UBA4923. The sequence continues at coordinate 418 of CAZGCS010000040.1, forward strand.
AGCTGGCAGCCCTGCTATTCACCTCGGGGACCACCGATCGATCCAAATGTGTCATGCACAGTCATAAGACCATCTGCGCCAATATCATGGGGATGGGGCAGCTTCTGTTCATCGGGATCAAGCATGACGATACCCTGCTTTCTGTCCTGCCCCTCAATCACACCTACGAATGTACCTGCGGTTTCCTCTACCAGATCTACAAAGGGAATACCATCGCCCAGGCAGAGGGCCTGCGCCATATCACCAGGAACTTGAAAGAGTCACAGGCCAGCTGTATGCTCTGCGTTCCTCTCCTGCTGGAATCCATGCACCGGGTCATCTGGCGAAACATCCGTAAGCAGGGCCGGGAGAAACTGATCCTCCGCATGATGACGATTTCCCGCGGCCTGAAGAAAGTTGGCATCGATCTTCGCAGGATCCTGTTCAAGGCCATCCACGAAAGCCTGGGTGGCCGCATGCGGACCTTCATTTCCGGTGGCGCCGCCATCGATCCCCAAATCTTGAAAGACTTTTATGACTGGGGCTTTGTCGCTGTGCAAGGTTACGGTTTGACGGAGTTCGCTCCCATATTGGCCCTGAACCGTGAGAACTATTTCCGCCACGATTCGGCCGGCCTGCCACTGCCTGACAACAAGATCGATATCCTGGACCCCGACGAAAACGGGGTAGGTGAAATCGCAGGCTTCGGCCCCAATTTGATGCTGGGCTACTACGAGGATCCCGAACTGACGGCAGAGACTATGTTGGACGGCTGGTACCGCACAGGGGATATGGGCCGCATCACTGAAGACGGTTTCCTGATTATTACAGGCCGGAAGAAGAACACCATTATCACAAAAAACGGCAAAAACATCTTCCCCGAGGAGTTGGAGGCGGTCCTGGGCCGGAACCCGGAGATTGCAGAGAGTGTGGTCTACGCGGAAGCAAGTGACAGTGGCGATGCCGTCCTCTCGGTTGAGATCTTCCCCGACAGGGAACAGGTCCGGGAACGTCTGGGCCAGGATGTGGGAGAGGAAGGCATCCTGGAGCTGATGAAGGAGCTGGTCAGGGAGCTCAACTCAAGGATCCCGGCTTACCAGGGAATCCGTCAGGTCAGGATCCGGGATCAGGAATTCCCGAAGAATACATCGCGCAAGATCCTCAGGGATTACAGCAGAAATCAGACAATTTAAATCAAGTACCGGGCAGGCGGAAGGATGATTTATCCGCCGTCTGTGTCCCGCTTGTTTATTCGCTCCTGGTTCAGCGGATTCTGCTCCACGGCATCATGGAGGGCGCGCTGGTCGATGTGGGTGTAGATTTCAGTTGTAGCCACGGACGAATGCCCCAGAAGTGCCTGCAGGCTCCGGATGTCGACCTCGCCATACTGATACATGAGGGTGGCAGCGGTATGCCTCAGCTTATGGGTTGAATAGCGTTCAGGGTCCAGGCCGGCTGACAGGATGTATTTCTTGATTATATTTTGCACAGCCCGTGGTGTCACACGTCTGCCCAGCCTGGAAATAAAAAGAGCGTCCCTGTCCTGGCTGACCGGCGTGATGCGATCGGGGAGATAGTCTTCCATGGACTTGATACAGGCCCCGTTCAGGTAGATGGTACGCTCCTTGTTGCCCTTGCCGATGACTGTCAGCGTATCGCCGCGCCATGAGGACAGGTCAATGCCGCAAAGTTCCGACAGGCGCAATCCGCAGTTCAGGAAGAGGGTCAGGATACAGTAATCACGGCTGGAAAAACGTGAATTTTCATTGGACGCGGCCATCAGCAGCTCGCGGCTCTCCTCAAGGGAAAGATGGCGTGGCAAGCGTTTCACCTGCTTGGGAGACTCCAGATTGGCCGCAATATTCTCGGAAAGAACATGAGCCTTGGAGGTCAGGTAGTCAAAGAAGGTACGCAACGATGAAGTCCGGCGTGCCCGGGTGGAGGGCGCTGTCTTTCTGACAGCCGCCAGCCAGGTGATATAGGCATAAAGATCAGATAACTGAAGCGACCTGAGCATGGAATCATCCACGATCGAAATATCAATCCCGTCCCAGGCCTCGTCTTCCGGCTGCAGACTCCGGTCGTCTGCGATCAGGAAACGGAAGAAGAGGATCAGGTCGTAACGATACTGGCGCACCGTGCCTTCCGAGCGCTCAAGAATTGCCTGGATGTAACCCAAAAATTCTTCCAGGCGCGGAAAAGTATTGGTTGCTTGAGCCTTACCTTGATTCATCGGCCTTATCTTATCACGCCCCTGTATTCTTTGAGAATGCCCTGATAATTGATATACTTGCGCTGTGCGCTGAACCGGAGGCGGGGAGAGGAGAGCATCCGCATGAAACGATATGGTGTTGGCATTCTTGGAGCAAGTGGCCTTGTTGGCCAATCCCTTGTGATTCTGCTCAAAGATCATCCCTGGTTTGAGATCAGGGCCGTCATGGCTTCACACCGGTCACGCGGGAAAAAATACGCCGATGCGGTTGGAACGAACTGGCAGCTGGGCCAGCCCATCCCTGAAGCCGTCAAGGATTTTCCCATGCGCGGGACAGATGAGAACGAAATCCGTCAATTAAAAGAAGAGGTCGATTTGGTTTTCAGCGCTGTCAGTATGGAAGAAGGGGAGTTGATCAGGCTGGAGGAAATGATCGCAGGGGCGGGGATACCTGTCATCTCCAACAACTCCGCCCTGCGGTGTAGATCAGACGTTCCATTAGTAATTCCAGAAGTTAATCCTAGACATACTAACTTGATCGCAGCGCAGCGGAAGAGGTTGAAAACAAACAGCGGCTTCGTGGTAACCTTGCCCAATTGTTCACTGCCGAGTTATCTGCCTGCCTTGACACCACTGATGGATTTCGGTATTGAAGAAGTCGCTGTCACAACCTTCCAGGCGGTCTCCGGCGCAGGCAGGCACCTGCCCGACTGGCCCGAGATGCAGGACAATATGATTCCATTCATTGAGGGTGAAGAAGAAAAAAGCGAGAAGGAACCTCTGAAAATTTGGGGTACTTTGCGAGGAAACAGGATTGAGCCTGCGACCAGACCGCTTATCTCTGCCCAATGCGTCCGTGTCCCTGTGGAAATTGGCCACCTGGCCGCTGTATTTGTGCGTTTTCGGGAGAAAATCGATGCCGGCACCATTTTAAAAGGCTGGCGGGACTTCAAAAGCGAGGTCGAACTCATGGGACTGCCGTCAGCCCCAAGCCCTTTTCTGCTCTATTTAGGGGAAGAGGACCGGCCCCAGCCCAAACTGGACGTGTCTTCAGGGGCAGGCATGGCCATATCAATTGGCCGGCTTCGCCGGGACCCCTTCTTTGATTACAAGTTTTTCTGTCTGTCCAACAATCTGATCCGTGGAGCAGCCGGCGGCGCCATCCTGACGGCCGAATTGCTCATCCGGCAAGGCTGGATCGAATGAGCCGCTCCAATGGAGGCAATACCATGCGTTTATCTCAGCTTCTGACCGCTCTGTCGGAAAGTGAAATTCTCTCCATGCCTCATGACCCGGTCGTACGGGGGGTGACCTGCGATTCGCGCCAGGTTGGTCAGGGTTACATTTTCGTCGCCATACCGGGCACCTTAACCGATGGATACCTTTACATCGGCCAGGCCGTCTCAAAGGGCGCGGCCGCCATTGTGACCGAGCGGGCCGCCGGCCCTGCAGGGGTTGCCGAAATAAAGGTGCCGCTTGCCAGGCGCGCGCTGGCGGAGTTGTCACGTGCCTTTTTCGGTTATCCGGACCGGGATCTGTTTATGATCGGGGTGACGGGCACCAACGGCAAGACGACCACCACGTCGATGGTACAACATATCCTGACAAGTCAAGGTGTCATGACATCGCTGATCGGGTCAGTCGCTTATGGATATGGGGATCAGAAAATACCGTCGTCTCTGACTACACCCGACAGTTCGGATCTTCAACGCATGTTAAGAGATCATTACAGGGCTGGTGTTCAAGTTGTTGCCATGGAGGTCTCGTCCGTCGCGGAAGCGCAATACCGGGTTTATGGCATTGAATATGACGCGGTCGCTTTTCTGAATATTACACCGGACCATATACCGGACCACGGTTCTTTTGAGGCTTACTACCAAGCCAAGGCCATGCTTGTCAGAAATGTCAGACCCGGGGTCCCTGTGATTCTGAACCGGGATGAACCGGATGTTTACCGGCTCCGCCACGAAACCGGGGGGCAGGTTATCTCCATGGGTATCGGTCAGCCGGATGCCCTGGTTTCGGCTGAGAACCTGACGCTGCCGGGGGGATTTCCGCATTTCGATTTGCTGATCCGCCATGAGCTGGCCTGTGAAAGGGGATCGATCAAGCCTGGTCGCTGGCCTGTCCGCCTGATCGTTCCCGGCCGGCATTCTGTCTACAATGCGA
>CAZGCS010000040.1:4877-11141 GCA_964524395.1 uncultured Mageeibacillus sp.
GGTCGCTGGCCTGTCCGCCTGATCGTTCCCGGCCGGCATTCTGTCTACAATGCGATGACTGCCATTATACTGGCCGGCTGCTGCGGCGTGGATCCTGCTGATTCGGCCGGAGCGCTCGCAAGTTTTTTGAGTGTCGAGCGGCGCTTGCAGATTATTTATCAGAATGACTTCACCATGATCGATGACTACGTCCACGATGAAGACAATACCCGCAAGATGCTGGAAGCGGTCGCGGTCATGGCTGAAGGCAGACCGGTCCATATCGTCTACGCCATCAGGGGCAACCGGGGGATCCAGGTCAACCGCGAAGTGGCTGGCCAGTTCAGGCAATTCCGGGATCAGATCAACTGGCAGACTTTCATGGTAACCAGCAGCAGGGACACGGCAAGTTCGCGGGACCTGGTTTCAAATGAGGAAGAAAAAGTTGTCCTTGAAGATCTGGCGGATGCCGGTTATCGGATTCGATACGAAGCCAATCTCACAGATGCCATCCGGAAAGTTTTGCCGTTGGTCCGGCAGGATGATTTCGTGATTCTGGCAGGCGCGCAGAATATGGACAAAGGGGCGCGCATCGCCTTGAACCTTCTGGCCGGTGACAAACCGGAAGAGGAGCGGGAGGCCATCTTGAAAATCCTGCAGGGAAGAGTCGTGGGATAGATGTAATTGCCTGAGATGGTACTTCGTAAAATATAAATTTTACGAAGTACAATATACCATTATGGCAGAAATGGATGATTATCAGAAAAGACGCCTGTTCCGGCCTTTTTAAAACAACTGAATCGGCCTTCCCATGGTTTGAAGACTTTTAAAAGCATCCTGGCGCAATGGCTCAGCAAGCTGGCCGGGTCTCTTATGGAAACTCCAGGAATCTTTCCGTCGTCGCTGACTCTTGTTGTTTTTTGTACAAGCTGTCTTCACCACTGATCTTTTTCAATTCATCAATGTTGGTAAATGGATTGTAGATGGCAATCAGGATGACCAGCAGGATCACAATCATCAGAAAGGTCAGGATATTGCGCAACGACCGCTGATTGCGTTCCTGCTGAAACTTGCGGTTGATCTTGTCAACTGTTGTATAGCCTTTAAGTCTGTATATCTTGTGTCCGGTTCGCGCGTCTTCCTTGACGCTTCCTCGGACAGGCTCGTAATACTTGGTCAGAAAGGCCTGCTTCCGGTTCATCCGGCTGCTTGCCGGCGGCCGCGCCAAAGACCGGTCTTCATCCGGCCGGATCTTGCCCGGCGGACCTGACGGCATCCTGCCCGGTCTTAAATTGTCGGAAGTTTGTTCCTGCATGGCCTGCTCCTAGTGTTTAACATTTTAGCATATGGCATGGCCTGACAAGCCAAAGTCCCGGACTTGATACTGAACAATTGTTTTGTTATTATAAACATACAGAAAGATTGTTCGCGCCGGGATTGCGACAATCGGGGAGGACGTTATGAAACAGACATATCCGTTTACCAGGGCCAATGTCGATCAGACACTGGATGCTGTCTATGAATACATCTGTGACTACATCCGGGAATACTCCTATGCCCCTTCTGTCCGAGACATCGGACAGGGGGTCGGCCTGCGATCCACCTCGACGGTCTACAGCCACCTGAAACGGCTGACCGCGGACGGCCGCATCGAGATGGATTCCGGAAAACGGCGTTCCATCCGCGTCCCCGCCCTGGAGGCTGAGCTGAGTCCGCAAATCCCCCTGGTCGGGACGGTGACAGCCGGCAAACCTATCCTGGCAGCCGAAAACATTGAGCGGATGCTGCCTCTCCCCTTCCCCATACGCCCGGGAGCCGAATCGGTCTTCGCGCTGCGGATCGAAGGTGACAGCATGACGGGCGCCGCCATCCTTGACGGTGATATTGTCATTATCGAAAAATCGAGCATGGCTGATGAGGGAGAAATCGTGGTGGCGCTCCTTGATGACGAGGCAACTGTCAAAACGCTGAAACGCCACCCGGGAGGCCCCTATTACCTCCATCCGGAAAATGAGCGCTACGAAGACATTCCGCTCGACCGGGAGGGTACCATGATTCTTGGTATTGTCCGGGGTTTATTGCGGATGGAGGTTTGATCAGTGCTGCCTGACAGGCGGGTGCGCGATCACCCGCGGGTATTTCACACCCGTCCGCGGCGTGCGCCTGGCCTCATTGAAGATCAGGTGCAGTTCTTCAAAAGGCTTGATACAGACAACAGACGTCTTATAGAGCAGCTGTTGGGTACCCCGTGAGGAGACAACGATCGAGTCGCGATCGAATCCGATGATCAGCCCCTCGATGATGGTCTGGTCGAACAACTGGATGACCACGTTGATTTTTTCACGCCGGCAGTGATTGAGAAATGTTTCCTGAATCCGGATGGTCTGTGAAACCGGCAATTTGTTGACTTCTTTTCCTTCTCTTTGCTTGTACTGCTCCATAAGCGGCTCCTTTTCTAGATTAATGGATAGAATGCCATTACAGAATAGGGCGCCGGAGAGAGGGGATTTTCGTTTACGGCGAAATTCCGGCTTCCGGGCCGCCGTTCTCATGATCCAGCAAAAGCAGGGTCAGGTCTTTTCGTTTGCGAAGCCAGGTTTGCTGCCGTTTGGCGTAGCGGCGGGTCGCTCGCGCTGTCATCTCACGGCACTCGGAGGCACTGATCTCCCCTTCCAAAAAAGAGACCGTTTCGCGGTAACCGATGCCCCGGAAGGCCGGGCAACCGCTGTAAGCGGGATAACGGTTCATCAGGTCCGTCACCTCCTCCACCAGGCCGGCCTCAAACATGGCCTGGGCACGCCTGTCAATCAAGTCATAAAGTTTTTGTCTGGGTGTCAGGTCGAGCCAGAAGCCCCAAAAGTGAAAGCGCGGACCAGCTTGCCTGGACGCCCTGTTGAGCGCTGATTTGGTCATGCCGGTTTGTTGAAGCAGTTCGAAAAAGCGGATGATCCGCCTCCTGTCCGCGGGCGCGATTGCCTCTGCCGCCTCAGGATCCATCGAAAGAATCTGATTCCATGAGGCCTGCAGACCCGCTTGATCGACTTGCCGGCCAATCCTGGCGCGTAAGGCGGGATCAGCCTTTGGGCCAATAAATTCCAAGCCGTCCAGCAAGGCTGAAATGTACTGGACGCTCCCACCACACAAAATCGGTTTTTTCCCTTCCGCCAAAAGAAGGTTCAGCAGCTCTTCAGTGCGTGCGGCGTAGGCGGCGACGCTGATCCCTTCACAGGGCTCCAGGATATCCAGCAGATGGTGCGGGACAAGTGCCTGGTCCTGTGGCGTGGGTTTGGCTGTTCCGATATCAAAGCCGCGATAGACCTGCATGGCATCGACAGAGACGATCTCACTGCCAGTTTCCTGGGCCAGCCTCATGGCCATCCGGGATTTTCCTGCGGCTGTCGGGCCGGTAATGACCGGAATGGCGGACCTGTCACCCATGATGCGCGCCAGAAGCCACTCAAATAGCTGGTCCGGTGACCGGAAGCGGCAAGTGGGCGCCGGCGCATCCCTTTCGGGCATCTAGACGATCCTCCCGAAGAATTTTTCAATGTCTTTGTGGCTGAAACGAATGGCAAGAGGTCGGCCGTGCGGACAATGGAAAGGATTGATCAGGGCTGGCAGGCCCTGGATGAGAATCCGGATTTCATCCTCACTCAGCCGGTCATTGGCTTTCACGGCAGCCTTGCAGGCAATCTGGTGCAGCATTTCCGTGTCGTCCAACTCCAGGCCCGTCCGGCGGGCGGTGGCCAGCCCGTCGAGGGCGGCACGGAAAGCGGCCAGAGGGTCCACGCCTGCCCGCCCTGATGGAACCGCCCTCAAGGCAAGGGTATTGCCGCCGAATGGCTGGTAGTCAAATCCCAGCCTCGCAAAATGAGCCGCTTCTTCCTCGAGCAGGGCCAGTTCCTCCTGGCTGACCTCGACCCGCAGGGGTGTCAGCAGGATCTGTCCGGCGGCGTGCAGGCCGCCCTCTTCCTGATGCTTGCTCAGGAGCTCTTCATAAAGGATTCTTTCGTGCGCTGCATGCTGATCGATCAGAATGAGTGAGTGGCCATCCTCGAGCAGGATATAGGTATTGAGGAAGGTGCCAATCAGGCGTGCGTCAAGAAGGGCCCGGATTTCTTCTTTCGCGACCGGATCCTCTGACTGTTTCGTTGGGGGCGCCAGGTCCTCCCGGGCCCGTGGCGAAGCGTCTGCTGTCTCCTTCAAGACGCCCTCTTCAGGCAAGACTGCCGCTGTTTTAACGTAGGAGACAGGCTGCCCCATGTCCAGTTGACGGGAGACGGGCTCCGGTTCCTGCCTGTCCGCCTGCAGAGGACGGACCATTTGCCCTTCCTGCTCAAGGGCCGCACGTGCCGCGTGGTAAACCGCCCGAAAGACGGCCCGGTCCTCCCAGAACCGGACCTCTGTTTTTTGTGGATGTACATTGACATCGACCAGATTGGCAGGAATCTCGAGATGGAGGACCAGTTGCGGGTAGCGACCTTTCATAAACCAGGTCTTGCAGGCCTCATCGACCGCGCTTCTCAGGACCGGTGAATGAATCACACGGCCGTTGACCATGAAGACCTGCCGGGCTCTGTTGTGGCGCGCGGCTGCAGGACCGGTGATGAATCCTGAGATCCTGACCGGCGGATCGGACAATGAAACCGGAATCATGCCTTGGGCGGCCTCATTGCCAAACACGGCATAGATGGCGCTGAGAAGCTGGTTGTCGCCCGGCGTATAAAGCAGTTCCCTGCCATCTTCGCCGCGCTCCAGCCGGAAAGAAAGGTCCGGCCGGGCCAAGGCGATCTTCCCTGCCATGCCAGCGACGGCACCAGCCTCTGAAGCGTCGGACCGCAGGAACTTGTAGCGGGCCGGCGTGTTGTAAAAGAGATCGCGGCAAACCAGGATGGTTCCGGGAGACATCCCGCAGGGACCCTCAAAGGTCCTCTCCCCGCCTTCCACCACCAGGCGGGTACCTTCCGGGTCCTCCCGCCGCCGGGTCCGCAATTCGAGTCTGGATACGGAAGCAATGGAGGGCAGGGCTTCACCGCGAAAACCCATGGTGGTCAGCCGGAATAAATCCTCCGTCCGGGTCAGCTTGCTGGTCGCGTGGCTTTCCAGGGCCAGCAGGGCGTCCTCCCTGGACATCCCGCTGCCGTCATCTTCGCATGACAGGCTTTTGACCCCGCCGCCCTCTATGGACAGGCGGATAATGGATGCTCCCGCGTCCAGGGCGTTCTCAATCAGTTCCTTGGCGACAGAAGCCGGCCGCTCGATGACTTCGCCGGCCGCGATGCTGTTGATGGTCTGCCTGTCCAGCCGCTGTATGAGAGCCATGGGTCACTCCTCTTCCTGATTATTCTGTCTTTTGCGACGCAGGGCAAGTTCCTTCAGATCGATCAGAAGACCGTATGCCTCGACCGGCCGCATGTCGTCAACATCCGCCTGCTCCAGGCGTTCGATGATCTCGTCAGCGGTCCGCACCGACTGGGCGCCACTGAATAAATCCTGTTGGCCGTCCATGGTTCTGGCCTGCCGCTTTACAATTTTGCGTTTATCCCGGCCGGTTTGTTCGAGATGTGCCATAAGTTCGCGTGCGCGGTCAACAACGGAATCGGGAACCCCGGCCAGCTTGGCGACATCAATGCCGTAGCTTTCATTGGCGCCTCCCGGCCGGACCTGGTGCAGGAAGACAATCTCGCCGTCGCGCTCGGCCACCTCGAAATGGGCATTGAAAACACCCGGGAGCCGGTCGCCAAGATCAATCAATTCGTGGTAATGGGTGGCGAAAAGAGCCCGCGCGCCGAGCAGGGAGGGGTCGGAGATGTATTCAACAATGGACCAGGCAATGGACAGGCCATCAGCTGTTCCGGTGCCGCGGCCGATTTCGTCCAGGATGAGCAGGCTGTCAGGGGTGGCCTGATCGAGAATGGCAGCGACTTCACTCATCTCCACCATGAAGGTCGACTGTCCGCCAGCCAGATCGTCCGAAGCACCGACACGGGTCATAATGCGGTCTGCAATCCCAATCACGGCTGACTCTGCCGGCACGAAGCTTCCGACCTGGGCCAGCAGGACGATCAAGGCTGCCTGGCGCATGTAAGTTGATTTGCCCGACATATTGGGGCCGGTCAGTACCATGGTCCGCCTTTGGTCACCATCAAAATCGAGGTCATTGGCCACGAAGTCCCCTTTGCCGCCAAGCGTCTGCTCCACCACGCAGTGGCGCCCCCCGGCGATCACCAGTTCCCTGCTTTCTTTGATTTCAGGCCGGCAGTATTTGTGTTTGTCTGCCACCTC
>CAZGCS010000041.1:0-2060 GCA_964524395.1 uncultured Mageeibacillus sp.
GGTGGAGCCGGACATTGGGCTTGGGTTCCAGGATGGGGCTCATGGCCTCGATGACGTCCAGGATCAAATAGGTCAGCTCATTGGTCATGTCCTCGCCGTCACGGCCGAAGCCGGACAGATTGAAGAGCTGGCCGAAGCCGGCAGTGATGCCCTGGTTTCCCCCCACGCGGATCTGGGCGTCGTAAACCGTGTTGCAATGAACCCAGAAGCAACCCAGGATGTCTTTCATCTCGTCATCTGTCATGCCCTCTTCCCTGGAGATCCGGTAGTAAGGATAAAGATACTGGTCCAGCCTGCCAAAAGAGACGCCCGGCCCGGGGTACTTTTCATCCGACATGACCAGCATGTGGGTGAACCAGAGCGACTGGACCGCCTGGTGAAAATTCTCGGCTCCATGCCAGGGAACCCTTCGCATATTGCCGGCCATGAGGCGAAGCTCACGTGCCCGGCCGGGATCCTCCTCCTGGCCGGCCAATTCATCGCAGTGTGCTGCGTACTTGTCGGCCAGTTCTTTGGGCATGAGGCAGGCGGTCTTCATGGCACGGAGCACCCCGCCCCGGGATCCTTCCTTTTCTTTCCCGGTCAGCTTTCCGTAGGCTTCATCGATTTCTTCGTATACCTTGGCAAAGCCGTGGCGGATAATCCTGGCATAGTCCGGAATCAGATGGCCGCTGGTCGCCCCGCAGTTGCCATAGCCGTGCGTGTGCAGGAAGAGGACAGCTTCCCGCGCCTTTTTCGTCAGTCGGTTGCGCTCTTTTTGCTCCTCTTTGTCCAGGCACATGGAATACTGGAGATTAAACTGGGCTCCGCACAAAAGATCGCCGGGCAGGATTTCGACCGGCATGTGCCGGGTGACCACTTGCCTGGTGAACCAGGCTTTGCGCTCGGGGATGGACCAGGTGAAAAAATCGTCCGGCACAAGAACCTTCTGGGCGCTTTGCCTGCATGACACGGTGAAGGAGTTCATAAAGGCATACATCTCCGGAACGATGTAGTAGGTGAGCTCATCGAACTGAACATCCCAGGGCGTTCCGGTTGTGTAGACCAGATATTCGTTATTCCATTTCCGGTCGGTGCCTGTGAAATAATAGTCCCGCAGCCATTTGACACGCGGCGACAAGACGCCCGGCTCCTTGATGGCATTGGCGTATTTGAGAGTGCTCATGTGATTGTCCTTTCAAGTGAAGGGCGGCCCTGCCACAAGGCCCGGCCGTGGTCAACCGGCTCATTTTAAAGCCATTTTAACATGATCTGCCCGTCAATCCTTTCCTTGTCGCGTAAAAGAAAACAATGAGGGCAAGAGTGGCAAACACGGCACCGACAAGCCGGCAGAGAGGTGATTGGCCTGTGGCCGGTACAGGCCGGCCCGGTGGTTCGGGGAGGACTCCCTCCCGCGCGATAAAGGTCCAGGGAAATTCCAGGCACTTCGACTGGTACTCATTGCCAAGGCTTATGCTGATGGCCAATTCAAGCTCGATGACGATAGTCTCATTGGCCTCCATCACTTTGAGGAGGACGGGTTCCGTCAGTTTGTCCCCGGTGCCGGCATAGTCAAACAGCTTTTTTCCACCGAGGGTCGCAGCAAGTGAGGCGTGCGCCAGAAAAGCTTTCTCTCTTTTCCCGATCGGTTCGCGCCGGAGGAGAAGCTGGGCCCGGTCATCGGTCTGATTGGTTAAAGTGACGACTTGTGTGACCAGGCTGCCCGGCATCAACTTTTTGAAGCGCTCAAACAGATCGGCCGAAAGCGGGGTGAAGGTAAAGGACTCCTCCCCGCCCCGGTAAATAACCTGGCAAGGGGCAGCCCCCGCCCGGTTTCCCAATGCCAGCCAAAGGGTCAGGGCCAGCAAAATGATGGAGGCTGTACGCTTCATCTCTTCTTCCCGGGACTCACCAGGCAGGCTTAAAATTCTGAGCCCGGCCAGCCTTCAATCTCAGGCCCCGCATTGTTTTCCGACTGGACTGCCTGGGCCTCAACCGTGAGCGTGTAGACTGCGCCCTGGTAATCGTTTCCGAGACCGGCAGAAAACTGAATCGGCAGCTCCAGCTTTGACGTTTCATCT
>CAZGCS010000041.1:2160-6479 GCA_964524395.1 uncultured Mageeibacillus sp.
TCTTCCCAACCTTCGAGTTCGGATCCTTCCTGATCCTGCAAGGTTCCTGTCCAGTGGAGCCGCACCCATGCCGGGTGGTCCCCCGTGTTTTTTACGGTGATGTATTTGACGATTTCTGTGTTTGGCATGGCAGTCACGCCGTTCTCCGGCCAAGACACGTATTTGTCACCTTCCTTGATCCACTCCTCAATCTCGATGTCCACACCACCCAGGGTGATCTTGTTCTCCGCCTCGTCCGTGGCCGTGAAGTAGGCCAGTGTGGTCAGGAAAGTGAGCGCGATGGCTGCAGTCAGGGCGCTGATGACGATTGCTTTCTTTCTCATGGTTATTCTCCTTTGTTTCGTGGTGTTCCACTGTCCAATACTTACTCTTGCGGGGCTTGTCAGGATTCGCTTTCAGGATCCTTCTTCCGGGGATTCCAGGCATCGTACACAAGCATGGCTGCCAGGCCGGAGACGATGACCGCCAGCGCGTAGTAAAGGCCTGGTGGCCTGGCAAGCGCATGGATGACAAATCCGATTTTGGGGATCTGAAACCTGGGGATTCCGATTAAATTATTGAAGTGGACGGGAGCCTGATCAACCTGACGGTTGGCGTCCCCCTTGGTGATAAATCCCCCGCGATCCGGCCGGATGTCAACAACGCGGTGAGTGGCGACTACCAGGTTCTCATTGAGCACGAAAGTGATCGGATCGCCCACCTTTACTTCCAGGGGAGCTGTTCTTTTGACGTAGATCAGGGCGCCTGCGGGGAAGGATGGTTCCATGCTGCCGCTTAATACAAGGTAGGGGGAATAACCAAAGGGGCGTGTCCCCAGCAGGAGGAGCGCGCCGATCGCCAGGAGTGTGATCAAAATCCATGTGCAGAGGTGAAAGATGATGCTTAGAACCCGCTTCAAGCGAACCACATCCTTTCTTTTTCCGTTATAAAAGCGAGTTCAAAAGGACTCGCCCCTGTCGCAAAATGAGAATGAAAAGCTTGAATTGATGTAAGCTTTTTAAGTATACGCAAGCCTGACGATATAAGCAAATTTCGGTCATGGACGATCCGGGCCTGTTAGTTGACATATGTCAATAAGGAGAATATAATCAAACATGTAAATGACATATGTCAGATTAAAAAGGAGGTACTTGATATGCCACGCAGAGATGGAACAGGACCCATGGGCTACGGCCCCATGACAGGCTGGGGAATGGGACCCTGCCGCGAATACGGTTACGGCCAGGGGCGCCGCGGGCGCCGGATGGGTCATGGCCGGCGGGGGTATGGATTTGGTTACGGCTATGGCCGCGGCTATGGTCCGGGATACGATTATGCGGCTTATGACGACCGCAGTGAACGCGAAATTTTGGAAGAAGAAAAACAAATCCTGCAGGAACGGCTGGATTACATTTCAAAACAACTCGAAAGCGAGTAGAATGACGGGGGGTGGCCGGATATCCGGTCAATCCCTCATTATTATTTGAGGTGGAAGATCATGGCCAGACCCATGAAATGGCGAAGAGTGTGTCAACTGCCGCAGGTCAGCCGCTTCGGCCCGCTGGGAGTGGGTGCGGGCGGGCGGGAGCACGTCCGGATGACCGTTGACGAATATGAGACCATCCGCCTGATTGACCAGGAGGGCTTCAATCAGGAAGAATGTGCCCGCCAGATGAAAATCGCCCGTACAACCGTTCAGGGCATTTATGCCAGAGCCCGGCAGAAGATCGCCGATTCGCTTGTCAATGGAAAAGTTCTGGTTATTGAGGGAGGCGAATACCTGCTGTGTGAGGATCCCGATCCTGCCTGCGGTCCCGCCTGTCAACGCCATGGCAGAGGCGGACATATGCGCGGGAATCGCGGACGGCGGGGCTGATCGTGTACACAGACACCGTCATCGATCATTTTATGAGCCCCCGCAATGCGGGTACCATGCCGGATGCAGATGCCGAAGGAAGTGTGGGAGATCCATCCTGCGGCGACTGCCTGGTCATCTACATCAAAGTCAGGGACAACCGCATTGATAATATTTCCTATCTGGTCTTCGGTTGCTGTGGCGCCATTGCGACCTCCAGCATGACCTCGGTTCTGGCCAGGGGAAAGACCTTGGAGGAAGCGCTTGCCATCACGGAGGATCATGTCGTCGAGGCACTCGGAGGATTGCCCGAAAGCAAGGTTCATTGCTCACTCATGGGTGTGGGGGCACTTCGCAAAGCAATCGAAAACTATTATGAAATTCACGAGCAAGAAGGAGAAATACATGAAACTTGCAATACCGGTTGACGACAACCATATCGAATCCAAGGTCTGCATGTCCTTTGGACGTGCGCCTTATTACCTGATCCATGATACAGAAAGCGGTGAGAATCACTTTGTTGTGAATACCGCGGCCCAAAGCTCCGGAGGCGCGGGTGTGCGTGCGGCTCAGATTGTGGCCGACCAGAAAGTTGATCTTCTCCTGACTCCGCGTTGCGGCCAGAATGCGGCCGATGTCCTGCTGGCAGCCAATATCAGGCTCTACCGGACAGAGGGCGATTCGATCAGCGAAAATATTGAGGCCTGTCTGGCAGGTAAATTGCCGGAACTTGACGAGATTCACGCAGGACTCCACGGGCATTGATCCCATGAAAATTGCCGTATTAAGCGGAAAAGGCGGCACAGGGAAGACCCTGGTATCTGTCAATCTGGCTTGGGTGGCAGGTCAGGCGCATTACATCGACTGCGATGTGGAAGAGCCGAACGGCCATCTCTTTTTTAAGCCGCAGCAACTCGAAACCGAACCGGTCACCGTGGACATCCCTGTCGTTGACCAGGAAAAATGCACGGGCTGTCGTCAGTGTGTTGATTTTTGCCGGTTCAACGCCCTGGCCTGCATCAAGGATCGCCTGATCGTCTTTGAAGAGCTTTGCCATTCCTGCGGGGGCTGTGTCCTGGTTTGTCCTGAAAAAGCTTTTTCGGAAAAAGACAAGGAAATCGGCAGGATCGAGCGCGGTGTATCCGGTCCTGTCCGGGTTCATACAGGTATTCTGAACACGGGAGAGGAATCGGGAACTCCCATCATCGGCTGTCTCCTGGACAACCGGGATCCGGATCCGGGCCGGCTCACACTGATTGATTGCCCGCCGGGAACCTCCTGCATCGTCATGGATACCGTCTCCGGAGCCGACTATTGTGTCCTGGTGGCGGAGCCGACGATCTTCGGTGCCCACAACCTGGCCATGGTTTATGAATTGCTGACCCTGATGGAAAAGCCCTTGGGGGTCGTCTTGAACAAGGTTCAGCAAGGTGACAACCCCTCCGGGCAATTCTGCATTGAGAAGGGGATTCCGGTGCTGGGGTCCATCCCCTTTGATCAAAAACTTGGCCTGATCAACTCCAAAGGAGAGATCATCGCACAGCAGGATGAGCATTACCGGGATCTCTTCTCCGATTTGCTGGCAAGGATTCTTGAGGAGGCCCGGCCATGAAACAGCTTCTGATTTTGTCCGGCAAGGGCGGTACCGGCAAGACAACCCTTGCCAGCGCCTTTATCAAGCTGGCGGACGCCAAAACATATGCGGATTGTGATGTTGAGGCACCCAACCTCCACCTGATCACCGGCTGGTCGGGCCAGCCGGCCCGCACCGCCTTCTACGGCCTGCCCAAAGCGGAAATCGATCCGGATCTTTGCATCCAGTGTGGTCTGTGTCAGCAGCACTGCCGTTTTAAGGCTATCCACGTCAATGAGACCTGCACGGTCGACCCCTTTGCCTGTGAAGGTTGTGCCGTCTGTCAGTTTGTCTGCCCCGTAAATGCCGTCTCCATGCAGCCTGCCGTATCGGGCGAATTGATGCTCTATGAGAGCGCAAACACTGTCTTTTCAACCGCAGAGCTGAAAATGGGCAGCGGCATGTCAGGTTTGCTGGTGTCCGAAGTAAAAAAACAGATGCGCGGGGCAGCCCGTGAAAAACAGCTGGCCATCATCGATGGATCCCCAGGGATCGGATGCCCGGTCATCGCATCCCTGAGCGGCGTTGATATGGTACTCATGGTTGCGGAACCTTCTTTGTCAGGGATCAGCGACCTGGAACGAGTCATCGATACAGCGCTCAAGTTCAGAACGCGGATTGCGGTTTGTGTCAATAAATACGATACGAATCCGGAAACGACTGAGCAGATCAGAAGCTTTTGTGAAAAAGAAAACCTGCCTTTTGCCGGCGTCATCCCTTTCGATGAGGAAGCCGTCAAAGCCATTAACCAGGGACGGACAATTGTCGATTCGGATTGTCCTTCAGGAGAGGCGGTGCGGTCAGTCTATGACAAGACCATGAAGCTGCTCCTGGAAGATGAGGTGGTCAGGG
>CAZGCS010000041.1:6579-10863 GCA_964524395.1 uncultured Mageeibacillus sp.
AAGCCTTTTGCGAAATCAACGACCGGGCGGAAATCTTCATCCATCCGCAAGCCTTCGAAGGCTATTTCGCCAGAAGGGGGGATCAAGTCCGCTTCATCGGAATTGATCATAAGCTGAAAGATAATAAACGGATCATTTTCACGACCGATCGCTTTACCATCGCCCGCGGCATCCGGGTCTTCTCCAATGTGGAGGCGCGGGAGCCCCTGCCTTCATCCAACCGGGATCTTTTGAAAAAAGAAGGTACGGAATGGTTGGATGATGACTTTATTCACGAACAGAACCTGGTGATCGAAGAAGAGAGCATGGTCCTTTTCACCGGATGCGCCCACAGGGGCATCATCAATATTGTCCGGCACTTCCACGCCATCAAGGGCCGCTATCCGGATGTCGTGATTGGCGGGTTTCACCTGGCCAAAAGCGACGTCGACCGCGAAAGCGATGCCGAGATTGACCGGATCGCTGCCTTCCTTGTGTCGACAGGCGCAAGGTATTACACTTGTCACTGTACGGGCCTGGTCCCTTACAGCATACTGAAAGAGAAAATGGGTGACCGGATCGACTACCTGGCGGCCGGCGATATTTTGGAAATATGAGAAGTGGAGCAAAAAATGGCAGAAAACTGTGATCACGACTGCGCCCGGTGTCTGGAGGAATGCGCCGACCGGACGGCGGTTCCGGATTTTTCAGAACAGCTTCATCCGCAAAGCCGCGTCAAAAAAGTGATCGGTGTGGTGAGCGGCAAGGGGGGTGTCGGCAAATCCCTGGTCACCTCGCTTCTGGCGGTGGCCATGAATCAGCGGGGATACCGGACTGCAATCATGGACGCTGATATCACAGGGTCCTCCATCCCTAAGATGTTCGGCATCAAGGAGCGGGCCAGAAGCAACGAAAAGGGACTTTTCCCCGTTCCGAGCCGAACCGGGATCGAGATTATGTCCATGAATGTCCTTTTGTCAAATGAAACGGATCCGGTCATCTGGCGCGGGCCCCTCATTGCGGGTGTCGTCAAACAATTTTGGACCGACGTCATCTGGCGTGACATCGATTACATGTTCATCGACATGCCGCCCGGCACCGGCGATGTACCCTTGACGGTCTTTCAGTCCCTTGCCGTGGACGGCATCGTGGTCGTGACCTCCCCCCAGGAACTGGTGGCCATGATCGTTGAGAAAGCGGTCAGGATGGCTGCCATGATGAAAATTCCGGTCGTGGGCATCGTGGAGAACATGGCCTACTTTCTTTGCCCTGACAACGGCAAAGAGTATAAGATATTCGGCGACAGCCACCTTGATGAAATTGCGGAGGCTCATCAGCTGGACCTCATCGCCCGCATACCGATTGATCCATCGATCGCGGCGGCTTCAGACGAGGGGCTGATTGAATCCCTGCGGGCCGGTTGGCTGGACCAGCTGGCCGATCGAATCGAAAGAACGGAGAAACAAGATGATTAAGATCGCGGTAGCAAGCGAAGGTAATCAGGTAACAGAACATTTTGGCCATTGCCAGCAATTCAGTCTTTTTGAGGTGGAGGGCGGACAAATAGTCAACAGCCAGTCCATTGACAACCCGGGGCACCGGCCAGGTTTTCTGCCCAATTTCCTTCACGAGCAGGGTGTGAATGTCATTATTTCCGGTGGAATGGGGGGCGCCGCTGTCGATATTTTCAACAGCCACGGCATCGAAGTTGTCGTCGGCGCCCAAGGTGACGCCCAAGCCGCCGTTGAAGCTTATCTGGCGGGTACCCTGGTCTCAACGGGTTCGATTTGCAGCGATTATCAGCATCACGACGAATGTGAGGAATAAGGACAGGCGCTCTTCCGCGCCTGTGCCCCTGGTCTGAAGGCCGGGGGCTTCAGACCGCCGGCCACTGTATGGTGATTTTTCGTCCGGTTACTGCTTTTTAATCTGCAGTTGTTTCAGCATGTCCAGGGTCATGGCCGCCAGATCATAATCCGGTTCCCAGTCCCACTCCAGGCGCGCACAGGAATCATCCATGGCGTTGGGCCAGGAATCCGCAATTGCCTGGCGGACCGGGTCCACCTTGTAGGTCAGTTCAAAGCCGGGAATATGCTTTCCGATTTCCTCCCCGATCTCCTCAGGCGAAACACTCATGGCGGAAATGTTGAAGGCATTGCGGTGCACCAGGCGGCTGGGATCTGCCTCCAAGAGCATGGTAAACGCCTTGAGGCAGTCGGGCATGTACATCATGTCCAGCTTGGTTCCCTGTGCGATATAACTCTCGTAGCGGCCCTGCCGGATGGCTTCGTAGTAGATGTGGACCGCGTAGTCTGTCGTGCCGCCGCCCGGCAGCGTCTTGTGGGAGATCAGGCCGGGCAACCGGACACCGCGTGTATCCACGCCGAACCGGTGGTGGTAATAGTCACAAAGGAGCTCACCGGCGACCTTGGTGACCCCGTACATGGTGTTGGGCCGCTGCAGGGTATCCTGCGGTGTGTGGTCAGGCGGTGTCGATGCGCCGAAGGCAGCGATCGAACTCGGGGTGAAAACTGACAGCTTGTTTTCGCGGGCGACCTCCAGGATCTTGTAAAGGCCGTTCATGTTGACATCGAAGGCCCGCTGGGGGATCTCCTCACCGGTCGCCGACAGGATAGCGGCCAGATGAACGATGGTATCAACACCGTAGGCCCGGACGACAGCGGCAAGCCGCTCACCATCGAGAACATCCAGCTGTTCGAAGGGTCCCTCGCCGATTACTTCGGGGACATCCTTGCGGATGAGGTCTGACGCGATCACCCGGTCCCTGCCGTATTCCTTGCGAAAGTGGCAGGTCAATTCCGTGCCGATCTGCCCGAGACTTCCCGTAATCAGTATTTTTCTCATTTTCCCCCCTCGATTGAAATGACTGCGTAACAGTCCGTATCCCCTCTATGAATTCATGACGCCGATTTGATCGGGGATGATTAACACGGCTTCTGTTTTTGACTGAACTTCTTCCACGGTCACGTCAGGCGCCAGCTCCCGCAAGACGATTCCCTCTTCCGTTACTTCCATGAAAGCCAGCTCTGTCACAATGATGTCAACCTCGCGGGTAGCCGTCAATGGCAGTCTGCACCGTTTCAATATCTTTGGTTCTCCCTTTTTTGTCACATGTTCCATGGCGATGATGACTTTTCTGGCTCCCGCCACCAGGTCCATGGCGCCGCCCATGCCGGGAACCATCTTGCCCGGGATCATCCAGTTGGCCAGGTTGCCTTCCTGGTCGACCTCCAGGGCTCCAAGAACCGTGGCGGCCAGATGTCCCCCCCGGATAATGGCGAAGGAAGTCGCGCTGTCAAAGCAACAGCCACCCGGCAGGATGGATACAGGGTTGCCACCGGCATCCACGATGTCAGGGTCCTCCCGGCCCGGTTCGGGAACAGGTCCGACACGGATGAATCCGTTCTCTGACTGCAGGACAATGTGCACATCTTCCGGCACGTAATTGGCGACTGAAGTTGGCAATCCAATCCCCAGGTTGACGACGTCATTATCCTTGAATATCCTGGCGACGCGGCGCGCTATTCTCTCACGCGGATTCATGGCCTGCCTCCTTCCTGATGACGAGATCGACGAAAATGCAAGGGGTCATCACTTCGTCGGGATCGAGCTCGCCGGCCTCGACGATCTCTTCTGCCTCGACGATGACAAGGTCAGCGGCCATGGCCATCAAGGGATTGAAGTTCCTGGCTGCCCGCCGGTAGACAAGGTTGCCTGAAGTATCCGCCTTATGCGCTTTGAGCAGGGCGACATCCGCCCGCAAAGGGAGTTCCAGGATGTATCTTTTTCCCTCAATCTCCATGGTCTGCTTATTTTCCTCAACGACCGTTCCAATGCCGGTTGGCGTCAAAAACCCCCCCAGGCCCGCGCCGGCACTGCGGATTTGTTCCGCCAGGGTTCCCTGGGGAATCAGTTCCACCTCAATCTCCCCGGCGTTCATCTTATTGCCGGTTTCCCGATTGGTTCCGATATGGGAAGCCACGACCTTCCTGACTTTGTTGCAGGCGACCAGCTTTCCAACCCCCTTGTCGGCAAATCCCGTATCGTTGGAAATCAGCGTCAAGTCCCTGACAGCGCTGTCGACAAGCGCGTCGACAATGCCTTCAGGCGTGCCGACTGTCATGAATCCGCCGACCATGACGGACTGGCCGCTTTTGATTCGGGACAGGGCCTCTTCCATAGTCACGACTTTGTTCATAGGCGATTAACCTTTCTGTTTTTTACTCTGCTTCCGACGGGCGATTGCCCGTGGCGGCTTGATTCCCACTGCATTGTACCATCAGG
>CAZGCS010000042.1:0-2659 GCA_964524395.1 uncultured Mageeibacillus sp.
CCTTGAGGGCACGGCGGGGTAAGGGTGTCGCTGCAAGCAGGGCCATGAGTATGGTTGGCAGGAAGCTTTTCGTGTAATAGACAGCCAGAGGATCTGCCAGGGGAAGTTCCAGCAAGCCAAGCATGCCCTTCAGATTCATGAAGGCCTGGCCCGGACTGTTGGCATTAAACAAAACAAAACCCAGATGGACAAGAAGGAAGGTATAAAGAACGGCCAGGGCCGCAGGCAGTCTTTGCAGCAGCCTGCCCAGGCCGGCGCGCTCGAGAGCCAGGAGTAAAAAATAGAATAAGCCCCAGAGGACAAAATTCCATGAAGCGCCATGCCAAAGACCGGTCAACAGCCAGACAAGCAGAAGGTTTCTGTAGGTTTTCATGGCTGAGCCGCGGCTGCCACCCAGAGGGATATACACGTAGTCCCTGAACCAGGAGCCGAGCGACATATGCCAGCGACGCCAGAACTCGGTTACACTGCGCGAAAGATAGGGATAATTGAAATTTTCCAAAAAATGAAAACCAAACATGGATCCCAGCCCGATGGCCATATCTGAATAACCCGAAAAGTCAAAATAGATTTGCAAGGTGAAGGCCAAGGATCCCATCCACAGGGAAAGGATGCTGGAAGTTCCGCCTGTGGACAGATTGCGGGCAAACTCAGCCAGTGTGTTGGCAATCAGAATCTTTTTTCCCAACCCGCTGACGAAGCGGCCGATCCCCGAGGCGAAGAGCTCCGCCGTTACCTTTCTGCCCCGGATCTCAGAGGAAATGGTTTGGAAACGAACGATGGGTCCCGCGATTAACTGTGGAAAAAAGGAGACATACATGAGGAAATAAAATGGGTTGTGTTCCGCCTCCAGATCTTTTCGGTAGACATCAACCACATAGGAGAGGATTTGGAAGGTGTAGAAACTGACACCGATCGGTAGCGCCAGCTTGAGGGGTGTCAGTGTAACCGGGAGAAGCCGGCTGAGATTGCTGATAATGAAATCGCCGTACTTGAACAGGAAAAGCGGAATCAGGCAGACGATCACGCCGGCCGCAAGTGCCAGCCTCCTTAAGCGATTTTGTTTCAAGTGGTCGATGGCCAGGCCGGCCAGATAGCCGGACAGGGCCGTTGTCACCATAATGACCGAAAACCGTGGCTCCCCCCATGTGTAGAAGACCAGGCTTGCGGCAAGGAGAACCGCATTTTTCATCTGCGGGGGAACCACGAAATAGACGGCCAGAACAGCCGGAAGAAAGTAATAGAGAAAGGTGATGCTTGAAAAGAGCATGAACCGGACGCTTAGCCAAGCACCGTGAACTGCGCCGCGCCTGCGATGGCATTGACTTCATCCACACTTCCCATGATAAAGAGGACAAGCTGGCCGCGGGTCGCCACATAGACAGTGTCAGCTTCGACGCAAATCCATTTGCGAAGATCGGCTTTCTCCTTCAGCTCCCCGGCAAAGAGGAGCGGATCTTCCCCTTCAGCGAGCCTGAACAGTCCCATGGCGAAAGGGTGAACATTGATCATGGGCTGGAGTGAGTACGCTTCCGTATAAGATCCGCTCACCTGCTCGGCTCCGATCAGATAACCGGCTTCGCCGGCCTTGATTTCTTCCAGCATGCCACCTTCAAGCAGATCATTCATTTCCGCTTTTTCGACCATGTCTGACAGTGCCTCCTTGAGGTCACCGATTTCTTCATGGGCCGGTCCGGTCTCCGCTTCGTTTCCTTTCGATTGACAGGCTGACGCGAATATCAAGGTGAATAAGAGGATTATTGCCAATACTTTTTTCATTTTAAACTCCCAGATTGATAAATGATCGCGGACAAAGTCCGCCCAAGCACTAGACGCCTGCATCACGGAAAGGTTACGACAATAAATGAAAGCCCGGCAAATAATTCAGGCCATGGCATGAAATCTAACCTTGATCCCCGTTTTCTTCCACCCGGATGGCCTCAGCCAGAAGCTCCCAGATGGAGGAATCAAGTTTTCGATCCGCCAGCATCCATGGTTTCTTCTTCAGTGTCTCGAGGACTTGCATGAGCAGTCTCCCGCGCTCAATCCTTGCCTCATGACCTGAAAGAAGCACCGGGGGCACCGCGTGATCCCTCCAGCGGGAGGGGCGTGTGTATTGGGGCCATTCCAGGAGTCCCTCAGAAAAGGATTCAAGTTCCCAGGCCTCCTTATCCGGCAAGACTCCGGGTATCAAGCGGCTGATGGCATCGATCATGACAGCAGCGGCCAATTCCCCTCCTGTCAGAATGAAGTTCCCCAGTGATACCTCTTCTGCCTGGATCTCATCAATGACACGGCGGTCAATACCTTCATAATGACCGCAAAGGAGGATGACGTGCTGCTCCTTCGCCAGGGCCAGAGCCATGGCCTGGTCAAATACCCGGCCTGCAGGTGTAAGGAAGATTGTCCTGACAACTTTTTCTTCCTGACTGCTGTCCTGCTTTGCGTGCAGCCAAGCCCGGTAAACAGGTTCACACATCATAACCATTCCGCGCCCGCCGCCGTAAGGCGCGTCATCAACCTGACCGTATTGATTGACAGCGAATTCCCGGATGTCGATGGTTTCCAGCTCAAGCAAACTCCTTTCCATGGCGCGCCAGGTCATGCTGAAGCGAAGTGCCTCCAGCACCTGTCCGGGGAAAAGTGACAGCACAGAAAA
>CAZGCS010000042.1:2759-10591 GCA_964524395.1 uncultured Mageeibacillus sp.
CCCTGGGGGGTGGGCCGGCACCCGGCCAAGGTCAGTCTTTCGACCGGCTCCTGTCCGGTGCCATCCATGCTGTAACAGACCAGGCCTGCAAAAAACCGTCCGTTATCCTCCGTCAGGCTCTTGACCTGAACCTCCCCCTTGATGCCGTGCGCGCGCTGACAGGCGCCGACCAGCAAGTAAGGTTGCTTCATGAAAGAATATCGACGGAAACGCGCTTGTTGTCCATGGCGCCCTTGGCTTTCATAATGGTTCGAACGGCGTGCGCGCGACGGCCGCCCCGTCCGATCACCCGGCCGATGTCGTCGGGATGGGCACTCACGGTAAGAAGGATCTCGCGTCCGTGGATTTTCTCATCAATGGTTAGCTGATCCGGGTAACGAACGAGCGGCTCGATGACTGCTTTAAGAAGTTCTTTCATTCTTTACTCCAAAATTCCGTTGTACTTGAGAAGTTTCTTGACCGTATCCGTCGGCTGGGCACCTTTTGAAATCCAATCCTTGACCTTGTCCCCGTCGACTTTAAAAGTGGACGGATCTGTGTGCGGGTTGTAGGTTCCGATTTCTTCAATGAAACGGCCGTCACGCGGGAAACGCGCGTCAGCGACAACGACGCGGTAATACGGTTGCTTTTTCTTGCCTACTCGTTTGAGGCGGATTTTTACTGCCATAAGTTCCTCCAAATGTTTATCTATCTTTGCCGGGTCTTGACCCGTCATAAGCTGTTACAGGCCTAAGCCCCCAAACGGCATCCTGCCGCGGCGGCGCTTTCCGCCCTGGCCAAGCATGCCGAACTGCTTCATCATCTTAATCATGTCTTCATAGCGGCGGACCACCCGGTTGACATCCTGTACCTCCACGCCGCTGCCTTTGGCGATGCGCCGTCTGCGTGAAGCGTCGAGAAGCCTGGGATTGTCCCGTTCGCGCAGGGTCATGGACTGAATAATGGCCCTGGTCCTGAAGAGGTCACTTTCGTCAAGATCCAGATCACCCAATTTCCTGCCGGCTCCCGGTATCATGGCCAGCATCTCCTTCATGGATCCCATACCCTGGATCTGTTCCAGCTGTTCCAGCATGTCCTGCATGGTGAAGGTATTTGCCTTAAGGCGTTCTGCGGTCTTCTGAGCCTGTTTTTCATCAAAGGCATCGGAAGCCTTCTCGATCAAGGTCAGCACATCACCCATGCCAAGAATTCGCGAAGCCAGACGATCCGGATGGAATACCTCCAGATCGCCGGGTCTTTCGCCGGTTCCGATCATTTTTATGGGTTTGCCGGTCATCCGCCTGATGGACAAGGCGGCACCTCCCCGTGCGTCACCGTCCAGTTTGGTCATGATGAAGCCATCAAGACCTACCTGACTTTCAAAGGCTTCCGCGACAGGAACAGCCTCCTGGCCGATCATGGCATCAACGATCAGCAAACGCTCATCCGGCTCGATTTCTGCCTGGATGGACTTGAGTTCGTCCATCAATTCCTGGTCGACCGTCATGCGGCCTGCCGTGTCCACAATCAGGGTGTCACACATCATGTAACGCGCCCGGTCGAGTCCCTGTCTGGCAAGGGTAACCGCAGACTTCTCCCCGGGGTTGATGAAATAATCAATACCGGTCTGCTCCGCCAGTACTTTAAGCTGTTCCTGGGCGGCGGGACGGTGGACGTCAACTGAAACCAGCATGGGTTTCTTGCCCTTTTCTTTCAAATGGAATGCCAGCTTGGCCGCCGTTGTTGTCTTCCCTGTCCCCTGCAAGCCGTAGAGCATCAAGATGGTAAAGCCGGTCGGCGATACCGCCAGTTTTTCTTCCGTTCCCAGGATACCGACCAGGGCCTCGTAGACGATCTTGACGACCTGCTGCCCCGGTGTCAGGCTCTGTAATATATCAGCGCCACGCGCTTTTTCAGCGATTTCCTCTGACAGATCCTTGACGACCTGATAGTTGACATCTGCTTCCAGAAGAGCCAACCGGATCTCCCGCATCATGTCCTTGATGTCCTTTTCAGTCACGCGGCTCTTGCCGCGCATGGCGTCCGTGATCCGGGTCAGCCGCGAACTGAGATTCTCAAAGAGTGCCATCCCGCTCTCCCCGTCCTCCTGCTGTCTGTCCGAGCAGCTTCATCATCGCCTCAAGCGAAAGGCGCAAACCCTGGCCATCATCCCTCTCGTTCTGGTACAAGGCAGTTTTGATCAATTCCTCCATCTGCCGGTCACGTCGCGCAAGCTCAAGCGAACCTTCCAGCCGGCAGAGGCTGTTGACTCCTCTTCTTATCTGTTCGTGGATACCCTGGCGTGACAGGCCGGTATGTTCAGCGATTTCGGAAAGTGACCAGTCTTCGTCGAAGTAAAGGGTCAGCACCTGGCGTTGGCGCGAACTGAGCAGGTCGCCGTAATAATCCAGCCAAAGGCAGACGTCGGTATGCAGAGGTTCTCCGGACTTGTTCTCTTGCTTATGCATGGAGTCAGTATAGACATGGATGGCAAGAGTGTCAAGTGAAATGATTGACAGTCGGGATGATCAGGCAGGTGGCAAGAGGGCCTCCAAAAAGAGAGAGCGGTCAAAATCCTGCAGATCATCGGCTCCTTCCCCCAGTCCGGCCAGACTCAGGGGCAAGCCGCTCTCCCTGGCCACAGCGATCGCCACTCCACCTTTGGCGCTTCCGTCCAGCTTGGTGATTGCCAGTGCGGTAACCTCTGTTGCCTCATGAAAGGCACGGGCCTGGACAATGGCGTTCTGGCCCGTCGTCGCATCAATAACCAGGATGGTTTCGAGGACGGCCTCCGGCGCCTCACGGTCAATCACCCGCCGGATCTTGCTGAGCTCCTCCATCAGATTCTTTTTGGTATGGAGGCGGCCCGCTGTGTCGATGATCAGCAGCTCTGCCTTTCTGGCATGGGCCGCTTGAATGGCATCAAAGACAACCGCGGCAGGGTCAGCTCCGGCAGCATGCGCGATGACGGGTGTCCGGGTCCGTTCGCCCCAAACTTTCAATTGTTCAACCGCGGCTGCCCTGAAAGTATCCGCAGCCGCCATGATGACGCGGAATCCATCCCTTTTGGCACGTTGCGCCAGCTTGGCTGCTGTTGTTGTCTTCCCTGTTCCGTTCACACCCACCATCAGATAAATGGTAAGCCTGCCTGCCTCAACGGTCAGGCGTTTCTCTGCTATCATGGCGCCCAGGGATTCTTTCAAGGACGCGAGAACACCTTCCCGCGACGCATCTCCCGTCAGCCGGATATGCGTGCGGATGGCCTGCATGGCTTCGGTCGCCGCTTGAAATCCGCAGTCCGCCTGAATCAGCATCATCTCCAGCTGGTCAAGCATGTCATCATCGAAAATGCCCAGGCCAGCGGCCATCTTGTTGATGCCGGCCGTCATGAAATCACGTGTTTTCATCAGGCCTTTCTTGAAGGTTTCAAACATGGTCACCGGAACACCTCGAATTGATTCAGTCGCCGTATGGCAACGCGGAGGAAAGAACCATGGACAGGACGCGCGAGATTCCGCGTTCCTGCATGGTCACGCCGTAAAGTCTGTCAGCCGCCTCCATTGTGCCTTTGCGATGTGTCACCAGAATAAACTGCATGGACCAGGCGTAACGCCGCACGTAATCGGTGAAACGCTTGACATTGGCGTCATCAAGTGCGGATTCCACTTCATCGAAAACGCAAAAAGGAGCAGGTTTCAGCTTCAGGATCGCGAAAAGGAGGGCGATGGCCGTCAGGCATCGCTCGCCTCCGGACAGCAGGGAAAGCTTTTGACGTTTCTTGCCGGGCGGTTGGGCCCGGATGCCGATGTCAGCGCGCAGAACGTCTTCTTCTCCTTCAAGAACGATTTCTGCCTGGCCACCTGAAAACAGTTCCGAAAATACCTGGTTGAAATTCTGATTGACCGCATGAACGGTCTCGCTGAACTGTTCGCGCATGGACTGGTCAAGCTGATGCACAACGGTCTCGAGCTCGGACCGGGCTCTTTCGATATCCTGCCGTTGTGAAGTGGTGAAGTCGATCCTTGCCTGCAGTGACTCAAAATCACGGATGGCCTGATGGTTGATGGGCCCCAGTTCATCAATCCGCCGTTTCAGCTCGGCGCGTTCGGCCGTCGCCCTGGCAGCGGAGGGAATGGCAGCAGCCTCCCCCAGGGCCTCGGCCCGTGTCAGTCCGTGTGTTTCCCAGAGCCTGTTAAGCTGATCATCGATTTGTTGTTCCGTCCGCTGGATTTCGGCCCTGCGTCGTTCCAGCACGGTTTGAAGTGAGGTGACAAGGTCGCTGGCCTTGTTCATGGTGCCCATCAGGGCGCGCTGATTGGAGAATTCTTCTTCGCGGCGAGCCAGTAAATCCTCCAAACCAGTCTTGCTCTCCTTGATTTTCGCAACCATTCCCTGCAGAGCCTGCTCATTTTCCTGGATGTCGATTCTGGCTTGTTCCATGCGTTGTGTCTGGCTCACCCATTCCCGTTCCAGGGAGGACAGCCGGAGTTTGGCCGCTTCGATCTCCCGGTCCGTATGGGCAGTCATGGCATCGAACTCGGTGAGTGAGTCACTGATGGAAGAAACGGACAGATCCAGCTTCGTCAATTCGTCCCTGCACGCCTGGTATTTCGTCAATTCAGCCTGGTGCTCTGTCCTGAGCCTTCCCAGTCTGGCCTCCAGCTCCTGCATTCCCTGTTCCAGCTCTTCAATCTGCAGCTGGAACTGACTGATGGAACTGTCAAGTTCTCCGAGCCTGCCCGAGATCCTGACTTCCTCCTCCTCCACTTTTCTCTTGTCTGCCAGGACCCTTTGGAGTGCTGCCTGCCCTCCCTCTTCTTCAGTCTTGAATCTTACCAGCTCGCGACGGGCAAGTGCCAGTTTTTCCAGTAGATTTTCTTCTGCTGCAGCCGACAGGCGGAGCGCTTCCTTGGCCGCCTCGAGCTCCCTTTCGGCAAGCGCGAGTTCTTCCTCCCTGGCAGCCGCTTCCTCCCTGGCTGCCCGGATACGCCCGGAGCGGCCAAGCACACCGGTTGACCGGGCCGTACGGTAACCGCCCGTCATGGAACCTCCCCGGTGCACCATGTCCCCGGCGCGGGACACAATCGAGTATCGCCGCCCGGTTTTCTGACTCAGCTGCGATGCGTTTTCCAGAGTCTCCACCAGCAGGGTTCTCCCCAGGGTGTAGCGTACCGCGGGCAGAACCGCCTCATCACAGGAGATCACTTCACTGGCCAGGCCAATCCAGCCCGGACTTTTGGAAGCCAGGTCCAGCGTCTTTTGATCGACAGGGCCGGCCGACAGCGATTGGACGGGCAAAAAGGTGGCCCTGCCTTTCTGTGTCCGGCGCAACCAACTGATCCAGTACTCTGCTGTCTCCTGCCTGTCACAGACTAAGTGGTGGGCAGAGGCGCCAAGGGCCACTTCAACTGCCAGGCGAAGCTGGTCGGGAACACTGAGCAGGGAACCCAGAGGGCCATGGATTCCCCCGCGGCCGGTCTTCTCTTCTTCCTGCATAATCTGCCGGACCGGGTGCGAATAACCTTCGTAGTCCAATTCAAGCCGTTCGAGCGTATCTGCTTCGTAAGTCAGCTGCCGGATTTCCCTCTTGAGAGCCTCCATCCTGTTCTCGATGGAATCCGCCTCACTGTGCCCCCCCTGCGTCTTCTTTTTCGCTCCGGCTGCCTGCTCCTCCAATTCCGCGATTTGAGTTTGGCTGGCGGAACGTTGCCGGCCCAGCCGTTCCAGATTGCCGGCACTTGAATCCATTTCGTCAGCCAACTTGACTTGTTCAAGTTTCAGACCTTGATGCCGCGATACCAGTGCCTGTTTTTCCCCGACCTTTTCCTGTAGCGAGGCGCGGGTCCCTGCCAGCTCTGCCATGGTTTCCTCGCGCCGGGTGTGGAGGTCCGCCAGGTCATTGCCGCAGGAGTCAACCGTCTGTTTCAAGGTCAGGCAGAGGCTTTTCTTACCGGCCAGTTCCTTTTCATATGATTGCCGGCGCCTTAAAAATTCTTTACGCCTGGATGCCCGCCCCTCAAGATCCTGTTCAGCTGCCATGACCTGCATGGTCAGCCTGTTCTTTTCCTCCAGAAGCGATTCCGCTCCTTGTTTGGAGCTGGCGAATTTTTCTTTGAAGAGCGCTTCCAGGCCGACAAGCTCGGTCTCTTTTACCGATAAGTCGTTAAAACCGGCCTGTCGCTGCTCAATCTCCCGGTCGAGCTGGTCAATCATCCGCATGGAGGATTCATGGACGGCCCGTTCATCAAGCTGGGCCTTTCGCGCGTCAGCCAGGTCGGCTTCCATCAGGGACGCTTCATTCTCCCGTTTTGCTTTTTGCGATTCCAGGGTCTCCACCTGCCGCAGAATCAGGGCGGTATCAAGTTGCCGGAACTGCGACGCCAGGCCGATGTGTGAACGCGCGTCCTCTGCCTGCTTTTCCAGAACAACCGCCTGGTCTGCCAATTCGGCAAGCAGGTCGTCCACCCGGATCAGGTTCTGTTCACTTCGATCAAGCTTGCGCAAGGCTTCTTCCTTGCGTGACCGGAACTGCACGATCCCCGAGGCCTCTTCAAAGATCGCCCGCCTGTCCTCAGACTTGTTGCTCAGAATTTCATCAACCCGCCCCTGACCGATTATCGAATAACCATCAAGGCCCACTGCTGTGTCCATGAGAAGCGTGTTGATGTCTTTCAGCCGGCAGGGAGTTTTATTGATCAGGTATTCGCTTTCACCTGACCGGTAATACCTCCGGGTGATGGCAACTGTCTCATAATCCAGAGGGAGAATCTTTTTTGAGTTGTCAAGCGTGAGGGTAACTTCTGAAAAACTGACCGGGCGGCGCTGAGCCGTTCCGTCGAAAATGACATCTTCCATCCTCTGGCCCCGCAGTGTCTTGGCACTTTGCTCCCCCAGCACCCAACGGATGGCATCTGTAATATTCGATTTGCCTGCCCCATTGGGACCGACAATGGCCGTAATTCCTTTATGAAAGTTGATTTGCGTGTATTCGGGAAATGATTTGAAACCCTGGATCTCAAGCGATTTCAGCATGGCGTCAGTTCATCTCCTGTCATGGCTTGCAGGAACCGGCAGGAGGCATCCTGCTCTGCTGCCTTCTTTGTTTTGCCCTTGCCTGTCGACCGAAGCTGTCCGTCGATATAGAGGCCCATAATATATTGCCGGTCATGGTCCGGCCCTTTTGTCTCATGAACCAGGAACTCAAGATCCATCTCTTTGTGTGACTGGGCCCATTCAAAAAGCCTGCTTTTATAATCGTAAGCCAGTTTACCGAGGGTGGCCAGCTCAAGATAAGGCATCAGGAGCCGGATCATCACTTCCCTGGCAGGTTCCATTCCCCCTTCCAGGTAGATGGCGCCGAGAACCGCTTCCACCGCGTCGGACAGGTTGGATGGATTGGATCCGCCTCCTGACAAGGATTCACCGTGGCCAAGACGTAAAAAACTACCCAGATCGAGTGAGAGCGCCACTTGGGCGAGCGTTGGCTCACAGACCAGGCCGGCGCGTGTTTTTGTCATCAGTCCCTCCGGCGCATGCGGTTTTTTTGCGAACAAGTCCTCTGTCACGATCAACTGGAGAACGGCATCCCCAAGAAATTCAAGCCGCTGATTATCCCTGGTACCGCTTTGCTGCTCGTAGGCAAACGAAGGATGCGTCAAGGCTTCCAATAGCAGTTGACGGTTTTGAAATGAATAACCGAGACGGCTCTCAAGGACGGAAAGATCAGTAGGCACGGCCTGTTGTGGCTGTCCCGTCCGTAACGGACGGGACAAGGTGCGCTTTATAAATGAGCGTGAATGAAGTCGACGGCATCTCCGACGGTACGGATACGTTCCGCCTCTTCGTCCATGATC
>CAZGCS010000043.1:0-10537 GCA_964524395.1 uncultured Mageeibacillus sp.
CTCAAAATGCGATGGGGGCAACTCCGTGCCGGTTCGAGTCCGGCCACCGGCACCACAAATTGGAAGGGTTCGCTCCTCTCGGAACGGACCCTTTTTCTTACAGGCAGAACTTAGCCATCCGGCTTGCAGGTCCATCTCATGGAAACATCATGACCGAAAGTTTAATCAGTTAAGTTTCCGGCGCCACTGATTATTCGCAGTACTTTACTTCCACGCTACAAAATCATATTATATGTAGCGTAGAAAGAAGGTAGAATCATGAAGAAACTTGATCAGCTTGATACATTGTTACATAGCGGCAATGGGTACGTCTTGATTAGTGATGCCCTGGCTTTAGGTATTTCAGCACCCTATTTCTATGATTTTGTTTCTAAGCGCTCTTTAAGCCGTGTGGCAAGAGGCTTATATAAAAGTGATGATGCATGGGAAGATGAGCTTTATGTTATCAGTGTTTTGAATCAACGTGTGTGTTTTTCTCATGAAACAGCACTGTTTTTAAATGAGCTTATGGAACGTGAACCTTATGAGATCACTGTGTCTGCTCCTCGCGGATACAACGCTTCACATTTGCGAAAACGGAAAATTCGAGTCTTTCAGTTTCGAGAGGAACAGTATTTAATCGGGAAAACAAGCTTAGAAACTCCTATGGGACACAGGGTCGCGGCCTATGATAAAGAGCGGGCCATCTGCGATCTGCTTGGAAACAAAGTCAATACCGATATTCAAATTTTCCAAACGGCTTTCAGGATGTATTTTGAACGCACGGATAAAAATCTTCCCCTTCTAATGCGTTATGCCAATGCATTTAATCTGGAGAAAGAAATGAGAAAGTATATGGAGGTGCTGTTGTGATTCGAGATACTCGGCAACTAAAGGCCAAAATTCATAATCTGACTCATGGGGATAGTTATAAATCACAAATCTACTTGCGCAATTTTTTTATGGAAAGATTTTTAGAACGTATCTCAGCTTCTGCCTATCAAGAAAATCTCGTACTGAAAGGCGGGCTACTGATTGCATCACTCGTTGGTCTTGATTTACGCGCCACAATGGATATTGATTCTACCGTGAAAAGCATAACGCTAAACGAGAAAGATGCGACGCAAATTATTCAGGAGATCATTGACATACCGCTTAACGACCAAGTGGATTTCATCTTGAGCAAAGTCTCAGTGATCATGGGAGAACTTGACCATCCAGGAATACGCTTTGCGCTTCTGGGAACTTTTGATCGTATTCGCCAGGCCATTCGAATCGACTTGTCATCTGACGATGTTATTACTCCGGAAGCAATTTCTTACAATTACAAGCTGATGTTTGAAGATCGCAGCATTCAACTTATGGCTTACAATCTGGAAACCTTGCTTGCGGAGAAAATTGAAACGATGATCGCCAGGGGCACAGCGAATACCAGAATGAGAGATTTTTACGATATTTTTCTTTTGTCAAGGCAAGGTGGCGTTGACCTCCATACTCTCCGCAGCGCTATCGTGAATACAGCAAAAAAACGCCACTCTGAGCAACAAATTGGTACTTGCAACCAAATCATGCAGGAAGTAGCTTCCAGTTCAATCATGGAGACAGCATGGAATGGTTTTAAGCGACAATCATATTTTGTTGATGACTTATCTTGGGAAGAAGTAGTGGAGGAAAATATTATTCTTATCAAAAAAACACTGACTGATTGATTGCTTTTGGTCACTTTATTCATACTCTATGGGACGGGGGGAGTAACAGTGTCTTTCTCATGCGGGTTTTATTCGTTTTGATGCAGGATGCCACAAGAGCATCCTGTATTTGCCGCCGTATGCCTTTCCTGTCTTGACAGCCCGTCTTACCTTCGCCATAATCCAAGTACCCTGTGGGATGTTTCTTAAACGTCTGCGCCGGAACGAAGCGGCACACATGGAAAGCTGTGCAGACGGCTGTGTGCCAGTGTGGTTTCGTGGCCACAACGTGGCCTTCAAAGGCTTTCCCGCAGCGCGCGGCCCCGCTTGGGCGGGGCTGCGCAGTTCAGGGAGATATCATGCTCGAAAAACTTGGCCAACACGAAGTCTGGCTTGAATTTCTCGAATACAAGTGCTCCAGGGACTTGCTCGACCCGACAGAAAGGGAAGAACTTACGGATTTCATTGAAAACCGCGACTACCTGCCCCTGACTGACCGGATCATGGAAGAATCCTTCGCCTTCGGTATTCCTGAGCGCCGTGAACTGAACAAGCTGGGAACCTCTAAAAAACGGGTCGTCTACACCTTTTCCAGTGAGGAAAATATGATTCTCAAACTGCTGGCTTATCTGCTCTACCATTACGACGGCCGGCTCGCTCCCAATTGTTACGCCTTCCGGAGAAATACCGGTGTACGCCGCGCTTTCACCGACCTGGTCCAGGACCCGGCCGTGTCATCGCTTTGGTGCTACAAAACGGATATCAGCAATTACTTCAACAGCATCGACACTGCCATCCTTTCAGATCTTCTTTGTCAGGTGGTTGACGATGACCCGCCGCTTCTGCGTCTGCTCCTTTCCCTGATCGGCGATGACCGGGCTGTCTGGAACGGCCAGGTGATACGGGAGACGAGGGGTGTGATGGCGGGAACACCGACTTCACCTTTCCTGGCCAATCTGTACCTGGCCGAAGTCGATTTCCATTTCGCGCGCGAAGGGATCCGCTATGCACGCTATTCAGACGACATTATTATTTTTGACTACCACGGGCGGTTGATGGAGCACCGGGCGGTTTTGAAAGACTACTTTGACCGCTACCGGCTGACGATCAATGAAAGTAAGGAACAGGTGATCGAACCGGGTGGTGCCTGGTCCTTCCTCGGCTTCCAATACAAAGACGGGGTGATCGACATCGCGCCGGCCACCGTCAGGAAGTTAATGGGACGTATCCGGCGCGCCGCCCGGTCCTTGCGCCGCTGGATGCTACGAAAAGAAGCCGAGCCCGAGCGCGCGCTCAAGGCTTTCAACCGAAAGTTCAATACGAAATTTTACAGCAGGAACGGCCGCGACCTTTGTTGGTCACGCTGGTTCTTCCCCTTGCTGACAACAGATGGATCCCTGCGCCGGATTGATGCCTACATGCAGCAATACCAACGCTATCTTATAACCGGCAGGCACAATAAGGCTTCTCTGGCCAAGGTTCCCTATACCATGCTGAAACAATGCGGATACCGGCCTCTGGTCAGTGCCTACTACAGGAAATCTGCCGGGTCAGGATCGGATGAAGCCTGGTAAGCTTCGAACACTCTGGCGTTTTCCTCAGAAAAAGAGGGGTTGATCCCGGGTCCCGAACGAAAGGTCATCAACTCTTCCCTGACCGGGTGCGGAAAACTGAGGCCGCAGGCATGAAGTGCGATGGTGGGCACCTGCCCGTCTCTTTCATCCATGAGGCCATAACGCCGGTCTCCCAGCAAAGGGAGGCCATGCGCGGCCATCTGGGCGCGTATCTGATGCCGCCGGCCGGTGATCAGGTCAATCAGGAGCAGGGCCTCCTCCCTGCCCTCATCGCGGGCCAGTACCTTCCATTTCAGATCAGCCCTGTAGCCTTCACCGTCCGCGACCAGCCTGACACGGCCGTCGATCTCCTTGCGGGACAGGCAATCGGACATGCTGCCCTCATTCCCGCCGGGAAGCCCCCTGACCAGGGCCAGGTAATCTTTTTCCACTTGGCGTTCCCGGAAGGCTTTGGACAGCCGGGAGGCGGCTTTGGAGGTCTTGGCGAAAACCATGAGCCCGCTGACAGGCTGGTCGAGACGATGGACCAGCGCCAGGAAGACCTGGCCGGGTTTGCCGTGGCGAAGAGCCAGATCACGCTTGAGCAGGCCGGCCATATCGGGCAGGGACTGACGGCCGGACTGGGCCGGGAGGCCGGGTGGCTTGAGCGCGACAAGGAGGTGATTATCCTCAAAAAGTATCTGCGGCGTTTCAA
Source organism: uncultured Mageeibacillus sp. (assembly GCA_964524395.1). Classification (GTDB taxonomy): domain Bacteria; phylum Bacillota; class Clostridia; order Saccharofermentanales; family DTU023; genus UBA4923. The sequence continues at coordinate 3,936 of CAZGCS010000043.1, forward strand.
AAATCATAGCCATGTGAAGAGAATAGCACGATCGCGCTTCTTCAGACCGGTCTTCCGCCAAACCCCTTGAGCTGCTTGTTATATAATGAGGGTGTTGTTGACCCAATCCATGGAGGTCAGGAGGTATCCATGTCCACTACTCCTCATATTTTGATCTGTGATGACGATCCTGTTGTCCATGAGTCGCTTGGGCTTTATCTTGACGCGGAACATTTCCCGCATTCCTCTGCCTATGACGGCGAGGAAGCGCTTGAGAAGGCCCTGCATGAAAAACCCGATCTCATTATCCTCGACCTGATGATGCCCAAGATGTCCGGTACCGATGTCTGCCGGACCATACGCAAGACCAGCAATGTGCCCATCATCATGCTGACGGCCAAGGGCGAGGAAATCGACCGGGTACTCGGTCTGGAGCTTGGCGCCGACGATTACATTGTCAAACCTTTCAGCCCGCGTGAGGTCATTGCCCGCATCAAGGCTCTCTTTCGCCGGATCCAGGATACGGAATCCGGGCAGAAACCTTCCATTCTCCGCTTTGACGGCCTGGAGATCAATCTTGACAACTACCAGGTCAAAGTCAAGGATCAAGTCGTTGCCTTTACGCCGAAAGAAGTTGAGATTCTCTACTTGCTGGCCTCGCACGCGGGCCAGGTCATGGACCGCGAACAAATCCTGTCCAAGGTATGGGGTTATGACTACTTCGGAGACACACGCACGGTTGATACCCATATCAAGCGGATCCGTCAGAAGATCGACAGCGATCATCCCAAATATGGCCTGATCACCGTCTACGGCGTCGGCTACAAGTTTGAGGCAACCAGCTGATTTGAAATGAAAAACCGTTTCCTGGTCCGACGCATTTTTTTGTTGCTGATTACCGCGCTCATGCTGTGGACGGTTTTGACTGCCATCTTCTACAGTTTTGTCGCCAATCCCGTTTTTAACCGGATTAAGGCGCGGGAGCTGTTGCCGCGCGCCAATCTGATCTCCCAAAATATCTTTCATGAAAACGGACTGACCTTTTGTGTCGACCTGATCGAACATGCCTACGAGCTTTTCGGCAACTGGATCTACATCGTCGACGACCAGGGAATACGCTACCATACGCCCTTGCCGGAACCGCTGGACGGACTGGCGGGTGATCTTGAATCCATCGCCCTCAAGGAACACAGGCAGCTTTCGAAAAGTGATGACCCGCACAAGCTCAGCCACATCAATCTTCCTGTCGCGGGCGACCGTTTCCTCATCCTGTCAGTCCCCATCGGGCGGAGCGGCGGGGGCCGGACCGGAACAACCGTCTTCCTCCAGCCGATGAAAGAAGTGGGTGCCGGTATTCAGAGCCTTAACTTCGCGCTTCTTACCTCCTCGCTCATTGTTCTTGTGATTATGGTCATTCCCGTTGTCATCGCTGCCTTTCGGATCGTTCAACCCATCGAATCGATCCGCAGAGCCACACTGGCCATGAGCCGCGGAGACTTCTCCAGGCGCGCGGATGAAAGCCAGGAGGGTGAAATGGGTGACCTTGCCCGCACCATCAACAAAATGGCTGAAGACCTGTCGGAGTCTTTCCAGCAGCTTCGCGACCATGCCGTGCGCCTCAAACAGGTCATCGACGGCATCGGCGAGGGCATCGTAGCCGTTCACCGCAACGGCAGCATCATGCAGTACAACGACCGCCTGTATTCGGTTTTCGGTCTTGACAAAAATTATGCCGGCCAAACCGACCCCGGGAGTTTGCTTCAGGAGAGCAGAATTGATCACTTTTTCAAGGAGGCCATGGATTCCAATAAGACCGTGACCTGCGTGATCGCCAAGGATCACCGGCAGATCCAGGTGGTCATTACACCCCTGGTCAGCGAACAACAGGTAGTTAACGGCGCGGTGGGACTTTTCCGGGACATCACTCAGGCCGAGCGGCTGGAACAGACCAGGCGCGAATACGTGGCCAATGTCTCTCACGAGCTCCGCACGCCGCTTACGGCCATGAGGGGCCTGCTGGAACCGCTGACGGAAGGCATGGTCACCTCTCCCGGCGATCAGAAACGTTACCATGAAATCCTTCTTCGCGAGACCTTGCGCCTGTCACGCCTGATCAACGACATGCTCGAACTGTCACGGATCCAGGCTGACACAACACCGGTTGAGCAGGAACCGGTCAGCCTTGCCGCCGTCGCCCGGGATGTTGTCAACAATTTTGAGGCCATTATCGCGGATCAGGGTCTGGAGCTCCGGACGGTGGGAATCGATGAGGACCCGCCACCCGTTTGGGGCAACGCAGACCGGATTGAGCAAATACTTGTCATTCTGCTCGACAATGCCATTAAATTCACAAAACGCGGCGGAACCATCACGGTCAGGGTCGCCCCGGATTACAATGGTGCCTCCATTTCCGTCGAAGATACCGGAAGCGGCATTGATGCGCAGGAAATCGAGTATGTTTTTGACCGCTTCTACAAGGAGGACAAGGCGCACCGGGAACCCGGCACCGGACTTGGCCTGTCCATCGCAAGGGAGATTTCACGGCAGCTCGGCTACGATATCATGGTCCAAAGCGTCAAAGGCCAGGGATCTGTCTTCAAGCTGCTAATCCCCTACGCCGACAATCCGGCACTTACCCCTGCGGATGAGAATTAACCGCTTTATTGCTTCTTCCGGCTTGTGCAGCCGCCGCCAGGCAGACAGGTATATCCAGGAAGGCCGTGTTCTGATCAACGGAAGTCCTGCCCGCACCGGCATGTTGGTCGAAGCCGGAGACCTGGTCACAGTGGACGGCCGCCCGCTTGAACCCTGGTCCGACGGATCAAAAGTTGTCCTTGCCTTCCACAAGCCCAAAGGGATCACCTCCACCAGCGACCCTGCCCGGCGTGACAACATCATTTCCTATATCAACTATCCCCGTCGTATCTTCACCATCGGCCGCCTTGACCGGGATACGCGGGGCCTGATCCTTCTGACTGACGACGGCGCGCTTGCGCACCGGATCATGCACAGCCGCTTCGGCCACGAGAAAGAGTATGTCGTCACCGTGGACCGGAAGATCGATGAGGAGTTTTTGCAGGCCATACGTTCAGGCGTCACAATCCTGGGCCGGACAACACTTCCCGCTACTGCCTGGAAGACAGGAGAACGCGAATTCCATCTCATCCTGCGTCAGGGCCTCAACCGCCAGATCCGCCGCATGTGTGAAACGCTTGGCTACCGGGTGACTGACCTGGTCCGCATCCGGATCATGCACATTACACTGGGATCACTGGCTGAAGGCAGCTTTCGGGAATTGACGCACAAGGAAAAAGAGGTGTTTTTCCAGGAAGATAAAAGCGGACGCCCCTAGCGCCCGCCTTTGTCTGAGTCATGCGGTGATCTGTCAGACCTCAGTCATCCACAGGCCATGCAGGTTGCAAAAACCATAGACCTGCACCGGCCCTTCCTCCACGAAAAATGACGCTTTGGGTTCATCACCCGGGTGCAGATGCAAAAACTGTACCCTGTCACCTTGAACTGCGGCAATCCAGGAAATGTGGCGTTGCGAAGTCATGGGGTGTTCCTCTTTTCCGACAACAACATGGATCCTTCCCGCTTCCCGCGTGACCTGCGGGATGTGTTTATCCTCCATGGTGTCGATTCTCCCGGGATGGAGCAGAGACATGGGCTCGCCGCAACAGGTCATTTTTCCCGTGCCTTCATTGAGCATGTAGACCAATTTGTCACCATCCTGGCAATAATAAAATTTGACTTCTTTCATGTGAGCACTCCCTTTCATCAGGTCGACTCCATCCGTCCGTCGTGATTTTATCATGCTTGATCGGGGTCTGATGTACTCTGGGTCACACTTTCCTGATCCTCTCCTCTTTCCCTGTTTCCGCCAAAAGGATCTTCAAGTCTTTTTCTTCGCTGAATTTTCACAGCCAGCTGGCCACCCGCAAGAATAAGCAGGACACAAAGAGCTGCCAATGAGACGTAGAGGCCCTGGTGAAAACCGACCGGCAGGAAGGCAAAAAAGACACGGTGGGCTCCGGAGCTAAGGGGGAGCGCCATCAGCGCACCATCAAGGACTTTGATGGCAACCGGCTCCCCGTCCACATAAGCCGTCCAGCCGGGATCGTAAGGTACGCTGACCAGCAGCACGCCATCCTCCTCCGCCGTAATCTCACCATAAAAGTGATCTTCCTTCATGGTGAAGCCCTCCAGGGCACGGCGGTTGGCTTCAAGGGAGAGCACATCCACGGCATCGATGTCCAAAGAGGCAATCCGCGCCTCAAATGATCCTGATTCGGGTGCAGTTTCGGAAAGCCGGATCGAAAGATGAATCTCAGAACCCTGGTTGAGGCTGCCCAGTTCAATGATCTTCTTCTTGCCGTCCAGCTGGACACTGGTAGTCCCGAGGGACGCTTCAATGCTGTCTGTATCGTGGCCGCGCAGATCCAGGCTCAGATAATGAGGGCCTGTCCTGTTGGCGGTCCAGCTGATATTCAGCCCGGCCGACTGATCCGCCGCTGCTTTCGTAAATCTGAAAAGGCCACTTCCCGATGAGGTAAGCGCGCCTCCCGTCAGCTCATCATGCCTTAACTCCTCGAAAAGATCCGCCCTTGCTCCGAACAAGGCGCCGGCAAGGCGGTTCTGGTTAATGAAAGCATTGCTGTTGGTCCCGGTATAGTCCAGAAGACCGGCGTCGGCAAGGAAGGCGGGAGGAAAAGCGCAGGGGTTCTCGTAAACGGAGATCAGTTCATTGCCCAGAACAAGCTGACGGGCCGATTCGTCGAGCCCGCTCTCCTCTCGAAGGATCACAAACCTTATCCCCAGCAGAGCCTCACTGAAAAGAGTAGCCCCCCGGTACTGGTAGCTGTTGACCCCGTTATTTTGAAAACCAAGGTGCTTGAAGAAGGAAACAGGATCGCCGGGAGACGTTGAGGCAAAGAGGGAAAGTCCGCGGTAACCGTAGAGGGCAGGATCGTTGGAAGTCTTGGAAGGCCTTACTTCAAGCCGGTAGAAAGAATCCCCCTGGTTGAGCCTGTCAACCTGGCTGATGGCCTGGCGGATGGAGTAGACCGTGTCTCCGGCCGAATAGGTGTCCCGGTTGCCGAAATACTCATTCCGGTCCATATGATAGAGCCCTGACAAGGTGGACAGGACAATTTCAAGGAGCATGAGGGCGATCAGCAAATTGACCTGAAGCCGCCTTTTGTATTGACGGGTCCGGAAACTCGAAAATACAAGGGTATAGACCGCCATGAGCCCGATCGCGCCCCACTGGGTCCAGGGTGACAGTTTGATGTCGGGTTCGATGGCGGCGACCAGGGGGATGGCCAGCATGAAACTGAGGCCCAGGAGCCCGATTTCAACAGGCCGGAACTCGCGCATTGATCGCAGGCCGTCATAAGCGAGAGTCAAAAGGAGCAGGATGACGACGAAAGAGAAGCGGTAGGGCAGCTGGTTGGGATGATGCATGCCATGCCAGAGGAAATCAAGGACATTGATGTCAAAAGACAGGAAAAGGAAGAGCAGCAGGAAAGCATTCAGAATTTTCTCACGCAAGCGGATGCGGCCGGAAAGAAAGAAAACCGGCAATAGAATCAGGACAGGAAGGCCGCAGTATAAGTTGGGCGATCCCGAACGGACCGTAGGCTGCAGAAAGGGAAAGAGCTGGCCCAGGTAGGCAAGGGGCCGGCCCACGAGCTCAACTGTGGCAGGAAACTTGTCACCCGCCGCGGAAGTAATAGCAAGAGACCGGAAGGTGGGATAGAGGACAACAGCGGACAGTGCGAGACCGACAAGGGTCAAACCCGCTGTTTTGCCGAAAGTGGCCAGCCTGGCCAGCAGGCGTTTGTCACGCGTGTAGCGAAGAAGGAGCACCGGATAGTAGAGGGCGAGAAAGAGACAGGCGAAAAAGGCGAGATAATAGTTGGTCACAAGCAGCAGAGCCAGCGACAGGGGATAAAGCAGCCACTTCCCGTCCCTGATCTGGCGTATCAGGGCCAGCAGCACCAGGGGCAGAAGGATCAGGGTGTCCAGCCACATAATATTCCAGGAGTAAGCCATGACAAAACCGGACAAGGCATAAAAGGTGGAAAAGGCGACCGCCAGCGCACCGCGGCGGCAAAAACTGACGCGCAGGTAATAATAAAAGCTAAGACCGGCGCAACCGATTTTGCAAAGGGTAATGAAGAAGACCGCCTCCGTGAGATAAGCCGGAGGGAACAAGAGCAAAAGCAGGTTGAAAGGACTGGCCAGGTAATAGGCAAAGAGGGCGTAGAAGTTCGTTCCAAGACCCGCCATGCTTGTATAGAAAAGGGAGCCGCCCGATAAGATTTTATCGCGCAGCAAAGCCAGGAATGGCGCGTACTGGTGGAAAAGATCCACGGTCAGTATGTGGCGGCCGCCAAAGGGAAATACTTGAAGAGCCCCATAGGCAAGACCCAGCACCACGAAGGGGATGACAAAGGCCATCAGGGCCAGGCCCCTGTTATTCCAGAAAGGTCTCTTTTCTTTTTCAAGGATAAAAGTGCCGCGCGGCAACGTCTTCATAAGCGACTCCCCATGATCAGTTAACTGAGTCAGCCTGTAAGCCGGGTTCTGTCTTGGATGACCATTTATCTCGACCTTTC
>CAZGCS010000044.1:0-2273 GCA_964524395.1 uncultured Mageeibacillus sp.
GAAGTCGACGGCATCTCCGACGGTACGGATACGTTCCGCCTCTTCGTCCATGATCTGCATGTCAAACTCGGATTCAAGCGACATGACCATTTCAACGATATCGAGGGAATCTGCGTTAAGATCATCAATGATGCTTGAGGTCATCTCAATTGACTCAGCATCAATGCTCAACTGATCCGCCAATATCGTTCTGATACGGTCCATGATTTCCTGTTTTGTCATAAAGGAACCTCCTGTAGTCAAATTCATGGAGTTCTGCGGCGCGCGACCCGTCAAACCCGGAGCGCACCCGATAAGAACTCTTTATTTTTCAGCCAATAGTCAAGGCCTGAAAACAAAGTTAAGAGCAGGGTGATTGCGACCATCACATCACCGGGGATCGTCCACGGCTGGCTGTAACCCAGAAAGGGCAGGGATGGATCGAACCACTGGACAATAATCGGTTCAAACATCAATGCGCCGAGGGTGATAATCTGGAAGACAGTCTTGACTTTCCCAAACCAGCTCGCCGCGATCACCTGTCCCTGCTCAACACTGATGACGCGGATCCCCGTCACAATAAACTCGCGGGCTGCGATCAGGACAATGACGAAGGTGGAGATCCGTCCCAGCTGGACGAAGGCGGTGAAGACAGACAGGACCAGAAGTTTATCAGCGATGGGATCCACAAGCTTGCCGAAATTGGAAACCAGACCCTGCTTGCGTGCCAGCATCCCGTCCAGCAGGTCAGTCATGGCTGCCAGAACAAAAAGGACAAATGCGATCACCCGGCCGGGCGCCGACACGATAAAGCCGGAAAAAGCACAGGTCTCGCAATAGGGCAGCGGCAAGAGAAAAAACAGGATGAATGGAATCATGACGATTCTCGAAAGGGTCAACTTATTCGCAATGTTCATCTACAGTCATACCTACCAATTCATAGGGTCCGGCGTCCACAATGCGCACGGACGGTCTGCTGCCAATCACAAGATCAGGACTTGTGGCCGCAACAAAAATAACGGGATCAATATCCGGCGCCTCACCGTAGCTTCTCCCTTGAAAGAGTATACCACGCGCATCGACCCCTTCAAAAAGGACGCGCGTTACCTGGCCAATCCTTTTTTGGTTGGCTTCGAGCGCGATTTTCTTTTGGGTTTCCATGAGTTGGTCTGCGCGGTAAGTAGCTGTGGCCCGTGGGACCTGATCCGGCATCAGAGCGGCAGGCGTGCCTTCTTCGGGATAATAAACAAAGCAGCCAAGCCGGTCAAAACGGATTTTCTTGACATAATCGAGACAGGCTTGAAACTCTTCCGCTCCCTCCCCGGGAAAACCGGTGATCAGGGTGGACCGGATGACCACATCCGGGATATGCCGGCGGAAATTTTCAATCACACCGGTGATTTTCCCGATCGTTTCATGACGTCCCATGCGCGCGAGAATCGCGTCGGAAGCGTGTTGAATGGGAAGGTCAATGTAATGGGCCAGCTTTGGATTGGCGGCAATTTCTTCAATGAGCTCTTGGGTTACTGCGTCCGCATAGAAGTAGAGACAACGGATCAGGTCGATCCCTGGCAGCTCTTGAGTCAAGAGCCTTAAAAGACCGGTCAGGGTCGGTTTTTCCGACAGGTCACAACCGTAGCGTGTTGTGTCCTGGGCGACCAGGATCAGTTCGCGTACCCCCTGGCTTGCCAAAATCCGTGCCTCAGTCAGGATGGCCTGCGGCTCCCTGGACCGCTGGGGACCGCGCAGGCGGGGGATGGTGCAATAGGCGCAGGCATTGGAGCAACCTTCCGCAATTTTCAAATAAGCGAACGTTCCCGCGGGCGCGGAGGGAGTCCGGCGGACATTCAGGTAAGCAACATTGCCCGGCGGACCCGGCCGGTGTGAGCGCAGGTCGTCCCCCCTGGCCAGGCTCTTGAGCGTATCGGCAACGCGGCCGTATTCTCCCGTGCCGAGTATGGCATCCACCTCAGGAAACTCCACCAGGAGTTCTCCCTTGTAACGCTGGGGCAGGCAGCCTGCTACAAGCAGAAAAGAATCGTCCCCCTTCTGCTCCGCCAGTTCGAGGATGGCCTCAATGGCTTCCTCTACAGCCGGTTCAATAAAAGCACATGTATTGACGATGAGGTAACGGGCAGAAGCCGGATTGTCCGTGAAGCAAAAGCCTGCCTGTTTAAGCAGGGCGCTCATGCATTCCGAATCAACCTCATTCTTGGGGCATCCAAGTGACAGGAGATAAAAGGATTGATTCATGATTCCAATCCCAATAGCTCCCTGATCACTCCCCTCGCCAG
>CAZGCS010000044.1:2373-10431 GCA_964524395.1 uncultured Mageeibacillus sp.
GGCAATCCGGGGGTCAACCCCCTTTTGCAGGAGGTTGCGCCTGACCCGGCCGGACGATTTCGAACGGTCAATTCCGATGAAGGCTGCTGCTTTCTTTCGCGCTTCTTCAAAGGGTTGACAGGAACTCATAAATCGAGCCCGAGCATGGCGTCGACATCGGCATCAAGTAAATCTTCACCATTCTGGCCAGCCTGGCCGGTATCCTCAATCTGGTGACCGGAGTCATCCAGGTAATGGGCGCGGACTTCCTCCTCAATCTCCTCATAGAGTTCGCGGTTATCTTCCGATTCAAGAAAGGCCCGCACGTTGTCACGCCCCTGGCCCAGCCTCTGATCTTTGTAAGAGAACCAGGAACCGCTCTTTTTGATAATATCCGCGTCAACTCCCATATCCAGCACACAGCCGGTTTGAGAAATTCCGCGGCCGTACAGGATATCGAACTCCGCTTCATGGAAGGGGGGCGCCACTTTATTCTTCACCACCTTGGCCCGCGTCCTTGAGCCGATCAGCTTGTCCCCCATCTCGATCTTGCCAATGCGGCGGATGTCGAGCCTGACGCTGGCATAAAACTTGAGGGCCCTGCCTCCTGTCGTCGTTTCGGGGCTGCCGAACATGACACCGATCTTCTCGCGCAACTGATTGATGAAGATGACCATGGTGCGGCTTTTATTAATGACTGCAGCCAATTTACGCAGGGCTTGCGACATCAATCGGGCCTGAAGGCCCACAACGGCATCGCCCATCTCTCCGTCAATCTCGGCCCGCGGCACCAGGGCGGCGACCGAATCAATCACGATGACGTCGACGGCACCCGACCGGGCCAGGGCTTCCGCGATTTCAAGCGCTTGCTCACCGTAATCGGGCTGGGAAACAATCAAGTTCTCAATATCGACGCCGAGATTGGCAGCATACGATGGATCAAGTGAATGCTCCGCGTCAATGAAGGCGGCAATGCCGCCAAGTTTTTGGGCTTCCGCAATACTGTGCAGCGCCACCGTTGTTTTGCCCGAAGACTCAGGCCCGTAAACCTCAATCACCCTGCCACGCGGCAAGCCGCCAATGCCCAGCGCCACATCCAATGAGAGCGATCCGGTCGGGACCGACTCCACTTCCATGACTTCCGTGTCGCCCAAGGTCAAGACGGCGCCCTTGCCGAAGTCTTTTTCGATTCGGTCAAGTGCCGCTTTGAGCGCGACCTGACGGTCTTTATCTTCTCTTGGCTTGATATCCTGTTTTGATTTGGCTCCCTTGGCCATGGCAACCTCCTGCTATTTTCATGCAACCTTTCCCGGTTGACAGTTCAGAACTTTTGTTCCTTCTCGCTTGATTCCATCTTACCGAAAGTGTCGTGTCGCGTCAATCAAACCCCTATTCCGCAACTGCCTTTGATCGTCTATTTGACCCGGCCTGTCGTACCGGTCAGGAGCGGGCAGGCGAAAGCTTCAGGAAGCGGCGGATCATGCCCTGCAAATCCCGGGACTCCCGGAAATTGATGGCGATCCCCGTCAGGTAATAAGTCATCATGGCCAGGCCCGCCTTGATGGTGTAAAACACAAGCTGCATCAACTTGTTTGCCGGTTCAAGCGGCAGGGTATTGAAGCCCAGGATAACAAGAACGGTCGTTGCTGAACACAGGGCCAGCCTCAGATAAAAAGGCAGCATCCGGTAGGGTCTGGCCTTTTTAATATGGAGGCGATAGAGGATCGCGATCATGACCATGTTGATGGCGCTGTTCAGAATATAGGCGATCGGCAAACCATAAATGCCGAAATCAAAAACCTTTGTGAACAAGACACAGAAGAGCGGGTTGAGAACCAGGGATATGAGGGAGGTCACAAGAGACACGCGTGTCATGTGACGGGCATAAAAAGCCTGGTTGACCACTTCGTAAAAGGTCAGAAAGAAAATTGCCGGGCTGTAGAGACGAAGCAGGCTTCCTTCAATGAGAAGGTTTTCAAGGGGTATGGCCCCGCCCCATTGAAAGACCACCTCAACCGTTTCTTCCGCCATGACTGCAAAGATAAGGACGAAGGGGGTGACGTAGTAAAGCGCCCGGCGAAGTGATTCAGAATAGATTCTTCTCATGTCCTCGTAATTGCGGTTGGCAAAAGCCCGGGTCAGATTGGGAGACATGACGCTCGCGACGGCCAGCGCGAAGATCCCGTATGGCAATTTCCACATGGTCTGGGCGTGACGCAGTGAAGTGACAGCTCCGGTAAACTGGTTGGCAAAACCGGTTTGAATGATTGAGTTGAGCTGGATTGCCGTACCTGAAATCAGGGTCGGGATCGCAAGCCGCATCAGATGCCGGTAACCGCGATCCTGCAGGTCAATATGCGGCCTGTAGTGGATGACACGCCTGGCCATGAAGGCCAGGTAGAAAAAATTGATGGCTGCGGAGATCACAATGCCGAGCGCAACCTTGGCAGGCGCACCCGGTGTCTGGTCGCCCCAGCGGATCATGAAAAAGATGCAGACAATGTTGTAGAGTGTTGTCGTAAAAGCCGCACGCTGAAAGAGTTTGTGGCCGTTCAAGATACCCACGCACATGCCGGCCAGGAACAGGAAGATGGTTTGGGGAAACAACATCCTTGCGACGGCGACAGCCCGTTCAATGATGGCCGCGTCCTTGTTGGGATTGTAAAGGCGTATGATGGGTCCCGCAAACAACTCACCCAGTAGAATGGCAACCAGGAAGGCGATCAGGAAAACATTGATCAGGGTGCTGAGGCTCCGCCAAAGCTTCTTTTCCTCGTCACGGGCCAAAGCGGAGGATACAGCCGGTGTGACCGCGGCGGCAAAAGTACCGCCGACCAGCAGTTGATAAAACAGGTCGGGAATCTGAAAACCGATAAAATAGGCGTCTGTATTGACACCATAGCCGAAAGTTGGTGCGATCAGGATCTCTCTGGCAAAACCGGTCAATTTGGCCGTTGCCAGCGAAAACATGAGGAGAGCCGTAGCCCTTCCTGGAGATAGAACACGCATGCCGGCCTTGCGCGAATCCGTTAACAGCCGGCCGTATTGCTCCTTGCGCCTTCTCATAAATCGAGCAACAGCCTGCGGACAAGATCGAAGCCGGTATAGACCGCCCGGGTCCGGACGCGGTTGCGATCCCCCGTGAAATGGAACCTTTTGACCACCGTCGAAGTTCCTGCCCTGGCGCAGGCAATCCATACCGTTCCTGCCGGTATCGCCTCCGTCCCGCCGCCCGGACCGGCGATCCCCGTAAAGGATAAGGTCAGATCAGCGCCGGTCCTGTCCAGGCAACCTTCGGCCATGGCGGCTGCGGCGGGGCCGCTGACGGCTCCGGCAGTTGACAGGATTTTCGTGGAGACCCCCAGCAAACGGTTTTTCATTTCATTATTATAAGTAACCACCCCCCCCAGCAGAACCGCAGAAGAACCGGCTACATCCGCCAGGGTCGAAAGAGCCATCCCTGCTGTACATGACTCCGCAAAAGCCACCGTCAAGCCCTTTTCCCGCAGAAGATCCAGCAGAACCACTTCCAGGGGCCGTGTGCCGGTCTCGAATACAAGGGGTCCGAACCGGTCCTTCAATTCACCGACCAGAGCTTGCGTCAGATCTCTGCCGTCACCTTCCCCCAAACGCTGGGAGACCCGGATGATGACCTCCTTCAGGGACGCGTAGGGTGCCAGGGTCACTTCCCTCTGGTTCTCCAACAAGTCCCGGATACGCTCTTCTGCTTTCGATTCCCCGATTCCGAACAGGCGGACGTAACGGTGGATAAAACGGTGATGGCTCAAGGTCTCCAGGAAAGGACGGACGACGGCAAGAAAGAGAGGCTCCATCTCGTCGGGCGGGCCGGGCAGCATCAGAATGGCTTTTTGATGATCATGCTCCTTCAGGTAAACAAGAGATGCCGGCGCAGTTCCCCGGTCATTTTTGAAAATGACTGCGCCGCGGGGCACCAGAGGGTAAGAGGAAAAATCGTAGCGTGATGTGTCGGGATACCTTTCGCGGAGCTCATCCATGACCGCCTGGTCTTTAACGAGAGGAAGGCCCGCGACGGCCGCAACCACCTCTGCCGTCACATCATCTGCGGTCGGTCCCAAGCCTCCTGTCGTGACAACCAGGTCATTTTCAGCCAGGGCCGCACGGATTGCAGTCTCCAGACGCTTCGGATTGTCGCCAACAACGGTGTGGCGGTAGGTGGAGATACCAAGCCCGGCCAGTTGCCGTGACAGGAAGCAGGCGTTGGTATCAAGAATCTGACCGACCAATAACTCGGTTCCGACGGAGATTACTTCAGCCGAATCTGCCGTAAAAGCCCTCTCACGCAAAACTGTCATCGCCTTCCCTGTTGAACTCATCCGGCGAAAGGCGATCGTATTGGTCACGCGTTATCAGGAGTTTCCGCGGTTTGCTGCCTTCGAAGGGACCTACATAACCAAGTTCGCTCAACCGGTCAACCAATCTTGCCGCCCGGGGGTAGCCGATCTGAAGTTTTCGCTGCAAAAGAGAAACAGCGGCATAGTCTGCTTCCACCACAACCCGGAGCGCTTCCATCAACAACTCATCCTCGCCGCCCTCAGTCAGGGATCCCTTGTCCTCCGTATCGGGGTTTTCAATGGCGTCGGCCACTTTTTCGTCATAGTCCGCCGGATAGTAGCTCTTGATATAGGCCAGAATACGCTCGACTTCCCTGTTGCTCACAAAGGCTCCCTGGCCCCTGATCGCCTTGATCGAACCGAGGGGAAAATAGAGCATGTCTCCCCTGCCCAGGAGTTTTTCCGCTCCACCCGAATCGATGATGGTTCGTGAATCGACCTGGGAGGCAACGGCGAAGGCAATCCGCGAAGGGATGTTGGCCTTGATGACACCCGTAATAACGTCAACCGAAGGCCGCTGGGTCGCGATGATGACATGAATGCCGACGGCCCTGGCCTTGGCCATCAATCTTGAAATGGCGCTCTCCACCTGGTGCTGGGTCAAGGCCATCAAATCCGCCAATTCGTCGATGACAATCAGGATATGGGGGATGGCTTCCTCATTCATATCCGCCTTCCTGCCACGCCGGACAGCTTCGTTGTAAGAGGCAATGTCGCGCACTTTTTTGTCAGCAAAAAGCCGGTAACGCCTTTCCATCTCTGTGCACGCGTAATTGAGCACGCCATAAGCCTTTTCGGCATTGGTGACGACCGGCTGAAGCAGATGGGGAATCCCGTTATAAACGTTAAGCTCAACAATCTTGGGGTCAATCATCAACATGCGGACCTCTTTGGGGGATGAGCGGTAAAGAATGCTGACCAGGATGGCATTGATGCACACGGACTTACCCGAACCGGTAGCTCCCGCGATCAGCAGATGGGGCATCTTGCTGATGTCACACAGGATGGCGTCCCCGCCTACGTCCCGGCCAAGAGCCGCAACGAGCGGGCCCCGCGCCTGGCGGTACTCCCTGGATTCAAGCAGGCTTCTCAGCAGAACGGGGCTCATCTTTTTGTTCGGGATCTCAATTCCGATGGCTGCCTTACCGGGGATCGGCGCCTCGATGCGGACCCCCATTGCCGCAAGACTGAGCGCGATATCGTCTGAAAGATTGACAATCCTGCTCACCTTGATTCCCGGTCCGGGTGCCAGTTCGAAGCGGGTGATGGTGGGACCGGTCGTGTAATTGACAATGTGGGCATCGACGCCGAAATTGTCCAGGGTTTCCTCCAGCTTTCGCCCCAGTTCACGAATCTCCCGGATTTCCTGGGGCGTCTTTTTCATGCCGCTGTCTTCTTTGAGAAGATTGAGGGGCGGCGGCCGGTATTCAGACAATACGCTCAATTGCTCCGCCCGGTAGCGCCTGACCGGCTTTTTGCGGCCAGACTCGGCAGGATCAGCTCCTTTCATGAATTGGGGAGGCCGTATGGTTCTCTCAGGAGTCTCCATGCCTGACCCGCTCATTTGTTGTGGAGCCGGTGGTGCCGGAGCAGAAGCCGCTGCAGGCGGAGAAAAGAGATAGGGAACGCCCTGCAGTGGCATGCGCGGCTTGACTTCACTGCCGGTTGACCGGTAGCCGGGCGGAGGTTTTTGAAACTGAACCCTCTTGCTCTCATGCCCCGCGTCCTCTTCCTCTGCAGGCGCGTAGAGCGTGTCCCAGCCGGCAGGTCCTACGGACGCGGGAGGAACTGTTTCAGGAGGAGTTTCCGCTTCCTCTTCAAGGGCAACGGGAGGCCGTCGCCTGAAAAGCCTGGTCAATAATCCCGGCCGCTGTTCCAGTGACTCAACTGTTTCCTCAGGCGCTTCACTAGTTTCGGTTGCGGGACCGGGCGCCTCATCACGAACAAACGTGCTCCAGCCCGCCATCCGCGAGGGTGACAGGCCAAAGGCAAAAACAAGGAGCGTCACCAGAAGTGCGAAGAGAATAATCAGGGCACCTGTCAGGCCAGCGACCCGCTCCAGGGAATTGGCGACCAGGCCGCCAGCCAGGCCACCGCTCCAGCGATTTCCCGCTTGAATATCCTGGGGGAAACGGCCAAATTGCCAGAGCTTGCGGATCAGGTCAAAACCTGCGAGCCCCCCTTGGGGCAAAGGCTTGGCGGTCGCCAGAAGCTGTTCATAAGGCAGAACAAAAAGTGAAATCAGTGAAGTTCCGATCAGGTAGATCAGAAAGAGGGCACCAGCCTGCTTGATAGTGACAGTCGCCAGGCGCTGGAGAAAGAACATGAGGGAGAAGACAAGCAGAATGAGCGGCAAAATGAGCGCGGCTGTTCCGAACAGGCCGGAATTGACTGTGGAAAGCGCACGGCCGAGCCAACCTGTCCAGGATGCGGGTGCGTACAGGGCAAAGGCCATGAGCAAGGAGAGGGCAAGAAACAAGGTTCCTAAAATATCCCGCTGCTGGCGCCTTGTAAGCATCCTGTCCGCCTGTTTCTTTGAATCCGTCATGTGGCTTGCTACCTCAGGAAGCCCACTTCCAGGGCAGTCAAAAAAAGGCCAAGGCAAGTTTTCCCATCGGTCAGGATGCCCTCCATGACCTGATTGAGCGCCTTTTCCAGAAGAATGCGCTCGCAGGAGATAAACTCTCCTTCATCGGGACTGGCAGAGCCCTTGATCAGTTCACGGGCAAGATAAATATGAATCACTTCATCGGTGTAGCCCGGCGAGGGATAAAAACGACTCAAAAGATCCCAGCGATCCGCGGTCAAGCCGGTTTCCTCCGCCAACTCCCTGCGCGCGCAGGTCAGGGCATCCTCAGGCGGATCCAGCTTGCCGGCAGGAAGCTCCCGGGACGGGCCGCCGGTACCCACTCTGTACTGGTGAACGAGATAGATATAGCCCCACTCATCGAGAGCCACCACACAGGAACCTCCGGGATGCCGGACGACTTCACGGGTCGTATGCCGTCCGTCAGGCAATCTGACTTGCTGCACCTCCACAGAAAAGATGCGTCCGATAAAGCGGGGATCGACGCCAAGGACCTCCTCCGACAAAAGCGGTTCCCTGGTACAGTGAAGCCGTTCCCGGTCCTCTGCTCCGGACCGGCGCTTGCCGGGCAGGGCGCGTGGCTTACGGACACCGGGGCTACGCTGCCACGGAGGAAGATGACGCTTCCCGCGATTATGATCCGCTCCCTGACTCATTCATGACCCTCTATTTCAGTTTCAACCCGCATTTCGGAGTATTTCATCGACCGCCATTTTATCACAGCGGTTGTTGTATTCATTGTCGGAATGGCCCTTGACCTTGTGCCAGGTAATGTCGTGACGCAGGTGTTCCTCCCAGAGCGCTTCCCACAAATCACGGTTGGCCACCGGCATTTTGGCGGCATTTTTCCATCCGCGCCGCAGCCAGTTCTCGATCCAGCCCTCGTTAAAAGCGGAAACCAGGTAGGCACTGTCACTGTATAAATCAACACGGCAGGGGCGGTTGAGCGATTGCAGAGCCTTGAGCGCCGCTGTCAGCTCCATGCGGTTATTGGTCGTGTCGGCCTCATAGCCGGACATCTCTTTTTCGACCTCCATGGCCTGGACAATGGCAGCCCAGCCCCCCGGCCCCGGATTGCCTGAACAGGCGCCATCCGTGTAGATGGTGACCGCTGTGAGC
>CAZGCS010000045.1:0-10424 GCA_964524395.1 uncultured Mageeibacillus sp.
TGATCGCTTTTGCCAACTCTGAAGGCGGCCGCATCCTGATTGGCGTCAATGATGACGGCAGTGTCGCAGGCGTAACCAATCGGGATGCCCTTATCACTCGGGTTGCCAATAGTCTGAGGGATGGGATTGAGCCTGACTTGACCATCTTCACCGACCTTGTCTTTGAAACGATGGAAGGAAAGTCCGTTTTGGTCATCCAGGTCCAGCGTGGTACAGCCAGGCCTTATTATCTGGCAGGCAAAGGCATTCGCCCGGAGGGTGTTTTTGTCCGCCAGGGCTCATCGACTGTCCCCGCCAGCACGGCGGCCATTCTCAAGATGATCAGGGAGACCAGCGGTGACCGATACGAGAATGCCCGGTCTCTCAATCAGGATCTCTCATTTGATCAGATCACTTCTTATTTTGTGAAGCGCGGGCTTGACTTTGGTGAGATCCAGAAGCGTTCTCTTCACCTGATCGGTGAGGATGGCACTTTCGCCAATCTGGCACTCCTCCTCTCTGATCAATGCGTTCACACCATCAAAATGGGTGTCTTTGAGGAAAGGGAGAAGCGCGTTTTCCAGGATAGGCAGGAATTTACGGGTTCACTGATCCAACAGCTGCAAGAAAGCTTTCAGTACATCAGCCGCTTCAATCGAAGTCACGCAGATTTTGTCGGCCTGGAAAGAAAGGAGAAACTGGATTATCCACCAACAGCCATCCGGGAGACCTTGTTGAATGCCATTCTCCACCGGGATTATGCCTTCAGTGATTCGACCCTGATCAGCCTTTTTGAAGACCGGCTGGAATTTGTGACCTTGGGCGGCCTTGTCAGTGGCATTACTTACGATGACATCGTGCTGGGGGTTTCTGCCCTTCGAAATCCCCACCTGGGGAACGTTCTCTATCGCCTGAATCTCATCGAAGCCTACGGCATGGGATTAACGAAAATCAGGAACAGCTATCAGGGCAACTTTCTGCAACCCAAAATTCAGGTATCGGACAATGCTTTCAAGATCACCCTGCCCAATCGCAATGAAGTCACAAACACTAAGGGATACCTTCTAATTGAGGAGCCTCCCTTCCCGAATATTGTGCCCAAGGAAGCAAGAACAGAAGTAATCAGAACCCTCTTTGACCGAAAGGCCAGGATCGTCCGCAAGGACATTGAGCAAGCCCTGAATATGTCTCAGGCCAGCGCCATCTTGTTGATCCGGGAACTGGTCAACCAAGGGGTCCTGATCCGTGAAGGAGAGGGGAAGTATACGAGATACAGGCGGGGGGGGCAGGGGTAAGATACACGTCAGACAATCGGATCAACCCCGTGTGGAAGTTTAAATCCATCCACTGCTCGAAAGATTGTCGTTCAGTTGTTCGTTCACCAACTTTGCGGAGTCTTCCTCTTTCTCTGAATTTCTTAAACAAACTAAAGATTATGAACAAACCTCATCAGCTATCTTGGAACTGACAGCCGTATTGGCAACCGGATAAGCAGCGCTGGCCTTCAGATCGTTATCCCACTCATAGTTCAGCCTGAGCCTGGCTCCCATTGCATGTCCAATTTTCTTTAACGTCTTCAAGGTAGGGTTGGCAGATGCTGATTCCAGCTTGCTTAAATCACTCCTGTTGATACCGATCATTTTTGCCAGTTCAGCTTGTGTCAGTTTGTTATCTGCTCGAAATTGTATCAGCGTCTCAGCAATCTGGAAATCTGGTTCCCATTCATCATAAGCAGCCCGGAATTCTTCATTCTGCATCTGTTCTTCCAGATAATTTTGACTCAACCTCATGATCTTTTCTCCTCCTTTCGTTTACAAAAATCATTCTTTCTTTTTGAAGCAATGTCGATTTCCTTTCGTGGCGTTTTCTTCTGTTTCTTCATGAAACCATGGAGGTAAATTAACTTATCATCCTGATCGCAGAAGAAAATGATCCGCGGGTGTTGTCCGTCAGCCTTTACCGTGAGTTCATAAAGGCCTTCTCTTAGAATTTTCACAAAAGGCAGCAAGGTTTTTCCCCAGAATTTCTCAAGGTGCTCAATTTGTCGGAGTATTTTTGACGCGATCCTGACATTTTGTTCTTCCAACCATTGTTCAACAGGACTTGACCCGGAAATAGACTTGTAAAAAACACCTGTCTGTTTTTCCGCATTCACTGTCCTTCTCCATTATCACACATTTTGTTGGTTATAACCAACATTACAAGCTTTTCAATTTGGTCTGGACCTGGAGAATCAAAAGGCGATCCCCCCTCCATCTGACCTCAACCATAATCTTTGAGGGATTGGATCCATTTGAGGAACGGCCTTACCAGGTTATTCTTCTATTTGTCTGGCAATTTCGATGAGAAGAAAATTCATCGGTTTTGAATCGGTTAAATCCTTCAAAGAAAAGTACATCGTCAAAGAGCGCCCGCCCGAAAATCTCATCAAACAAATAAATTCGGGTATGAGCGAGACAACCCGAGCTATGACTACCTGAAACATCGGATATTTGAAAACCCTTATGTTCGCAAAGAGATTATTTACCTCCAACCTCGAAGCTTAACATCAAGAAGAGGGCTTAGAAGTCCAGTGTATCAAGATATCGTAACACCTCATCCTGTGTGTTGAGGGATAATGCCTTGTCCGCCAGCTGTTCTGCGTCTTTGAGCGTAACCTGCCGAAGCGCTTTTTTAACACGTGCGAGTGAAGTCTTGTTCATGCTCAGGTACTTTAATCCCAGACCAACCAGGAGAATCGCAGCCTTGGCATCGCCAGCCATCTCTCCACAGATGGAAATTGGTTTATCTGCCTCGTTAAACGATCGGATTGCGTATTTCAGTGTTCGCAGCATGGCCGGCGAAAACATCTGGTAGTAGGAACGCATATTGGGATTCATGCGATCACTGGCGAAGAGGTATTGGCACAAATCGTTGGTGCCAATGGAAGCAAAATCAACCTCGCAGGCTAAACGGTCTGCAAATATGGCTGCCGAGGGCACTTCAATCATAATGCCAAGATCAACTTTGTCGTCGAAAAAGACACCTCTTTTACTTAACTCATCCACCGTTTCAGCTAAAATGGCTTTTGCCCTTCGCACATCATCAATGCTTCCGACCATGGGCAGCATAATTTTCAACTGGCCGTAAGGCGCTGCTCTCAGAGCCGCTGCAAACTGTGTTTTCAATATGTGGGGGTGTTCAAAACAAAATCTCAGGGCCCGCACCCCCAAAAATGGGTTGGTCTCCTTTGGCAATGATAAGTAGGGAAGGTCTTTATCCCCGCCAATATCCAATGTGCGAAGCGTAACCGGCCGGTCGCCTGCCTGCTCAAGAATTGTCCTGTAGACTTCAAACTGTTCGTCTTCACTGGGAAGCTCAGGGCGCTCCATGTAAAGAAATTCGGTTCTGAAAAGCCCGATGAAATCTGAACCGAGGAAATCCTCCGGTGAGGTGACATTGCCAATATTAACCCCCGCGAAGATGCGCGTACCATCCCGTAATTCTGCCTCATTCAGCAGAAAGCTTTGCACCTCTTCCTTCTTTCGGCGATAATCGGCGATTTTTAGTGTGTATGTTGCGATTTGTTCTTCGGTTGGTTCAGTGATCACAAGGCCTTCGATGGCGTCAACGATCAAGGGGGCACCTGTCGACAATGACTCTACAATCTTTGGCACACCGAGTACTGCCGGGATACCCAGGCTTTTCGCCAGTATGGCGGAGTGTGAGGTCGAACTCCCCGTTTCCGTGACAATGGCAGCTACATTTTCAGCATCCAGTGATGCCGTGTCGCTGGGCAAGAGGTCGTGGGCGACAATAATGGATGAGGGCGGCAATGAGCTCAAATCAACTGATTGTGCGTAACCGAGCTTTTCCAGGACACGGTTCCGCACATCCCTCAAATCAGCCTCTCTTTGCGCAATCAACGGATCATCAAGTTGTCGGATGATGCCGATAAAACGATCGAAAGTCATTTGTACGGCGTATGCCGCAATGGCTCTCTCTTCAACGATCGCGGCCTCAACAAGCTCCCCGATTTCCTCATCCAGCAGGATGGCCTGGTGGACGTCCATGATCTCTGCTTCCAGTTGGTTACCGGCCAATTTCTCGCGAATGATGCCAAGATCCTGATAGACGGCATCACGGGCGCTTCGCCACTGCCCAAGGCTTTCCTGCTCTTGCCCCGGCTGGTAATGTGCTTCACTGACTCTCTTGGGATCCAAATCGAGTATGTGAGCCTGCCCCATCGCAATGCCCGGGGATACGGGTTCACCATGGAAAATGGGACGGACTGTCTGCTCTTCATTCATAGCTCTTCGCCTGTCCTGATGGTGGCTTCAAATTCGCCAAAGCCTGACTCAATGAGTTCAATCATATGTTCAACGGCATTTTTCTCATCTTCACCTTCAGCGGTAATTTCCACTTCGGTATTCTGGGAAATTCCGGCACTAAGTAACATGACCACCGATTTGGCATTGACGAAGTCACCGTCAGTGCTAATGTTGCGAATCTTTATCTTGCTATTAAACTGTTTTGCTTCTTTCACGAAACTTGCTGCCGGCCGGCCGTGCAGTCCGGTCGGATTACTGATGACTGCTTTTCTTATTTCCATGGGCTTTTCCTTCTCAGCTCTTCCAGACCATCGGCTTTGTTTCAAACATAAGGATGTGGCGAATGACCTCATCTTTTGCAAGTTCTGTCATCCGAAGTGAAATCATGTGGCTCATGGTTGACTGAATAGCCATATCCCGCATGGCAGCGTCAAGCTCCCGGGTCACCTTCAGCGTGAGATTTGTAAAGGCGTTGATTTTCTGAATCCCATTTCGAATTGCCTGTTTGAAGTCACTTTCTTTTATGCCGGAGCTCCCATGCATCACAAGGGGTATGTCTACTGCATCATTGATCGCCGACAATCGTTGAAAATCCAGTTTAGGTTCCTTTTTGTATACACCGTGCGCTGTTCCAAAAGCAACCGCCAGGGCATCCACACCCGTGTCCTGGACAAATTGTCTTGCCACATCAGGCTCGGTGTGGAATCCCTCCGCAAGTGCCGACTCCATTGAAGCTTCATTGGAACCGGTATGGCCAATTTCTCCTTCCACATCGACACCACACGCGTGAGCCATGTCAACGACACGTTTCGTCAGGCAGACATTTTCTTCATAGGGCAGCGCAGAACCGTCGATCATGACGGATGAGTATCCTGCCCGAATGGCCCGTGCGCAGGCTTCAAAACTGCTGCCATGGTCAAAATGAAAGCAGACCGGGATCGGGCTCCTTGCAATTCTGTCGAGCAGATAGGGCAGAAAGTTGTTGTAGTCAGGGCCGGGGAAATCGCCTCCCGCGAGGATGACAGGGGTCATGGTTGCTTCCGCCGCCTGCATGATGCCCTCGGCAAAGGCATGGTCCATCGTATTGAAAGCCCCAATGGCAAAGCCTCCCTGTTCTGCGTAGTCCAGAAGTGTTCTCAAGCCAACCAGAGACATGCTGCCCTCCTTAGAACATCACGAGAATTCTGTACGTGTCAGCGCGTAAAGCCATCTCGAAGGCTTCCCCTGCCTTTTCCAAAGGATAAGAGCCTGAAATCAGATCACGTACATCAATGATTTTTTTTGATAAAACCGTTGCGGATTGGTTAAACGACCAAATACTTGGATTGACAGCTCCGGTGAGCCTCATTTCAGTGGAATGCAGCCAACCGGGGCTCACGGGAACCGGCATATCCGGATGCTGTGAACTGAAGGCAATGTATGTTCCCGTTTTGACCAACATCTCCAGCGCCTGGCCCATGACTCCGGGGACAGCGGCTGTATTGAACACAGACTCAACACCCCTGCCTGCCGTCAGTTTTTTCACGGCCTCAACGGGATCATCGGCCAAGGGATCAATCACCTGCCAGCAGCCTGCTTTCAAGGCGAATTCCCGCCGTGCCTCATCCGGTTCGCTCAGTATGGTGCGTATTCCCATGTGATTCAAACAACGAAGATGGAGCTGCCCCATGGTTCCCCCACCAATGACGACCGCATCGTCACCGAATTTAAGGTCAGCCTGATGGATACTATGCAACACACATGCGAGAGGTTCCGTCAAAGCGATTTCCCCGAAAGAAATATCATCAGGAAAAGGCCACACAATCCTGCTGTCGAGGCAAATGTATTCCGCCAGGCCGCCCATTCCGTAAATTTCCGGACCATTCAACAAGAAGGTGTACAATTCCTCACATTGGGTGGGCAGTCCCCTGCGGCAGTAATAGCAAGTCTGACACGACTTGATGATGCGTGCGGCTACCCGGGTTCCAATGGCAAAGCGGTTCGGGTTGACTTCTTTGCCGATTGCGCTGATTTCTCCTGAAAATTCATGTCCTCCGACAAAGGGCAGAGGCGTATTTGTCTGTCGCGTATATGTTCTTTGCTCCCAGGTACACAGTGCACACGCCCGGATCCTGATTTGTACCTCATTATCCCTGGGCAGAGGTTTGTCTACCTCCAATATCTCAATTTGCCTTTTGCCGGTCACTGCCAGACATTTCATTTTTTCAGCCATAAATCCACCCTCATCCTGTTGGTGTGGCAGATTCTTCTCCCGGGACGGTATTCCGGGCAAAAGAACCTGCCAACTCTCCTCGTCTCTCAAGACATTTTAGAGAACTCCGACCAAGCCGCCAATAATACCGATGGCAACGACGAGAAGGAGCACCCAGTATGTCTTCCAATTTTTTTTGATCAGCTTATAGCACATGAGGGTAAGCAATAGTGGCAACAAGCCGGGTAAAATTGGGTCAAACAAGCTTTCCTGCAGTGAGAATACAGAATCAGGTGTGATTTGAAACTGCAACTTGCAGGTCAGGCTGACGTAGTTGTGAATGAGACCACCCATCACGGCACAGCCCAAAATACCCGCACCCTCAATGACTTTGTTTATGATACCGCCTTCCATCAGGTTGAGGACCGCTTCACTGCCTTTCCGATAGCTGAATCGAAGCAGCCAGTATCCGTAAAGGTAATAGACGGCATACATGATGGCGACGTAAAGAATGGGAGCCGCGACGTTTCCATCTCTGGCCATACCGACAAAGATCGCAACCAGAAGGGGGATGACCACCGCTTGCCACAGGGTATCACCGATACCCGCGATCGGTCCCATCAGTCCCGTCTTTACAGATGTGAACGCTTCATCCGGAATCTCTGCCCCTGCTTTTCGCTGTTCTTCCATTGAAGTTACCAGGCCTAAGACAACTGATCCAGTCGCGTTCTCCGTGTTGAAGAATTCCGAATGACGCCTCATGGCAGCAATACGTTCTTCTTTGTTGTCCTTATACAGGTGCTTGATAACCGGGGCCATGGAGTGCAGAAAACCAACGCCCTGCATCCGTTCATAGTTGTAGCAGGACTGGAAGTAATACATCCAGCGCCACCACATGCCGTTCAATTGTTTCTTTGAAATTTCAGTAAAGGTCGGCTGTTCTTCGACCGCCCCATCTTCTTTTGATTTTTTGAACAATTTCAGCCCGCCCTCAACACCGAAGTAAAGCAAGGTAATGCAGAGGAAAATGAGGGCCAGGGGCAGAATGCCAAGACCCAGATAGGCCGAAACGAAGAAGCCCAGAAAAAAGAAGATTTTGGCTTTGCCCTTAAAGATACCCAGAAGCATCATGGCGATACCGACGGCAGGCAACATCCCGCCGATGGTGCTGAGCACGCCGAGGAAAGTGCCGCTTAGCCGGTCGATCAGACCAGCTATATAGGTGGCACCGTAATAGGCGGCAAAGAAGCATGGAATCGCTGTCATGAAAAAGAGCAGAATCTGTGGCAATAAAATATTGGCGATCCAAACTTTTTCGATCTCCCCCTTTTCGACGTATTTATCGGCGACACGGACGAAAAAGGAGTCAAGTGTCATGCGGCCGACCCAGACAATCGCACCCAACAGGCCGATGGGCACCGCTAAAGCGAGGGCCGCGTTGGCATCAATGTTACCGGTAATCGCAATTGCAGTGCCAAGAATACCCGCCAAAGACATGTCGGCAGGCATGGAACCGCCGGCGCTGATGAAGCCGATGTACATCATGTTGATGGTCGCGCCAATAATGACACCCGTAATTGGATCACCCAGGATGATTCCGACGATAAAGCCTGAGACCATCGGGCGGTAGAGTGTTGCGTAGTTGCCCAGGCCACCGAAAGGCCAAGGGCTGTTCGCAAGGTAATAAAGCAATGCGATTAGTAGAGCTTGGAAGAATGTCATGGCATTTCACCTCCGTCATCTATATCTTGTCTCCCAACCTAGTTTTCCAATAGTTTCTTAATGTTGACGGATCGTTCTCCTGGCACCAGCTGATAGTAGATTTCGACGCCAGCCTTGATAATGCGTTTCATCGAATCCACTTCTTCAGGTGTCGCTGATACGTTCTTGTTAAACCTTTTCCTCCCTTCTTTTATGCCCATACCACCGAGGTTTACCCGGTCGATGGCGATGCCGTGCTGGATTAAAGCCTCGACCGGGAAAGGCGTCTTTGTCAGCACAATCAACTTCTCATCAGCCAGCCCGTCCTCATGCAGGTAGGCAATGGCTTCCTCCACAGTCTTAACCTTTACTTCCACGCCTGGCGGTGATGCTGCAATGAGAAGACGTTGCATGAAAGGGTCTTTGGTCAGGGCGTCATCGACGATTAGAATGGCGTTGGCATTCGTTGTCTTACACCAGGAAGTTACAACTTGACCATGGATGAGCCGGTCGTCAATTCTTGTCAACACAATGGATCTCATTTTTATCCCCTTTTCCAAACCCTTTCGCAGGCTGACAGCACAAGCGTTCCCAATGCACCCTGCTAATCCTCAAAAAATTGCGAAACATCCATGATCGTTTCCGGAGCCATTTCCCTGAGGGTTTCGGCAGTTTCCTCAACGCTCATCATGTCGCGGCTCATCAGTGCCTCAATCACAAGCGCGAGGTTAACGCCGCTTATGTGTTGGAACCGGTGTGACTGCATCAGGCGTGCCGCAACGTTAAATGGTGTGCCCGAGCGCAAATCACTCAAAACCAGGACATCCTTGCCAGCCCAGGCTGAGAGGACGTCAAGGATCTTTTTTTCAAACGATTCGGGACTGTCACCAGGAAACAGACCCAGAAACGTTACTTCATGTTCAGGCGCAGCGCCACAGATCATTGCGGCACTTTCCAGCATGGCTTCGGCCAGGCCGCCATGAGAAATGATCAGGACATTGTACATGTCAGCTGTTACCCTCCTTTGGCAATCGCATGAGCATGAGCTCCGCCGTATTGATATCCGTAATCAGGATGTTGAAGAACCTGTTCCGCGCAGCCGCGATGATGCCCTGCACTTTATTGATTCCGCCGGCAAGACAAATCACCTTTTTCATTCGCTTCAAGCGTTCGATCGGCAGCGATATTTGAAAATGATACTGGGAGGTATCAAACACAGTGCCATCCTCATAGAAGAAATTTGCGAGGATGTCCCCCACTGTTCCGCTTTCCATCAGTTGCTGATTGTACTCAATGGAGGCTTCCGGCAGGAGGGGGGAATCCTCTTGTGGAGCGGGGCCAAGACCAATGATGGCGGCCTCCAGCTGATCCCATTTCGCCAACAACTGTCTGTAGCTCTTTTCCTCTTCAAGGGAAAGTCCCTGTCTCTTCTCACGCATGATGGGCATGACAGTGTAAATACTCGAAGTTCCCCACTTTTCATCGAAGCGGTTGGCAATGATATTGATCCGGAGAAAAGAAGTGTGATTACCGGACAAACCGAGAAGCGGAATGATGCTCATATCGGGACGATCCAGCCTTGTGTCAAGCAGCAGGGATGTCTGATAGATGGTATAACCCCAGCCAATACCCACAAGGCTCACATCGCTTAGCAGCTCAGGCAAATGAGCGGCCGCGATGGTTGCAATGGCGCGTGATATCTTTGCTTGCGAGGATGCGGTTTCACTCGGTACACAAGCGATAAGAACATCTTTTAAGTCAAGTTTTTGTTTCAGCTCATTGGCAATGGCAGGCATTTGAGCGATGCGGGGCATCTCAATGCTCACTTTGACCATTCCGTACTCGCGCGCCTTGACCAGAAGACGCGAGACATGAGGCCTCGAAACGGACTCCATCCGGGCAATCTGTTCTTGTGAAAGTCTGTCAATATAATAGCTTTTCGCAATTCTGAACAAGAGTGCAAAATCTTCCTGAGCGTACATACAACCTCTCCATTTAACGCAGGTATAACTTCCGGCAGACATCTGACATTTGTACGCCACGTTTGTTCTACATTGAGAATAAAGACTTCTCACAAAGACTTCAATGAATATGGATGTACAGATGTGCAAAATACTGTATATCGGGGGGTGCGGACCAAAAGTTGGACAGGTTTCAGGCAATCAGTGCCAGACTCTTTCGATTCAAATTATACCACGGCTAACAGTTGTATTGTATATTATGCTTTAATTATGTATTATAAT
>CAZGCS010000046.1:0-2280 GCA_964524395.1 uncultured Mageeibacillus sp.
CCTTCCGGAGAGACGTGCGGGCGCGCACCGAGCATCTTGTAGCTTTGGTAATTTTCTCCCCGGTTGAACAGCCAAGCTTGATTCATGTCACCCGTCATTCGCTCCTTATCCGGTCACAGGCGGTCAGAACGCCGCCCGGGCGGGTCGCTTGCAGGGTGGCCCTGACAGCCATCCTGACAACATTATACATGACTGCCTAGGAAAGGATGAGTTCTACAATCGTTACGCCATCGCCGCCTTCGCCATCGCCGCCGGCCCGGAAAGTGCGGACCCGCCGGTCCCGCGAAAGTGCTTCCTGAGTCGCTTTCCGCAAGGCGCCTGTTCCCTTACCGTGTACAAGCCGGACAGGTGACAGGCCGGCCATGACGGCCTCATCGAGAAAGTGGTCAATCATGGAAAGCGCTTCATCGACACGCTTGCCAAGCAGGATCAGTTCCGTTCCCGCCCGCATGACAATTTCAGACCGCAGGGCTGAAGATTCTCCTACGGGCGTGCCTATTCTTTTTTTGCCGGCACCCGCCTGCCTGGACACCCGCCTCAGCTCGTGAACAGGAACTTTCACCCGGAAGGAACCCGACTCCAGGAGCACCTGGTTTTTGGCATCGGGCAGTTCGCGGACAAAACCGGAAACACCCAGGGAGACTGTATCATAAGCTTTTCCTAAAACAACATCCTCGGGCCGGACCGATCCACCGGCGCCGGAAGCGCCTTCCTGCCTGCGCAACTGGAATTTCTTGTCGATCGCGCCGAGCCGGCCGCGCGCTTCCGAGGTAAGGCGGTGATCCGAATCCCTGTCTGGATGGTGGCTTGACCGCAACTCCTCAAGAACCTCGTCAACTTCTTTTCTGGCGTCGGCAATCAGCAACTCGGCCTCAACACACGCCTCGTGAAGAATCCGCTGTCGCTCCCCCTCGAATTTCTCAAGTTCCCGGTCCAGCCTTTCCCGGGCGCGGTCTGTTTCGTCGCGCAGCCTCTCGATTTCCTCTTCCATGGCCCTGGCCTCTTTGTGGCTTTGTTCGATGGCAGAAACCATGTCCTCGAAATGCGCCCCCTCTTCTGAAATCAGGGCTCTGGCGCCGTCGATTATGGCTGGCGACAAGCCCAGCCGGCTTGAAATGGCAAAGGCATTACTGACCCCGGGAACGCCGATCAGCAGCCTGTAGGTCGGCTGCAGGGTATCGGTGTCAAACTCGCAGCAGGCATTCTCTACATCCGTTTCCGTCATGGCATAGCCCTTCAGCTCCCGGTAATGGGTCGTGGCAACGGTATGACAGCCTGCTGCTTTCAGATAATCGAGAATGGACATGGCCAGGGCTGCGCCTTCAGATGGATCCGTGCCCGCACCCAATTCATCGAGCAGGACCAGCATGCCCGGTGCCGCCCAGTCGGTAATCCGGATGATCTCCATCATGTGGGAAGAAAAGGTGGACAGGCTCTGTTCGATGCTCTGCTCGTCACCGATGTCGGCCTCAACCACACGGAACCAGGCAATCTCCGACCCCTCTGCCGCCGGAATGAAAAGACCGGCCATGGCCATGAGCGTCAGCAAGCCGCAGGTCTTGAGGCTGACTGTCTTACCACCGGTATTGGGTCCCGTAATGACCAGGGTACGAAAGGTTCTGCCCAGCTCGAAATCGATGGGAACAACCCGATCCTTTTCAATCAGGGGGTGCCTTGCCTTTCGAAGCCAAATCACGCCCCTGTCATTGAGGAGCGGCCGGGATCCGTCCATTTGGCCGGCAAGCTTGCCCTTGGCCATTACAAAATCAAGTTCTGCCAGAAGTTTGCTGTTGAGCAGGAAGGTTTCAGCCTGGTTGGCAGCAATGACGGACAGTTCTTTCAGAATTTCATGAATTTCGTGCCTTTCCGCTGCCTCCAGCTCACGGATTTTATTATTGAGTTCAACAACTGCCATGGGCTCGATGAAAAGAGTATTGCCTGATGACGAAGTGTCATGAACAAGACCGCGGATCGCAGCGCGCCGGTCGGAGCGGACCGGAACCACGTAGCGGCCACCCCGTATGGTAATAATGCTTTCCTGCAGGGCCTCACCCTGCTTGGCAAGCACCCCGTCCAGCTCCCGCCGTACCGCGGCTTGGGCGTCGCGAAGTTTAAGACGAATCCGATGAAGTTCTTCACTGGCCTGGTCAAAGAGGTTTTCCTCGTCCCTGATGGACTGCTCCAGACGGCGGCGGAAACCTGGTAAGGGCTCGAGCATCCGGACCTTACGGTGAATGAGCAGGTCATCTTCCGCCTCTTTTGGAACCTCCCCGCTTATCC
>CAZGCS010000046.1:2380-10363 GCA_964524395.1 uncultured Mageeibacillus sp.
ATCACCGCAGTGTATTCAAGTGTTTTGAGCGTCTTATTGCGAATCATCTTTTTTCTTGCCGATGCCGGCCTGCTGCCTCATGTAGTGAATGGTCGCGCAGAAAGAGCAAATGGCGGGCGGAATGAAAATGACGTGACGCAACCAGCCGGGTCCCTCGGTGACCCAGAACAAGGTAACAACAGCTGCCACGAAAAGAAAGGTCGCGATCTTGCCAAGAATATCCGAGAATACAACAACGTGCCTTTTGGCCAGCAGGAGGGTACTGCCGAACAGCATGAAAGATTCACGTGCGAAGTAGTAAAGGGGCACCCAGAGCGGAATGCGGCCGATGGCGAACATCATGAAGGCAGTGACGACTTGGAAGACCTTGTCAACAAAGGGGTCGAAGAGTTTGCCGAACTCTGTCACCATATTGAAGCGGCGCGCGATCCATCCATCGAAAAAATCGGTTGACCAGATGGCAACGAATAAAATGAAGGTCTCCAGCCGGTGAGCGGGCCAGCGGTATATCATCAAGGCCAGAGGTACAATGGCGAGAAGCCGTATCATGGTCAGTACATTCGGAATATTCAAGACAAAACGTACCTGCGGGTCGTCTTTCGGGTAATTGTTCCGTGTATTTTCTTCTCCGTCCATCTCTCACCTGTCCATCCATGCAACAGCATGAAACTTCCTTCTGATGCATTTTCTCACAAATAACTGCCCGGTTCTATCCGTTAAAGGATGCCGAAATTCTCAGGCCCGAAACGTTCCATCAGAAGAGCTGCCGTACGGTCATCCCAGCTGATCGAAGGCAATTCGTGTTCGGAATGGAAGCTGCCGTCCTTTTCGTAATAAAAACGGACAGGCGTATCGCCGGCAAAATAGGCGAGGGCAGCCCGCAGGGAATCCAGGTAAGCCTCCCCTGCACCTGCGGGGATCCGGATCACCACCGCGCCAAAGCCGGACACCGGTTCTGCCATTTTTGCCGGCGCTGGAAGCTCTTGCCG
The DNA here is from genome assembly GCA_964524395.1 of uncultured Mageeibacillus sp. Taxonomy (GTDB): domain Bacteria; phylum Bacillota; class Clostridia; order Saccharofermentanales; family DTU023; genus UBA4923. The sequence continues at coordinate 3,370 of CAZGCS010000046.1, forward strand.
CGGGCGCGTGAAAGCTTCACTGTTGACCTCCCCCGCTTTGGTCCGGGGCCGCTTCTTCTTTCCCGCCTCCTTGAATGAGGCCGGCAGGCCACGCATTTCCGGATCAAGCGGAGCGATCCGGTCCGCCAGAAGCTTGGCTTCCTCCTCACGCAGATCAAGCGTACCCGCAACCAGCAGAGCACTGTGGTCGTCCAGGAGATCATGAAAGGCTGCATAGGTTTTGGGGAAAACCACGACCTCAAAACTTCCGGTCTCGTCTTCCATGGTCATGAAAGACATGCGGTCCTTGTTTTTGGTAAAAAGATCTCTTCTTGCGACCACCAAGCCTGCCATGACGAGCCGGTCGCGATCCTGCAGCACCTTTTCACTGTTTTGTCCGCCATAGTCGCTCCCATCCGGCTCCTGGCCGTCGCGTCTTATCTCCCGGCTCATGGTCAAGGGCAAGGAGTCCATGGCCTGGCGATAGGAACTCAGCGGATGGCCGGTGATGTAAAGGCCCGTCATATCTTTTTCCATGGTCAGCCGCTCAAAGAGTGGAAAATCCGGCAGATTCGGGTAGTCCGGCTCCTCCTTCTGACTGAGCGCCTGATCGGCCGACAGGTCAAACAGAGTAATTTGTCCTTCCATGACACCTTTTTTGGCCGACAGGATGCTGTCACAGAAAGGCTCGATCACCGCAATCATCCTGGACCGGCCAATGCCGAAAAAATCCAGGGCCGAAGAGCGGATCAGGCTCTCGATCATTTTCCGGTTGAGAGCCGAATCGCTCATGCGCCGCAGGAATTCGCCGTAACTGGCAAAAGGACCGTTTTCCTCCCTTTCCCTGATCACGGCGGCAATGGCCTCCCTGCCGACGTTTTTAACTGCTGCAAGCCCGAACCGGATGGCCTTTCCTTCCGGGAAGAAGCGCGGTCCGCTCTTGTTGATATGGGGTGGCAGGATGGATACACCCATGGATTCCGCTACCCTGATGTACTGCCCTGCTTTGTCCAGATCGCCCAGGTGGGAGTTCAGGATGGCTGCCATGAATTCAACCGGATAATAATACTTGCACCAGGCGGTATTATAAGCAACCGCGGCATAGGACGCCGCGTGGGCTTTGTTGAAGGCATAGCCGGCAAAAGCGTAGATATCTTCGAAAAGTTTTTCAGCGACCTTGCGCGGAACGCCGTTGGCGATCGCACCTTTGACCGTCACGCCGTTTTCATCCGTCCCGCCCTCAATGAAGAGAGTCCGGTAGCTTTGAAGCAGGCTCTCATTCTTCTTGCCCATGGCCCGGCGGACATTGTCAGCCTGGGAGGAGGAAAAACCCGCTAAATCACGCACGATACGGATGACCTGTTCCTGATAGACGATCACCCCGTAGGTCACCTTAAGAATGGGTTCGAGCAAGGGCCAGTCATAGTGCACTTTTTGAGGGTCGTGACGCGCCTTGACGTAGCGGGGGATCTGCTCCATGGGTCCGGGACGGAAAAGCGCAACCCCCGCGATGATATCCTCAAATGATTCCGGCTGCAGTTCCTTGAGGAACTGGGTCATGCCACCGCCTTCAAGCTGGAATACGGCATCGGTCTCTCCCCGTCCGATCATCTCGAAGATGCGGGGATCATCATAGGTCATGCGGTCAAAATCGATGGCACTGCCCGTCTTCTCCCCGACCAGCCGGGAAGTCTCCTGCAGAACCGTCAAAGTTCGCAGGCCGAGAAAGTCAAATTTTAAAAGACCCACGTCCTCGATATCGTCCTTGGTGAACTGGACGACAATGGATTCCTCATTTCTGGCCAGCGGCGCGATCTCACAAACGGGCTTGCCCGCGATGATGACCCCGGCCGCGTGCGTGGAAGCGTGCCTGGGCATGCCTTCGAACCGCTTGGCCAGATCGATGATGCGCCGTGTCGCGTCATCGTCCTCATACTGTTTCCGCAGGTCGGGATTCATCTGCAATGCCAGATCGATCGTCATCTTGAGCTGGTTGGGGATCATCTTGGCAATCCTGTCCGTCTCGGCATAGGAGACGTCCAGGGAGCGCCCGACATCACGGATAACCGCCCGTGCCGCCAATGTTCCGAAAGTGATGACCTGACAGACATGATCTGCGCCGTATTTTTCCGTCACATAGTCGATCACTTCTCCCCGGCGCTCATAACAAAAGTCAATATCGAAGTCGGGCATGCTGACCCGCTCCTTGTTGAGGAAACGCTCAAAGAGAAGATCATATTTCAGGGGGTCGATATCGGTGATGAAAAGTGTGTAGGCCGCCAGCGAGGCCGCACCCGAACCGCGACCCGGACCCACCATGATGCCACGCTCATGTGCAAAGCGGATAAAATCCCAGACAATCAGGTAGTAATCGGTGTAGCCCATGCTGTTGATGACCGACAATTCGTAATCCAGGCGCTCAAGGTAGGCCTGGCGCGAAATCCCCGTTTCGCGTTGAAGCAACCGCTTTTCCAACCCTTCCATGCAGAGCCGGAGCAACATCTCCTGCGCTGTTTCACCCGTCCCGGTCTCAAAGTGCGGCAGGGAGATCTCCCCGATCTTGAAGTCGACCTGGCAGCGGGCGGCGATCCGTTCCGTATTGGCCAGCGCCTGGGGCACCTTGGCAAATAACTCCTCCATCTCCTGCGGTGAGCGGACATAAAGTGTATCCGTCCCCATCCTCATCCTGTCAGGAGAGTTGATGGTCTTTCCCGTTTGCATACAAAGGAGCACTTCATGGGCAAAAGCGTCTTCCCTCAACAGGTAGTGGCAGTCATTGGTGGCGACCAGCGGGATGCCTGTCTCACGGCTGATCGAAATGAGTTCAGCGTTGACCAGTGCTTGTTCCTTCAGGCCGTTGCCCTGGATTTCCAAGTAATAATTGTCTTCCCCAAAAAGCCGGCGATACTCCAGGGCGGCCTCGACCGCCTGCTGGCGCTCCCCGGCCAGGAGCAGCCGCGGCACTTCGCCGGAAAGACAGGCTGAGAGTGCGATCAAGCCCTCTGCGTGTTCCTCCAGCAATTCCTTATCGATGCGCGGCCGGTAATAAAAGCCTTCGACGTGGCCGGCCGATACCAGTTTAACCAGGTTGTGATAACCGATATTGTTTTCGGCCAGCAAAATAAGATGGTAAGGTTCCCGGTCCAGGGCGCCGTCCTTGTCCCTGCGACTTCGTTGGGCGACATAGACCTCACAGCCAATTACGGGATGAATTCCGTTTTCCTTCATGGTGCGGTAGAAGGCGAGCACCCCGTACATGGACCCGTGATCCGTGATGGCGCAGGCATCCATGCCAAGTTCTTTCAGGCGGCCTGGTAATTCATGGATCCGGTTGGCGCCGTCCAGCAAGCTGTATTCAGTATGAAGGTGCAGGTGCGTAAAGGCCATCTCGTTTCAATTCATTCCACAGTACTTTGCCTCACGCGTCCAGGAGGCGGTTGATACGGGCGAGGACCATCGATTCAAAGAATTGCTGTCTTTTCCGGCAGGCTTCAAGGTCTTCACCGTAGCAACCGAAATAAATCTTGATCTTCGGTTCCGTGCCCGAAGGCCGCACGCACATGAAGTCCAGGTCCTGCAGCTGGTAAAGGAGGACATTGCTTTCGGGATAGTCAAGCACTTGCTGCCGGCCTGTCACCACCTCGGTCATGACTCCCCGCTGAAAATCGGACAGGCTGACGGCACCGAGCTGCTCAAACTCATCGAAGGGATTGTCTCTCAGCGCCTGCATAACCCCGGCGATTTTATCCAGACCCACCTTGCCCTCACGGATGATGGAGATGGTATTTTCAGCTGCCTGGCCGTACTTTTTGTAGAGGGCGTCCAGCCGGTCAAGCAGGCTCTGGCCGGAAGCCGCCGATACCGCGGCCATTTCCGCCAGCATCAGGCAGGCAACCACAGCGTCCTTGTCACGCACCCGGCTGCCAAGCAGATAGCCAAAGCTCTCTTCATAGCCGAACTGGAAGACGCCGCCCGCCAGATCGCCGTGTTTGTGGATCTCCGCCGCAATATGCTTGAAACCGGTCAGGGAAAGGTAAAGACCGGTTCCGTAATGATCCGAGATGGCCCGGGTCAAGCGTGAGGAAACCACTGTGGATACGCAGAAAGAACCCGCAGGCAGCTCTCCCCGCGCCGCCTTGGTGCCCAGGATGTAGTCCATGAGCAGTAAACCGATTTCATTACCGGATAAAAGCACAAAGGAGTCATCCCTGCTCCGGACGGCGACGCCCGTCCTGTCTGCGTCGGGATCGGTGGCCAGGACCAGGTCAGCCCCTGCCAGGCGGGCCTGGGCAATGGCCAGTTCCAGGGTTTCGGGCAGCTCGGGGTTGGGTGTGGGAATTGTGGGGAAATTACCGTCCGGCAACTCCTGTTCCTCAACAACCTGTACATTGGTGAACCCATGTTTTTCCAAAATCCGCCGGACCGGTTTGTTGCCCGTTCCGTTGAATGGCGAATAGACGATGGGCATGCCATGGTTTTGCCTGACCAGCCCGCCATTCAAGGTCAGGTCAAGCAGTGAGTCATCATAAAGCGAGTCCAGGTCGGATCCCATAAAACGAAAAAGCGGTGACCGGCTGGCCTGCTCAAAAGACATGCTTGTCTCCAGGACAAGGGCCGGATCACTGACCGTCTCCATCAGAGCCGCCACCTGTTCCGCTTCCTCCGGTCCCAACTGCGCCCCGTCGGCACTGTAGGCCTTGAATCCATTGTATTGTCTGGGGTTGTGGCTGGCCGTCAACATGATGCCGCCGACACAGTCAAAATGACGCAGGGCAAATGACAGCATGGGTACCGGCCGCAACTCATCGGAGAAACGAACCGCGATTCCCTTGCCAATAAAAACCGAAGCCGCCAATTCAGCGAATTCCCTGGAACGATTCCTGGGGTCGTAAGAGATGACAATCCCACGCTGGCAAGCCTCCTGCCCCAAGCCCCTGATATGCAGCGCAAATCCTTCCGCGGCCCGGGCCAGGGTATAGGAATTCATGCGATTGGTGCCGGCAGCCAAAATACCCCGGAGCCCGGCCGTCCCAAACTGCAGATCCTGGTAGAAACGGTCTTCGATTTCTTGCGGGTCATCGGCGATGGCTACCAGTTCTGAAAGCGTCGCCGCGTCAATTTTCGGGTTGGAAATCCAGCTTTCATAAGCGATTTGAGCGCGTGTTTTTGTCATGACAAACTCCTCTGACAAGACCAGTATTTCTTATTTTCAGTCTAGCACAGAAGGAGGATATCAGTCGGCCAGATGTCCCCGGACCAGGATCAGCTGGTCACGCAAAATCGCTGCCAGTTCGAAGTCAAGGCGACGGGCTGCCGCCTTCATTTCTTTTTCAATTTGCCGGGCGCGCTTCTGCAGATCTGCATAGGACAGCCTGCCCAGTTCCCGGTCGTAGCGTTCAATGTCATCGGTGGTTTCCAGTGGTTCATCAGCTACCAGTTCGAAGGCAGTGTCGATCCGGTCCCGGATCTCTTTTTGGATGGTTGCAGGCGTAATCCCGTGCGCTGCATTGAAAGCACTTTGGATCTCACGCCGCCGGTTGGTCTCGCGAATGGCGCGCTCCATGGAGGCGGTCACCTCATCCGCGTAAAGAATGACGCGTCCATTGACATTGCGGGCAGCCCGGCCAATGATCTGAACCAGTGAAGTCGTCGAACGCAGGAAACCTTCCTTGTCGGCATCAAGAATGGCGATGAGGGAAACCTCGGGCAGGTCAAGACCTTCGCGCAGCAGATTGATCCCCACCAGGACATCAAAATCGCCCTTTCGGAGTTTTCTCAGGATTTCCAGCCGCTCCACCGTGGCAATGTCGGAATGCAGGTATTCAACCCGCAGATTCTCTTCCTTGAAAAAGTCCGCCAAGTCCTCTGCCATCCGCTTGGTCAGGGTAAGAACCAGGGTGCGCTCGCCCTGGCCGGTTGTCTCCCGGATGGCCGCCATCAAATCTTCGATCTGGTTGTCGACAGGCCTGACGTAGACCTGGGGATCCAGCAGGCCTGTAGGCCGGATAACCTGCTCCACCACCTGACTGGACTGCTCGAGTTCGTAGGCTGCGGGAGTCGCGGATACGTAAAGGGTCTGCCCTGCCCGTTCCTTGAATTCATCAAAAGTCAAGGGCCGGTTATCAAAAGCTGAGGGCAGGCGAAAGCCGTATTCGACCAGGGATTCTTTTCTGGACCGGTCGCCCCTGACCATGGAACCAATCTGGGGAACACTGACATGTGACTCGTCGATGAAGAGAAGGTAATCATCAGGGAAAAAATCCATCAGGGTGAAGGGAGCCTGGCCCGGCGCCCGGCCGGTCAGATGTCTGGAGTAGTTTTCGATGCCCTTGCAAAACCCGGTCTCCATCATCATCTCCATATCATAGCGGGTGCGCTGCTCCAGGCGGTAAGCTTCTACCAGTTTCCCCTGCTGACGGAAATCAGCCAGCCGTTCCTCCAGCTCGGCGCCGATGGAAATGACAGCCCGCTTCATTTTCTCAAGCGTCGTCGCATAGTGGCTGGCCGGGAAGATGGCCACGTAGTTGCGCCCCCTGATGGTCTTTCCCGTGATGGCATCCACTTCACGGATTTCCTCGATTTCGTCACCAAAAAACTGGATCCGGGTCAGGGTATGTTCTTCCGATGCAGGGAAGATATCCAGGGTGTCACCGCGAACCCGGAAGGTACCCCGCTTGAGGTCGAAGTCATTTCGCGCGTACTGGATCCCGACCAGGTCCTCTATGACTTGATCACGATTGCGGGTCATGCCGGGCCGGACACTGACCATGAGGTTTTTATAGTCATCGGGATCACCCAGGCCGTAGATACACGAGACCGAAGCGACGACGATGACATCGCGCCGCTCGAGCAGTGAGGACGTTGCCTTATGGCGCAGCCGGTCGATCTCGTCATTAATGGAGGAGTCTTTTTCAATGTAGAGGTCCCGGGTCGGCAAATAAGCTTCCGGCTGATAATAATCGTAATAGCTGACAAAAAACTCGACTGCATTCCCGGGGAAAAGGGCCATGAACTC
>CAZGCS010000047.1:0-4163 GCA_964524395.1 uncultured Mageeibacillus sp.
GGCCATCAGGCCCCGGTTCTTATGCTATATTCGGAGAGGTTAATGACAGGTCCGGCCACAGGGCAGGCACGGATCCGGCCAGGAGGTTCAGGATGGATTTAAGGCGGTTGGTATTGCTCCATTCCAATGACATGCATGGTGATTTTTTCGGCAAGGAGACCCATGACAAGATGGTCGGCGGCATGAGCCGCCTGTCGGGTTATGTTCACAAAACCCGGCAGGAGGAATCTGATCCGGTTCTTTACGTGATCTCCGGGGATATGCTGCAGGGATCCATCATTGACCAGGAGTACAGGGGTATCTCCACCATCCTGGTCATGAATATGCTGGAACCCGATGTGGTCACCCTGGGCAACCATGAAACTGATTATGGTTTCTCTCATCTCATGTTTCTGGAGCGCTGTGCCAATTTTCCCATTGTCAACGCCAACCTTTACATCAAGCCGACGGGCGCCAATCTCTTCAAGCCCTACCATGTCCTGGAGATTGACGGGATCCGGATCCTCTTCATCGGTATTGTGACGGAGGAAGTGGTCGCCAAAAGCAAGAGCGAACCCCTGATCGGCACTTTCATCAGCATCGAGGACGCCGCGGAGGAAGTGGAGTACATCTGCAACAGCTACAAGGATGTTGACATTGACCTGACGGTTCTCCTGACCCATATCGGCTTTGAACAGGATAAGAAACTGGCGGCACTGCTGCCGCCGGAAATCGGCGTGGATCTCATTATCGGCGGCCACAGCCACACCATGCTGGAGCAGCCTGAGCGGGTCAAGGATATCCTGATCGCCCAGGTCGGCTCGGGAACTGATTTCATCGGCCGTTTTGACCTGACCATCAACATGGACACCAACTCGGTCCATGATTTCACCTGGCAGGCCATCCCCATCGATGACAGCCACTGCCCGGCGGACCCGGTCATGGACGAGCTGCTCAGCCGCTACCAGGAGGAGGTTGACGGCAAATACAATACCGTAATCTGCCGGCTGCCGCATGAGATGGAGCATGGTGACCGCTTTCGTGAAACGGAGCTGGGCAATCTCTTTTCAGATATTCTCCGCTTCCAGCTGGGCGTTGATGTGGTCTTCGTCGCCTCGGGATCCATCCGCAAACCAGATTTGCAGCAACTGGTCACCCGGTCCGATCTGATGGAGCTTTACCCCTACGATGAGGCCATGATCAGTTTCTCAGTCAGCGGCCAGGTCCTTGAGGGCATGCTGAGCCATCTGATGCAAACCCTTTATGAGCAAGGCTCGCGGGAGTTTTATCAGTGGAATGCCGAGCTGCGCCTTGAAGTGGGTAAGGGCGGCAGGATAGAGAAGATTCTCATGGAGGGTCTTCCGCTGGACAAGGATGCCGACTACCGGATTGCCATGCAGGATTACCATTACGGCATTATCGCCGAGACATTCGGGATCACGCATGAGGAACTGGCCGACAAAGGCCGCGTGCGGGTGGTCAGCACCTCCGCCCAGGACAATCTGATTGAGTATTTCCGCAAGAAAAAAATCCCCCCGTCCCGGTGCGACGGCAGGATCAGCTTGAAAGAACCGCTTGGGGAACGCTGAAAAAATCCCCGGTCACTTCCGCGACCGGGGATAAATCCGTTAACTTAAGCCTTGGTCAGTCGCTGCGTTCACTTTGTTGACATTCGCCGCACAGGCCGCTGAAGATGACATTGGTCCGGTGAACTTCAAGTTCACCCAGGTCATCCGGTACGGGTTCCTCCATGGGAATATCCAAAATAAGGCCACAGGACTCACATTTGAAATGAGCGTGGAAACCCGGGCAGGCGTCAAAACGCATTTCGTGCGGTTCCGCCTGAATGGTGCGGATCAGCCCTTTCTTGAGAAAAAGATTCACCGTGTTGTAAACGGTCGCGCGAGAAAACAGATGACCGTCCCTTTGCAGTTTTGCATAGATGTCATCAACCGTCGGGTGTTCCCTGGTGGCCGTCAGGTAATGATAAATATGAACCCTTTGGCTTGAGGGATTAATCCCGTGTTCTCTCAGCAATTCGACCGTCCGGGAGCTCATTTGCCGGCTTCCTTCCTCGATGGTCTCAACTCACTTGTAGGAGTCGGCGACGGTCCAGTGGTCTGCGATTTTCCCGACGAGATCGATCCCGGGCTTGAGCGTCTTTCCGCCTTCCTGCCAGCCCGACGGGGTGACTTCCTTGCCGCCCGTCTTGCGGACCAGCTGGTAGGCCTTGATCTGGCGGATGGCCTCGGAGACGTTTCTGCCCACAGGAGGTGTCAGGACTTCCATGGCCTGGATCTTGCCGTCCGGATCGATGATGAAACGGCCGCGAACGTTGACACCCGCTTCACGGTCGTAGACGCCATAGAGTTCGCCGATGGCGCCCGAGGAGTCGGACAGCATGGGGAAGGGGACGTCTTTGCCGGCGATTCTCGACAGCTCGACATCATTCCAGATTTTGTGGACGAATTCACTGTCGACGGAAATCGACAGGACCTGTACGCCCAGTGCCTCAAATTCGTCATACTTGGCTGCAACTGCAGACACCTCTGTCCCTCAGACAAAGGTAAAGTCGCCGGGATAGAAGCACAGCATCACCCATTGACCTTTGTAGTCCTCCAGTTTCACCGTGGTGAACTTTCCCTTGTGGTAAGCGCCTGCTTCAAACAAGGGGGCCTGTTTTCCAACCATTGGCATTTTCAGTATTCCTTTCTGTGTCTCTGTTCTGCCTGATCTCCTTTCCGGAGGGCAGTCTGCCTTTTATGATTTTGTAATTATTACAAAATCATAATTATTATAACTTGAATCATGTTACCATGAGCATGTCTTTTCACGCAATCAGGTGCGACCGTCGCACTGAAATAGAAGAAGGGGAAATAATCATGACAACACACCGTTACGATGATCTGGCCATGGAGGCCCACAGAAAGTGGCGGGGAAAAATCGAAGTGACGCCCAGAGTCGGTGTCGGGACCAAGGAAGATCTGTCGATTGCCTACACACCGGGGGTCGCGGCTCCCTGTCTGGAAATTGCGGCAGACCCCATGAAATCCTATGATCTGACACGCCGTTGGAATCTGTGCCTGGTCGTAACGGACGGGTCGGCCGTCCTCGGTCTGGGCAATATCGGACCTGAGGCTGCCATGCCGGTCATGGAGGGAAAGTGCGTCCTGTTCAAGGCATTCGGTGATGTGGACGCCTTCCCCCTGGCCATCCGGTCCCAGGATACGGACGAGATCGTCCGGACCATCGCTTTGTTGTCAGGCAGTTTTGGCGGCATCAATCTGGAGGACATCGCGGCTCCGCGCTGTTTTGAGATTGAAAGAAGACTTAAGGAGATCTGTGACATCCCCGTATTTCACGACGATCAGCACGGCACGGCGGTTGTGGTGCTTGCTGCCCTGGTCAATGCCCTGAAAGTGACGGGCAGAACCATGGAGCAGGCGCGCGTGGTCATTGGAGGGGCGGGTGCCGCCTCCATCGCCGTCGCCCGTTTACTCATGGAGTCCGGTGCCGGGGATCTGGTTATCTGTGACCGGCAGGGACCTCTCTATCCGGGCAGGGCGGGCATGAACGGGGAAAAAACGGACATGGCCGCCAGAACCAATCACAGGGTTGTCAAAGGCAGCCTGGCCGATGCCCTGCGGGATGCCGACGTCTTTATCGGCCTGTCAGCCCCCAATGTGGTCACCGGCTCCATGGTCCGGACCATGGCCCCGGATCCCGTCATCTTCGCCTGCGCCAATCCGGACCCGGAAATTGACCCGGCCGAGGCCAGGGAAGCCGGCGCGGCCATCGTGGCCACGGGACGTTCCGACTATCCCAACCAGATCAACAATGTGCTCGCCTTTCCCGCCATCTTCCGGGGAACCTTTGACGCCAGGGCGTCCGATATCAACGACGCCATGAAACGGGCAGCGGCCATGGCGCTGGCTGACATGACCGGCCCGCTTTCAGTGGAACGGATTTTGCCGGAACCGACCGATCCGCGCTTGAAGAAAATTGTCGCCCGGGCTGTTTTTGACGCGGCGGTCGCGTCCGGGGTCGCGCGGGTTAAAGAGTAAACGGCTTGCCTGAGCCGGCTAGGCCCAGGGGTCTTCTTTGGCCGGTACCCGGATGCCCGTCACAATGGCCGGATAATCCCACAGAAACCAGACATCACCGGATGCCTTGCGCCGCAGGGT
>CAZGCS010000047.1:4263-10213 GCA_964524395.1 uncultured Mageeibacillus sp.
CCTGTATCCCGGTCATCGACGTAAAGCTTGAGCGCGACAATAAGCAGGGCAGCGGTGCCCTCCGGTTTTTTCATCATCTCCTGCGCCAGGGTGACAAACTCATCGTAATTCCCCGGCAACGCCGGAAAGCTAATGATCATGGTTCAACTCCTTGTCTGTTTCAGACAGTCTATCACGCGGCAGCTTTATTTTGCGATCAGATCAAAGCCCGCAAGCCAGGTCTGATTGGATGTGCCGAACATGTAGTTCATGATCAGGATATCGGTGACGCCGCTGTCTTCCACCAGGGTGCTCATGTCGCGCACATAGTAGCGGGGGTCAATCACCAGTATTTCATCAAAGTTGTTGGCCAGGTAGGGAACGAAGGCATTGCCGAATGAGTCTTTGACGACCAGGATTTTGCGGCCGGATCCATGTGTGGTTTCAATCTTGAGGAGGGCCCGGTCGCCGCCGGAGAAATTGAGGTAGGAGTTGCTGCCCTTGATGGCCTCATTATTCAAACGTGTCTGATAAGTGACCGTCATCTGGCTGTCGTCCCACGCCGTTGCCGTGTATTCCGCCTTGGGTTTCCAGCCTTCTGTCATGTCGGGGTTATTCTCCAGGATGGCGCTTTTCGAAATGCGGTAAAGCGAACCCAGGTAATCCCCCTCGATCTGATAGTGCTCCATCTCTTCCAGTTTCACGGCTTCCAGGCCGGCCGATTCGCAGAAGGCGACATAGGCGTAATAAGCGCCCAGGCCCGTCCAGTGATGGTCGGTCCGGTAATAAATGTACTGGTCGCGGTGATAGAGGAGCTGGTCGTAAGCGTTGACCGTGCGGATGGAGGGGTCAAGGACCTCGTTGACCATGCCGATGCAGTCTTTTTGGGAGGAGTAACCGTAATGGTATTCGTCGGGTGCATAGAGTTCGATGGCGGTAGGTACGATCATGCTGTAGAGCTGACTCTTGCCGCCCAGCAGCTCCTGCAGGCGGTTGAGGCGCTCTCCGTAGGCCTTAAGTCTTTCTTCATTGCCGTAATAACGCTCCATGGCCCGCTGATTGACGATGACCAGCGATTTCAGGGACACGATTTCTTCTGCCGGTTCGAGGGCAGGGGGCTCAAGGGGCAGCGAAGGTGGAGGTTCGGTCATTTCCGGCCCGCTTTCGACCGGCCTTGTGGCCGGGCTGCTGGTCTCCACCGGCAGGGTTTCGGGGGTTGCCGGCTTGTTGTCCTCATCCGGCATCAGATAAATGGCCATCCCGTCACGATTGAGGTTGGGGTAGGCCAGATCACGCCAGCTCTGGCCTGCGCGGATGAAGGACTCACGGAAAGGGAACTGGTCGTTGTACCATTTCTCGATCTTGACCGCCGACATCCCCGACCGCGCGTCAGCGTAGGAAAGTTTGGGAAAGTGGGCCAGGGTGCGTGCCTCGTCCTGGGAAAGATCCTGTTCGGGCACGATCAGGTGTAAGATGCCAACGACAAGAAGGACGATCAGGAAGCTTGTGACAAGGATGGATTGGTTGAGTTGACGTGTTTTCATCATTCACCTGCCGGCGCTAAAAGCGGAAGTATAAAAAAGGATTGTAACTGGACGCGACCAAAGCGGCCGTGGAGACAAGGAGCAGCAGGAGCATGCCTGCAGTTCGCAGAAAACCACCGGCGGGAGAATGGTCCAGCTGCCGGATCGGGTCTTTGAATTGCCTGCGGATCCAAGGCAGGAGCGGCGTTGAAAAGACCGCCGCGGCCAGGATAAAGAGCAGATGCTGCCTCCACAGGATTTTGGCTTCAAGGTCGACGAAACCGGCCAGACCCGGCGCGACGATTCTGCCCCAGAAAGTAATAAATCTTGCGGTCTCCGTGAAATAGAAAAGACTCCAGCCGGCCAGGACTGCCAGCATGGTCCACAGGTGACCCAGCAGGCGGGGAATTTTCTCCTTGCGGGGCAGAAAGAAAATCCGTTCCAGGCTCAGAAGGAGAAAATAGTAGAGCCCCCAGAGGATGAAGTTGAAGCTGGCCCCGTGCCAGAGCCCGGTCAGAAACCAAACGATGAAGGTATTGCGCAGCCGGTGGCTTTTATTGCCGCCGAGCGGGATGTAGAGGTAATCACGGAAGAAGGTGCTGAGCGAGATATGCCAGCGCCGCCAGAAATCCGTGATGGTCCAGGCCGCGTACGGGTAGCGGAAGTTTTCCATGAAATGAAAGCCGAACATGAGGCCCAGGCCGATGGCCATGTCTGAGTAGCCCGAAAAGTCAAAATAGATCTGGATACCGAAGGCCACCATGCCGAGGATGGCGGTCGCGGAACTGATCTGGGCGAAGTGCTCCGACTCCAGGCACATCTCAACAATTTCACTGGCATAATTGGCGATCAGGACTTTTTTGGCAAGACCTCCGAGGAAGCGGCAAATCCCGGCCGCCATCCCGTCCAGGGTGATCCTGCGCCGGTAAAGCTCTTTTTCGATGTCGGCATAGCGGACGATGGGTCCGGCAATCAGCTGGGGGAACAGGGAAACGTAAAGCAGGAAACGGGCGTAGGAGCGCTGGATTTTGATCTGTCCCCGGTAAAGGTCGATGATGTAGGTCAATGCCTGGAAGGTAAAAAAGGAGATACCGATGGGAAGCGAGATCCGGGGCAGCTCCAGGCGGATGAAGGGGAGGAGATTGAGGATTTCGACAATGAATCCCGTGTATTTGAAATAGACCAGGCTGGCCAGGGCCATGACGAGAGCCACGACAAGCCAGCCTTTGCGGGCAGCCCGGGACTGTGCCCGCCCCATCAGCAGTCCGCAAAGCCAGATGATCAAGGTTGTAAAAAGGAGCAGGATGACGTAGACGGGCTCTCCCCAGGCGTAGAAAAACAAGGATGCCAGGAGCAGAAAGGCGTTTTGGGTGCGCACCCGGCTTGTCAGCCAGGCGACGGTCAGGCTGACGGGGAGAAAGACATACAAAAAGATCAGTGATGAAAATACCATGGTCTGCCCCTATTGCTCCATTTTACTCTCATTTTGAGAATCGCGGGTTGGCGGCTGCCGTTTTGTTATGGCTGGGAGGAAAAGAGGAGTTCCGCACCGGGTGTATCGAGCCAGGCCAGAAGCAGGTCGACAACGTCCCCGTAGCTCTTCACTCCCTCTTCTTCCTTGTTGGCCTTGAGGTAGGCATCATTGACTTTCTCCGAGAATTCGGCGACCGGTGTTTCAAACGCTTCCCAGTAGCGTGATTCGGCCTGCAGGTCGCGGATGACGGCAGGGGACAATTCTTCCCTGTAGGCCGCGTTCCACCGGTCAGGGTCTTCCTCCCACAGCTTGCGGGCAGTGCTTTTCCAGGCGCTGATCAGGCCGGAATAGCGCCAGAGGGGGTCAGGGTGGCAGACACAGCTCAGGAAGGCCGCAAATTCGCTGTCACCCTCATTGGCGAAACCGCGCGCGTGTGAGATTTCGTGGGCGGCCGTTGACGGGATCATGAAAGCGGGCTGGTCGATGTTGACATTGGGCTCGACGAAAAGCGGCATGTAGAGGCCCACGATATTGGTGTAGGACCAGTAATGGGAAAGCAGGACTCCTTTTGGCCGGGCGCGGACCGGACTCTCGAGTGCAGGCCAGCGGGAAGCCGCCTGGTCCCAGCCGTCAAAGGCAGCCTTCCAAACGGTGTTCAGCGGGCCGGTGTCGACGGTGCCGTCCTCCGTTTCGGGCAGGTTTTGGCGTGCCTGGACGGCGGCCCTTGCCAGCTGGCGCACCGCCGCCTCCAGCTCATCGACCGAGTGATCCCGCAAAGGGAGTTCCAGTTTGCCGGCCAGGGGCGGGCGGGCGTAATTCAGACCGTGAAAAACCAGAAAGAGGGATAGCATGATGGAAATAATTCCAAGTACCAGCAGGGTAGTCCGCAGCAGGCGGCGCAGACGGTAAGCCCGCCTGGTGAAAAGGCGGACGATTCCCAGAATCAGCAGCAGGAGGAGAACAGGTGTTCCGACGACAAGCAGGAGTTCGGTCAGTGAAAAAGAAAATTGACTGACGGTCCAGGTCCAGACGGAGGCCAGGGGAGAAAAAATGCGAACCGCGTAGTAGTCGGCCAGAGACGGTTTATGAAAGAAGATTTCCCGCATAATGATCAGGATGAGCGTGATCAGGGCGGAAACAAGCAGGAAAATCAGGGCTCCGGCGAGGGGCGGACGGGCTTGGCTGGTCTTGTCATGCTGCATCTTCTTCCTCATTTCTTGTCACCCTCACTGCAGAGGTTTCCATTTTCTCACATTCCGCTACCTGTAGCGTATCAGAAAACTGCTTTCTGCTATGATTGAGGTGGCGTTTTTGATGGGCGCCCCCTTATTCTTTCAAACGGAAAGGAACCGATATGAGCATTCCAACCCCCCACATTGAAGCCAGAAGTCCTGACGAAATCGCCAGGACAGTCCTCATGCCCGGCGATCCGCTCCGGGCCAGATTCGTCGCGGAAACCTACCTGGACGATGCCGTCTGTTTCAACCAGGTGCGCGGCATGCTGGGCTATACGGGAACCTATAAAGGAAAGCGCCTGTCCGTCATGGGGTCGGGGATGGGAATTCCCTCCTCCCTGATTTACATTCACGAACTCTTTGCTTTTTATGAAGTGGACACCATCATCCGCATCGGCAGCACCGGCGCCATGCAGCCGGAGATCAAGCTGCATGACCTGGTCCTGGCGACTGCCGCCAACACAGACTCCAAGATTAATCATGGTTTGTTCGGTCCCTATGAGTTTTGCCCGACACCCGATTTCGAACTGCTGGTCCAGGCCTATACCGAAGCCAGGGCGAGGGGCATCCGGGTCCACGCGGGAACCGTCCTGAGCTCCGACCAGTTCTACACCCAGTTCCCCGACCAGGTCTTCAAGAACCTGATGGCTTATGGGGCGCTGTGCGCGGAGATGGAGTCAGCCGGTCTCTACATGAAAGCCAGACAGTTCGGCAAGCGCGCGCTTGGCATGTTCACTGTCAGCGACCACATCCTGACCGGGGAAGCTGACACGCCGGAGGCGCGCCAGGAGGGCTACCGCCAGATGATGGAACTGGCGCTGGAGATCGCGCCGGCCTGAAAAAAAGAGGCCGCTTCCCGGTGAAACGGCCCCTTGGTTTAAAGGTTTCTTACGCCTGCTTCAGAAGTCCGCCTGATTCTCCCGGCAGGCCTGCCTGACAAATTCGTCCATGGACAGCGAGCCCAGCGTACCCTGGTCACGGCTGCGGACGGAAACAGTCCCCTCCTCCGCCTCCTTGTCCCCCACAACCAGCATGTAGGGAACTTTCGCCAGCTGGGCTTCACGGATCTTGTAACCGATCTTTTCGTCACGCAGATCCAGCTCGACCCGAAGGCCCTGGTCTTTCAGCTCCTGACTTACCTTTTCGGCATAGCTGCTGTTTTGCTGTGAAATGGACAGCACCCTGACCTGTTCCGGCGCAAGCCAGAAGGGGAACTTGCCCGCGTAATGCTCGATCAGGATGGCCATGAAGCGTTCAAGGGCTCCGTAAGCGACCCGGTGGACCACGATGGGACGGTGTTTTTCCCCGTCCGGACCGGTGTAGTCCAGATCGAAACGCTGCGGCATCTGGAAATCCAGCTGGATGGTGCCGCACTGCCAGCTCCGCCCGATGGCGTCTCGGATGTGAAAATCGATCTTGGGGCCATAGAAAGCGCCGTCGCCTTCATTGATGGTGTAGTCGGCACCCAGGTCATCCAGAACGTCTTTCAGGACCGCTTCTGCCCGGTCCCACTCCTCCACAGCTCCCATGGCCTGCTCGGGACGGGTCGACAGCTCGACCCGGTAATCGAAGCCGAAACCGCGGTAAAGGTCGTCAATCAACCGGACGATCCCGCTGATTTCATCGGCCATCTGGTCGGGGGTCATGAATAGATGGGCGTCGTCCTGGGTGAAGGCGCGGACCCTCATCATGCCCAGCAGGGTACCGGATTTTTCATGGCGGTGGACCAGGCCGAGTTC
>CAZGCS010000048.1:0-3128 GCA_964524395.1 uncultured Mageeibacillus sp.
CGGGCAGGTCGACAAATGGCTGGCAATTTTTCAAAGGACTGGAAAAACTAAGGAATATTTAGCGCACAAGTAATCAGAGACGCGGCTCATCGCTATTAGTGCATGGCCTCAACGCAAGCGTCTATGCTTCAACCTGTGTTTGGAAGAACAAAAACAAGCCGCAACGGAAGTTAAAAAATCAGCCACCCGCCACCAAACTCTGCTGACTCGTTAAAAAGAACCTGCGTATGAAACAGAACCCTGCGTCTACAATAGAAACTCTGCTGCACCACTGGCGTTTCACCGTTCATGGAAAAATATCTAAATCAGAACAAATAAACTACCAATCAGCACCACAATTGTTAATCCCGTACTCGGCTTCTTCAACGGTAAACTGATTTCCTATCAGCAGATTAAACAAGCCTGTTTTTGTGGGATCATACTGCAAATAATCCTTCGCTTTCCTCACGGCCTGCTCTTTCCAGTTTGCTCCACTTCTGTCCGTGCCGTGAATAGCCTCTTCTTCTGTAAATTGATCAAATATCAAAATTTCAATTAATCCGGCGCGTGAGAAGGCGAATGTATCCAGATAGCTTTTTGCCTGCTCTTCAGCCTGTTCTTTCCAGTCCGCACCACTGTGGTCGGCACCGTATGTGGCATCCTCAAGTGAGAATCCTGCATTGACCAGGTTCTCAATTAATCCAAGTCTGGAAAGAGACCAGATATCTAAAAACTCTTTTGCTTTTCCTACTGCCGCCTGTTGGTTTTCAGTTCCTTCCAATTTTGCCGTTGAAGTGGTTGTAGTTGTCTTCGTCTCTGTTTCTGCCATTGACGTGGCTTGACTGGTCGTGACCGTGGTTGTTTCCCGCTTTACGGGCTCCTTTGTTGGTTCACTAATTGTCGACGCCTGGGTGGTTTGGAATTCATCCATGTCTTCGGTTTTTCCTGCGAAGAAACCAGATGAACATCCGGTTGCTGACAGCAATAATGTGGTTGCAATTACTGTCAAATAGAAATAAACACTCCTTTTCATATCGTTCACCTCATCATCGTGCAATGGCTAAACTGTAACTTCGTTATACACCAATTTTTGTGACAAATGTAGATTTCCGAATATGAAAATATTTCCGTTTCTATATGAGGTTTCGGCAGCATGGCACAAAAAAGGAAGCTACTCCCAAACACTGTCCGTGTTCGACAATAGCTCCCTTTGATTTTTCCGCTTTGAGAAGCGTTTATTCCACCTTGCTACGATTGAACATCGCAGGCAACGGGGACGATTGAACCATTACCATGTCTGATGGAAAACTCTCAGCCAGTTCTCACCAAGAATCTTCTTGATGTCTTCTACCTTGTAGCCTCTCTTCATCAGGTGATCGGTGACATTGCTCAAGTTTGCCATGTTCATGAGGCCGTCAAGCTTAGCGCCCAGCATTCCTCTTCCTGCCATGTATGCCTTGTATCCGATGCTTTCCTTTCCGGCTGTATCTCTCAGGAGTTTATGGAATTGCAGCATATTGCGGAAGTCATAACCACCCATTGCGGCATCTGTGTCAAGGCCGATTCCTACGTGGTCAATCCCGACTAAGTTAACGTAGTAGTCGATACAATCCATGTAAGTTTCGATGGTCGGGAAGTCAGTTCCGTTGAACAGTGTGGGGCTGTAGCTTGAGACGCCTACCACACCACCTAATGAAGCACATTTCTTTGCCTGCTCGTCAGTCGCATTACGTACATGCTTGAACAGAGCCATCGGGTTATTATGCGTAAATACCGGAGGTTTGGTACACACATCCATGGCCTCAAGTGTCGATCTTTCGCCCACATGGCTCAAATCAACAAGGATGCCGTATTTTTCCATCGCTTGAATCAGCTTTTTCCCGTCATTCGTCAAGCCCGCGTTGTCCCCCGAATAGCAGCCATCAGCAGCAAAGGTCCTGTGATTGTAAGCGAGTGTCATGACGCGAAGACCAAGGGCATGGAACATCTGTACCGCAGTATCAATATCATCATTGTGAACAAATTCGCAGTTCTGAGCGCCGATGATCACACCATGTTTGCCTTCCTTTTTGGCCTTCAGAATATCATCGGTCTCGTACACCATCATCAAATTGTCAGGAAAATCCTTAACGGTCGAGACGTAATTAATGATGTTGTGCAGTGCCTCACCAGCACAGTCTTTCGTTGCGGGAACCGTGAAGTTTCCGGCCGTAACTCCAGATGCAGCCAGGTTCCAGGCATAACGTTCAAGACTGAACGTGCACATGTCGATTACGATGGATTCTTCATGGAGTTTTTTTGCCTCATCGGATACCTTCTCATTGATCTCCAGGATCATCCGCTTGATTTCGGGATTATCTTCGCAAGCTTGCACTCTGCTGATTTCGAAAATTTCCTCGAAAATCTGTTCATCTGTTTTTTCCGTTTTTGCCATCACCATACTCCTTCTGTATACTAATGATTCTGTATGAAACGATTCTATCACCGGTAACATTTCTGAGCCAGACAGCAAAGATAGAATGGCTCATCTTCAGTGCTTCCACGACTTTAGAATCGACAACACAGGCCTCCGCAGAGATGAATTTTCATGCATATCTCAAGCAAATCAAAAATCATCTTCGCACACTACGACACCATTGAAAGTGTCAATATTTCCTCCGTACCCTGCGCATACGTCAGGGTTCCTTTTTTATTTCCGTAAGCACAAGGACAAGGCCGGGAAGCCGTTGACCCGCTAGTGCCCCGATATACCAAACCTTTGCCGCCTATGGCTTCCTTAAGCGATCACTCGCGCTCCTTATAAAGCTCACAGGCAACAAAATGACCCTTCTCGACTTCGACCAATTTGGGAGCCTTCGCCTGGCAGCCTTCATTGGCAAAGTTACACCTGGCCGCAAATCTGCATCGGTCCGGAGGATCGATCGGATCGGATATTTCACCCCGCAGGCTTACTTCCAGTTTGTTCTCAGGCTTCAAATTCGGTTTCGGCACAGCCTTAATCAATTCCTTGGAATATGGATGCAAGGGATTCGACATCAACACGTTGGCAGGTGCCCTCTCGACAACCACTCCGAGGTACATAACCATTATTTCGTCAGAAATATGCCGGACAACGGATAAATCATGTGTAATGAACATGTAGGTCAAGT
>CAZGCS010000048.1:3228-9903 GCA_964524395.1 uncultured Mageeibacillus sp.
TCAGAAATATGCCGGACAACGGATAAATCATGTGTAATGAACATGTAGGTCAAGTTTCGTTGTTCCTGCAAGTCCATAAGCAGGTTGAGAATCTGTGCTTGAATCGAGACATCCAGGGCGGAAACCGGTTCGTCGCAAACGATGAAGTCCGGGTCAAGGGCCAGCGCCCTGGCAACCCCGATTCTTTGCCTTCTGCCACCATCGAGTTCGTGAGGATAGGATTGCGCGAAGTAACTGGCCAGGCCAACGACTTCCATCAATTCTTTCACCTTCAAGTCTCTTTCCTTCTTGGCTACACCAAAAACTCTCAAAGGATCGGCAATCAGATCGCTCACATTCTTTCTCGGATTTATGCTCGAATATGGATCCTGGAAAATCATTTGCATCTTTTCCCGCATTTTCCATAATTTCGCTTTGTTGTATTCCGCGATGTTATCCCCGCAATAGAGAATCTGACCATCTGTTGGCTCCGTCAACCTCAAGATCGTCCGCCCAAGCGTGGATTTGCCGCATCCGGACTCGCCCACAACACCAAGCGTCTTTCCATGGTCGATCGTGAGATCCACTTCGTCGACTGCGTGCAGAAAGCCGCCAGTCACCTTGAAATATTTCTTCAATCCAATCGTTTGAATATGATGCACAGTTGTTTCAGTCATCGTTACCACCTTCGTTCACGCCCATCAATTCTGTGTCATTTTGAAAATAATGACATTTAATTGAATGAGTTCCACTAATGAAATCAGTTGGAGGAACTGATTTGCATTTGTCAAGCCGCACCGGGCATCGTTCGTAAAAACTGCAACCCTTGTGCTGGATCATTGGGTCAGGCATCAAACCAGGGATAGGACTCAAGCGGTCAGAATCGATATTCAGTTCCGGTATTGATCCGAAAAGGCCTACCGTGTAGGGATGATGGATGTCCGACTCATAAATATCCTGAGCGGTACCCATTTCAATAATTTGACCCGCGTACATAATCGCGACACGCTGACAAGTCTGAGCAACGACCCCCAAATCATGGGTAATCAACAATAAGGCCATCTCGTATTTTTCTTTGAGTGCGTTAATAAGTTCAAGCACCTGCGCTTGAATCGTAACGTCCAGAGCTGTCGTCGGTTCATCAGCCAGCAATAATTCGGGATTACACGCAAGACTCATGGCAATCACAATACGTTGTTTCATTCCGCCCGAGAACTGATGGGGATACTCGAATTTTCTTCTTGGCTGAAGTCCGACGTCCTCCAGCATCCTGTCCACCATATCCGACCGTTCTTTTTTGTTAAGCGTCGTATGCAGCAACAATGCTTCATCAATCTGATCGCCAACGGGCATAATGGGATTCAGGCTGGTCATCGGATCCTGAAAAATCATGGATACTTTGTTTCCGCGAATTTTCCTCAGCTCTCTTTCTTTGGCTTTTGTTGTTTCGAGGCCATCAAGAACGATCGAACCCTTCGTAATCTTGCCTACCCGATCCGGCAGTAAATTGAGCACACTCAGCGCAGTTGTTGTTTTTCCTGCACCTGTTTCTCCCACCAATCCGACTGTTTCTCCTTTGTTCACAAACAAATCGACACCATTCAGTGCGTATACAGTGCCACTGTCAGTCTTGTATTCAACGTGCAGATCCTTTATTTCCAATAATTTACTCATATCCAAATCCGCCTCTAATTCTTCAACCTGGGATCCAGGGCATCCCGCAGACCGTCACCAATCAAGTTCAGCGCTAACACAGTGATGGCAATTGCCAAGCCCGGGAAGAGAACGAGATACGGGAAATACCGCATATTCGCCTTGTTTTCGGCAAGCATCGTACCCCACTCAGGCAGCGGTGAAGGAACTCCCAGGCCAATGAAGCCAAGAGCAGCCACGCTCAAGAGGACATTCGCCAGGTTGAGGGTTGTTTGGACGATCAGGGGTCCGACCACATTGGGCAAAATGTGGCTGAAGATCACTCTCGGATCTTTCGCGCCATATGACTTTGCCGCCTCAATATAGTCGGAGTTCTTGACCTGTAAGACGGCGGAGCGAACAATCCTTGTCATGGGTGGTATTTGAGAAATGATCAAGGCGATCACCAGATTTTGCACACTGACCCCGAGTGCCGCAACGACAGTCACCGCCATAAGTGCGGAAGGAACAGCCATGAACACATCCGTTGCCCTCATAATTGTGCTGTCCAGTAAACCTCCGTAGTAAGCTGATGAGGAACCCATCAGTGTGCCTGCCACAAGCGATATTCCGACCGTAACCAGGGAGATGACAAGAGAGAGCCTCCCGCCATAGATGATCCGCGCAAACAGATTCCTCCCGTAGGCATCGGTACCGAAGATATAGTCCTTATTGGGAGGGGTCAACCGGTTGTAGACGTCCTGCTTGACGGCATCTGCTTCATAATCAGCAAAGAGGCCGGCAAAGATGATGAAAAACAACACAATCAGGAAGATCGACAGGCCGAGCATGGCGACCTTATTCTTCCTGAAACGGTACACGACGAGGGAAAACTGCCCTCTTCTCTTTGGTTGAATATCCTCTTGTGCTTTTTTAGATTTGTCCTTTTTCATGGGGTTACCTCGCGCTATATCCTTTGATGAATTGACTGCGCAAGCGCGGGTCAATATACATGTAGAGAACATCGACAACCAGATTAATCAGGCCAATTACAGCAGCAATGAACAGAACACTGATCATGACAACCGGCATGTCGTAAGACAATACGCCATGAAGCAAATAGGTACCGACCCCGGGAAGTGCAAATACTGTTTCAGTGACCAATGCCCCTCCAAGGGCACCTCCCAGGATGATTCCAATTACCGTAATCGTCGGCAATAAGGCATTTCTCAACTCATGCTTGAGGATTACGCGAAAAGGTGATGCCCCTTTCGCTTTGGCAGTTAAAACGTAATCTGACCGGATGACTTCCAGCATGGTTGAGCGGGTCATCCTGATCAATTGGGCAGACGTGGCAGCCGACAGGGTGATCCAGGGTAAAATATAGCTCTTCAAGGTAGACCCTCCTGTTGCCGGCAACAAACCCAAACGCAAGGAGAAGAAGAGTACAAGCAATAAGCCTAACCAAAATGCGGGCACAGACGTGATAATCATGGCACCAACAATCGCCGAATAGTCAAATATGCTGTATTGCCTGATGGCAGATATTACACCCACAGTCACACCGACAATTACACTTACGGCCAAAGAGCCAAAGGTCAGGATGAGGGTCGATGGAATCCTTTCAACAAACTCCTTGTTTATTGATGTCTTTGTTTTCCAGGAATTACCCAAATCGCCTTGCAGTAATCCCTTCATGTACTTGAAGTAGCGCACAAAAAACGGATCATTCAGTCCGTGTTCTTCGTTCCAGCGTTCTACTGCTTCCTCTGTAACATCAATACCAAGCTGAATGGCTGCCACCTCCGCAGGCATCAGGGTAAGTATGAAAAAGATCAATAACGATACCCCAAGGAGCACGGGAACAAGAATAAGCAGTCGCTTTAGAATATACCTCGCCATACTTTTGTCCTTTTCTTAAGATAATATTTCGTCTCCAGTTGGAACACACCGTTCCCTCAAGAGCAATCTTCATGGTCAACCCGAAAAAGTCAAAGGCCGATACGGATAACAGTTTTCGGGGCCGCCCGACTCGCCCGTGGTTGGATAATTCCTGATAAGCGGCCCGCAGGAATCTTCCGTCATGTCTGGGAACAGAGACTCACTCGATGAATCAAGCCCAGATACGAATCAATCAGTCTTCTCATCCCAATGTCGGAGCCCCTGCTCAGCCAACTCCCCGTCCGAGGGCAACCAGGGTTCTGCTTCAAGATTAGGCGAGAACAGGCCGGGGTGAATTCCAGATACCTGTATTCCCCTCCTCACGCGCATATAGATATCTCAATGGCAATGTTGAACACTGAAAGCAGTAAAAAACGGAACGTGAGATCAATGACTTGTCGAACACCACTCGTGAATGTATCTCTTTCAAAATACAAGGTCTGACATCTGTCCCCAAACACATCACCTTGTTTCAAACCGCATCACTCAGCTCCCTTGGCTGGCTTAATGTTGAAGCCGCAGTCGAAGATTGCGGCTTCAACATTCTCACCAGACTACTTAATCAGGGTCGCACATTAACCCAGGGGTGAACCATTACCATGACCAATCAAAGACATAGAATTGGTACAGGTCATTCTTCGAGACACCCTTCAAATCCTTGTTAAAGGCAACTGCGTGATTCGGCCGGTAGAGCGTAATCACATAGGCATTTTCATCCATAACCTCCTGGAATTCTTTGTAGGCTGCTCTGCGGAGCTCTTCGTCAGACTCCTCACGGGCATAGTTCAGCAGTCTGTCAACTTCAGGATCGTTAAGGCCCATGCCCTTTGCGATAGGTGTGTGGCTGGGATAGTACATGTAGAGTCCGTCAGCATCCTGTACCGGCCAGGAAGTGCCGGCGACGATGATTGTGAACTCACTCGATGACAGGGATGCCCAGAATGCTGCTCTGTCGATCTCCAGCAGGGAGACTTCAAATCCGGCATCGCGGAGCAAGCCCTCAAGTGTTTTAGCGGGGTAGAGATACATCGTCGTCGATGGAGCCGTAATTTCAATTTTGACCTTGTCTACACCGACTTCTTTTTTATACTGATCAAGATAATCTTTCGCCTTGTCAACGTCATACGAGAACGGCTGAACGTAACCTACCTCAGGGGATGCAGGAACTGAGTCAGGGAAGAATGTGTTCAGGAGCACTCCACGGCCCTCTGACCCCCCTATCAACATGGCTTGCATGTCCACACAGTATTGAACTGCTTTTCTTGCCAGAACGTTGTCGAAAGGAGCCTCGTGCATATTCATGTAAATCCAGACATTGCCGCGGAAGGGCTGTTCCTGCCAGACAAGATTGGGATCAGCCTCCACCGTATCAACAGCGGCAAGCGGCGCATGCGTCAGGAAGTCGATTTCGCCGCTTTGGAGGGCAGCAATCTGTGTGGTGCTGTCCGTGATAATCTTGAACTCAAGTTTCTTGATCTTGGGCTCTCCCAAATAATATTGGTCGAATGCTTCATAGACGATTTTATCACCGGATGAACGGGAAACCAGCTTGTATGGCCCGGTTCCAATCGGGTTATTCTCGAAATCGGTGTGATCTTTTTTCGAGATATAGGTGTAAACCTGGACGTTCTCCTCATGGGCCGCATAAGGTGCCTTCAAATTGATCTGCACCGTATACTCATCCACCACTTCACAGTCGATCATGTTAATCATATTCGCACTCACGCCTGTTCCGGCGGTAATCGAATAATTAACAGACCACGCAACATCCTCCGCTGTCAATTTGGAGCCATCATGCAAGTACACATCATCCCGCAAATGGTAGGTCCAGGTTTTACCATCCTCAGAGGGTTCCCAACTCTTGGCAATTCCAGGAATGTAATTGCCGTCGCTGTCCTTCTTGATCATGGTGTCATACATATTGCGGTAGATGATGTTCGATATCTGGTCAGTCGTGCTTGTGTAGTCAAACGCTTCAATGTCACTGGTGATGCAATAAACAACATCATCGCGTCCCGCTTGGCCCTCACCTCCCGGTTTTCCAGTTGCATCAGCGCCACCAGAAGGCTTTGGCTTATCGCCATTACCGGCACAAGCAACCGCACCGAAGCACATAAGAACTACCAGAAGTAGAACGAGGTGCTTCAACCATCTTGTTCTTCGAGTCATTGCTTTTTCTCCTTTTTGAAATAAACTGTTGGCCCTTAAGCGAACAAAAAGCAAGAGTTCACTTAAGAATACTGGGCAGTTAAGAATTATAAATTCTTAACTAACATGGTACAATATACATAATCTTTTCCTGGCAGTCAAGGTGCTTTTCATCTCCTGATTTGTTGGGAAATAACAAGATCTACGGGAGGTTAGTTTATGGCAAATCAAGTGTTGGACAGCATTATGTCCAGGAGTTCCAGCAGAAAATTTTTGGAGAAAATGCCGGACGATGACACAATAGAACAGCTTGCGCAAGCAGCGGTGCGAGCACCCTTTATCGGTCAGCTTTACAGTATTCTGCTGAGCCGGCACGGTAAGCATCCTTTTGGTGCACCACTTTCATTTACCTTTTGCCTTGATTTCCATAAGCTGGAGCTGATTATGGCTAAACGCGAATGGAATCTCGTTTCAAACAATATCTCAGCCATCATTGCCGGCGTCCAGGATGTTGCTTTTGCAGCTGAAAATATGGTGTTGGCCGCGGAAAGCCTGGGTTTAGCCAGCTGTTACTTAGGGTCTGCCCCCTACAGAGCGAAGAAAATTCAAGAACAGTTCCATTTACCACAGAGGGTCTTCCCCCTTGTCGATCTGGTTGTCGGGTATCCGGCACAAGACAATCCACCACGCCCCAGATACCCGGTCGACTTCGTTTTGTTTGAAGACCGTTACCCGGAGATCACTGATGAGCAACTGGATCAAGTCATGGGCTCGATTGACGAAGGTTACCTGACTCAGGGCTATTACCGGAACAATAATGCAAAAATTGATCTGACTCATCCGGAGAAAGTTGATACAGCGACTTACGATGATTACTCCTGGACAGAACATAATTCCAGGCGCTGGGGGCAGATGTGGGCAGATCCTGCCGTCATTCTGGAACAGCTGGAGGCCTGTGGCTTCCCCATCGAACTG
>CAZGCS010000049.1:0-9652 GCA_964524395.1 uncultured Mageeibacillus sp.
GAGATTGACACACTTGACCTGGCCATGGCCCGGGCCCCCTCACCAGCTGATTCCAAGGTCATCCGTTCACTCCAGTCCGGCCGGGTAAAAGCCATATATATCGAAAAGGGAGACCAGGCAGCCGAAGCTTATGAACGCCATGGCGCGGTCATCTTATTGTCCCTGGACGGCCTGATGGCCCTGACGTTTGAGAGCGGGGCGGAGCTTGCCAGAGGTGAAAAAGTCCGGGTCATCCTGCCCGGAGGTTCGGTCAGGGAGGGAACGGTTGACGGGAGGGAAGGGCAACTCTTCCTCGTCACCTTGACGGACAACGGGCCTGAGCCGGGCGAGGCGGTCACGGTGGAAACCGGGGACGGGGAAGAAATCGGCAAAGGGGAGCTTTATATCCACCAGCCCTATGCAGTGATCGCGACGGAAGGGATCATCAAGGATATTCATGTTTCCAATAACCAGAAGATTTCGGCCGGCAAGGCGCTTTATACGCTGGAAGATTTACCGGCCGGCGCCGATTATGACAAGTTATTCGCTGACCGGCAGGACTTGAGAGAGAAACTCCATGACTTGCTGGAACTGCGAAAAACCGGTGTGCTCTTGGCGCCTTATGATCTTTATATCATCGGTTCCGGCTTAAAGGAGGGTGAGAAGACCGGGGCAGAGACGGCCATTCCGACGGCAGACAGTTCGATCCATACGGCCTTTACGGTGGCGCCGGTTGAACATTTTGTTCTTACCATCAACATTGACGAGCTCGATATCCTGGCGGTCCGGGAGGGTCAGCAGGCGGCCATTACCTTTGACGCGATTGAAAATCAGGCATTTACAGGGATCATCGACCGCGTCGCGACCAAGGCCATTGACACGGGTGGAATTGCCAAATACCCCGCCCGGATTCTTATCGAAGCTGACGGGCAAATGCGTGTCGGCATGAGTGTGACAGCCACCATCATGGTGGAGGAAAAGAAAGATATTCTTCTTCTGCCGGTCGCGGCGCTCCAGGAGAGTGGCGGGGAGGTTTTTGTCTACACAGAAAAAGATGAGAAGAGCCTGGAACTTTCAGGAGAAACGGGGATCGAGACAGGCCTGTCCGACGGGGACAAGGTTGAGGTCCTGGCGGGCCTGGCAGAGGGTACGACGGTTTATTACAAGGTTACAACGGCTGACAGCCTCTTCCCCTTCAATACGCCGGGACACCGGACAGGCAGAAATGGTTTCGACGCGCAAGGAACGGACAATGAATAAAGCCATGATCCAGCTTCACGATGTGTCCAAGATCTACCGGGTCGGCGGCCAGGAGGTACGGGCGCTTGACCATGCTTCTATGTCGGTGCGGGAAGGGGAGTTTGTCAGCATCGTCGGTCCTTCCGGCAGCGGTAAAACGACTATAATGAATATCATCGGTTGCCTGGATGTTGCCGACAGCGGTGACTACATCCTGGATGGTCTGTCCATCGACCGCTATTCCGACCGGGAACTGGCCAGAATCCGCAACCGGAAGATCGGCTTTATCTTTCAGGGTTTCAATCTTCTTTCCCGGCTGACAGCTGAGGCCAATGTGGAACTGCCCCTGATTTACCAGCGGCTGGGCATGGGTGAACGCAAGCGATTGGTTGCCGAAGCCTTGCAGCGCGTCGACCTTTATGACCGGCGAAAACACAAGCCCCAGGAGCTGTCCGGTGGCCAGCAGCAGCGGGTTGCCATTGCCCGTGCCCTGGTGACCAGGCCGTCTCTCTTGCTGGCAGACGAACCAACGGGCAATCTGGATTCAAAGACCGGGACAGAGATCATTGAGCTCTTCCATGAGCTCCACCGCTCCGGCAATACCATTCTGCTGATCACCCACAACCCCGACATTGCGAAGACGGCCAGTCGCATGGTTCACATTTTCGATGGCAAGGTTTACGAGGAGGCGGTCTCATGATCATGCAGTCCATCCGGATGGCCTTCGAGTCGGTCACCGCCAACAAGATCCGTTCCTTCCTCACCATGCTGGGTATCATCATCGGGGTCATCGCCCTGGTAGTGCTGGTTTCCCTGGTCAGCAGCGCTTCCGACTCGGTCACCGAACAGGTATCGACCCTGGGGACGGACTTGCTGACGACCATGGTGCTCGACGACAAGGGTTATCCGCTGAGGCTTTCGGAGCTCGACCAGCTGGCTGCCAATCCGGCCATCGGCCAGGTAGCGCCGCTGACGCAGACCATGGTGATCGCCAAACACGGTTACACTGAGGAAATGGTGACGCTGTACGGCACCTTACCTGCTTATGGCGAGATTCATCATTGGCAGATGCATCGCGGCAGGTTTTTGAAAACTCCCGACATCGACAACAGCTCCTACGTTGCCGTGCTCAGCCTGGAGGCGGCCGAAAAGTTTTTCGGCCAGTCCGACCCGGTTAATGAGACGATTTTCCTGAATGGAAGGGGCTTCCGGGTCGTGGGTGTGCTGGAAGAAGATACATCCCTGATGAGCGCCATGACGACTTCAGTTAAGATTTACACGCCTTATACAGTCCTGACCCGTATGTCGGACATGCGCGGCGGCATCTCAAATTTTATCACCACACCCTCCAACCCCAAAAGCATGGATGAGGCAGAGGAAGCGCTCACCGCTTTTTTAATGAGACGTTTTAAAGAGGATGAAAACGCCTTTTTTGTCTTCAACCAATCCAGCCTGATGAGTGTGGTGGGCACGGTGACTGACATGCTGTCCTACTTGCTTGGAGGTATCGCGGCCATTTCGCTTCTGGTCGGCGGCATCGGCATCATGAACATCATGCTTGTTTCAGTCACCGAAAGGACCAGGGAAATCGGGATACGAAAAGCCATCGGGGCTGCCCGCGGCAGCATTCTCCTGCAGTTTCTGATTGAGGCCCTGGTGATCAGCCTGGTGGGTTGCACCATCGGTATTGCCCTGTCTTTCGGTTTGCTTCAGCTCGCGACCCTTATTGCAGGGGGCTTGATTTCCTTTTACCTATCCTTCCGGATTGTCTTGATTGCCATGGGTTTTGCGGTCGCCATCGGGGTTCTCTTCGGAATTTATCCGGCCTACAAAGCAGCAGGTAAGCATCCGATTGAAGCGCTCAGGTATGAAGGCTGAACACAAGAGCTGACAAGGGTCTTTAGGCGATTACCCTGGTTTTTGCTATGATAGAAGCCTGACATCACTGATTGGCAGTTAACCGGCAGATCAAACTACCGGCGTACGCCTTGCAACCGCTACGGTATATTCGCTTCGCCAAGTCCACCATCCCATGACTGCCGCACATCGAAGGTGATGATTATTTTCTGAACAGGAGGGAGCCCGTATGAAAGTGACAGTCATCGGCGCGGGTAATTCCGGTCTGGCCATGGCGGCGCATATCAGCCTGGGCGGCCATCAGGTCACGCTGTGGAACAGGACCAGGTCATCCATCGCCACGCTGATCGATCACCCGCTTATTCACTGTGACGGCGTCATCAGCGGTCACATCCCCATCCACCGGGCAACGGCGGACATACAGGTTGCCCTGGAAGATCCTGACCTGATCCTGATTACTACACCTGCCCACGCGCACAAGGAGCTGGCTGCCTTGATCGCCAAAAATATCAAGAAGGAAACACTTATCCTCCTTAACCCCGGCAGAACCTTTGGAGCCCTTGAGTTCCGGATGATCTACGGGATGCATAACCGCGAACACCCGCCGCTGATCGCCGAAGCACAGACCATCATCTATACCTGCAGGAGGACAGGTGCTGACACGGTACATGTCGTCGCCTTGAAATCCGATGTCCTGGTTTCGACCTTCAATGCCCGGGACAACACAAATGTTCTGGCCAGACTGCCAGACTGCGTCAGGGATTTTTTCATACCCGCCTGCTCCATGATCGAGACATCCATCGGCAACGTGGGCATGATCCTGCACTGCGCACCCCTGCTTTTGAATGCCGGTTGGACCGAAAACGAAACCAACATCTACAAGTACTATTACGACGGAATCACGCCGACCATCAGCAGTTTTCTTGAAAAGCTCGATCAGGAGCGCGTTGCCGTGTCACAGGCGCTCGGTCACCCCGTGGAAACGACCATGGACTGGTTGAGACGGACCTATCACATTGAGGGGGATACCCTTTACCAGTGTTTGCAAAACAATGAAGCATATAAGCGGATTGATGCTCCTCAAACCATGCTGCACCGCTACATTTTGGAAGATGTGCCATGCGGGCTGGTTCCTTTGGAGGCGGTTGGCATCAAGCACGGTGTCACCATGAGCCATACGACGCTGATTATTGATCTGGCCTCCAAACTCATGGGGATCGATTTTCGAAAAACCGGCCGTAATCTGGAAAGCCTGGGTCTTGCCGGGGAAGAACAGTGTCTGCGGGATCTCATGGAAGAGTGTTCAGATGCTTGAGGGCAAAGATATTGTTTATGGCTTGATCAAGCCCGCGGTCGACGCGCATACCCTGGGGATCCAGGCGGCTGCGGACCTGCTGCGCCAATCCGGTTACCGGGTGGTGCTTGCCGATGAAGTCCTGGCCGGCGCGCTTAATCTTTACCGGCACGAAGTCAAGCGCCGGCTCCTGCTTGACTGGATCACGGAAAACAAGATCAGCAGGCTGGGGATCAGCTACCGTCTGGATGAGCAGGATGCCCTTCACCTGATGGGCTATCTGATGGAAGCGCTCAAAAAAGAGCGTTTGTTCGATTTCCAGGATGGCTTCCTTGACCTGGTATTTTTTGCCGGCCTGCCCTCCGCCTGTGAAGCCATTGAGAGGGCTCACGGAGGTTTGGTTGTGACCTTTCAGGGAGGAGAATCGCCAAAAGAGACCCTGGTCAAGCTGGGAGTTCCCCCCCACCGGATTCCTCCGGGGCTTCATGAGAGCAGCCTCTACGACCAGGCACGGCTGGATTTTGGTCAAATGCTGATTGATTCCCAGTCCTATACCGGTTACCGGCCGGCCGACCGATCCTGTTACCCTGAGTTTGGTTCACGCAAGGATACGGTTGTCAAGCGGCTGGATGCCAACCGGACACCCCGGTTCGAGCCTTTGATCCGGGCGCATGTCGGCCCTTACTCATCTTCCGCTTCGCGCCGGGAATCGGTGGCGGAGTTTATCCAATGGGTCAGGGAATTGGCGCAGGGTGGATGCCTGGATATTCTTTCCATCGGAAGCTCCCAGTTGACCCAGTCCAATTTCGGCGAAGACTGGGGGGATCAACCTAACGGAGGCGGGGTGCCCGTCAATTCACCCGGGGAATACCGGATGATTTATGAAGCGGCCAGGCCCATGCTGGTGCGAACCTATGCCGGTACGAAAAACATTCCCCGGCTGGCCCGCATGCATGAGGAAACCATGAATATCTGCTGGCACGCCCTGTCCTTCTGGTGGTTCAATCAGCTGGACGGAAGGGGTCCCTACGATGTCTACACCAATTTGAAACAGCACCTTGAGACACTCAGCTTCATCGCAGAGACAAACAAAGCCTTTGAAGCCAATGTTCCACACCATTTCGCCTTCCGGGGAGCTGACGATGTGACCTACGTGGTATCTGCCTATCTGGCTGCCCGGATGGCCAAAGAAAAAGGGATAAGAACCTTCATTCTCCAAAATATGTTGAACACTCCCCGGATGACCTGGGGTGTCCAGGACCTGGCCAAATCACGGGCGCTTCTGGAAATGGTGAAATCATTGGAAGATCAGGACTTCCGGGTTCTCCTGCAGCCCAGGGCAGGCCTGGATTATTTCAAACCCGATCTTTACGGGGCCAGGATTCAGCTGGCCGCAGTGACCGCCCTCATGGACGATATTGAGCCCTGGGACGAAGCAAGCCCACCCCTGGTTCACGTTGTCAGTTTTTCCGAGGCCTCGCACCTGGCAACCCCGGCCGTGATTGAAGAGAGCGTCCGGATCACTCAGTCCGCTCTGAAACTCTACCGCGATCTGAGGCGAAGAGGAGAGGTGGATGACATGGGAAGGCATGCGGGTGTTCGCGACCGGACCGCCGAGCTTGTTCAAGCGGCCAGAGAAGTTATTGGCGCCATTGAGAGTTCGATTCCCCATCCTTACAGCGCAGAAGGTTTCTATACCCTGCTCGCCGCCGGCTTTTTGCCTCTTCCTTACCTGTGGGGGGACCAGGAGGAATTCAGGCACACCAAAGATTGGGTGACCAGGCCGGTAAACGGAGGAATCCGGCTCATGGAGGACCAGGGCTCACAGCCGATGAGCACGTGTGACCGGATTGCCAGGGCACGGCTGCATCTGGATCAGGCCCACTTCCTTCTTGGACAGCGGATGGCTGACAGCTGACCCTCATTTAACCCTTGACTTGATCACATCAAAGCCGACCCGGTCGATGGCGTCCTCGATGGCTTCGATGGTCACTTTTTCCTCGTCAAAATCCAGCCGGGCCCGGCTGGAGCTGAAAGAGATATTGACGGAATCCTTTTCAACGCCCTCCAGTTGTTTCAGGGCTGACTCGATTTTTTGTGAACAGGACGGACAAATCAAGGTCTCCAGTTGAATGGTTGCAGATTTCATGGTACTCTCCTTATCTTTTTAATTTGTAAGCCAATAATCGCATGCCGTTCAGGATGACAACCAGGATGCTGCCCTCGTGGACCAGCATGCCGATGGACATATTCATCCACTCTCCGAAGAGGACACTGGCCAGCAGGGCAAAGACGACGCCGACAGCAATGACAATGTTCTGGACCATGTTGCGCGCAGTCGCCTTGACCAGGCCCAGGGCATGGGGCAGACGGCTGAAGTCCGAATTCATCAGGACAACATTGGAGGTCTCGATGGCGACTTCCGTGCCACTTCCCATGGCAATTCCGATTTGAGCCAGAGCCAGCGATGGACTGTCGTTGACGCCGTCGCCAACAAAGGCGACGGTTTCGCCCTGAGCCATCCGCT
Organism: uncultured Mageeibacillus sp.; assembly: GCA_964524395.1. Classification (GTDB taxonomy): domain Bacteria; phylum Bacillota; class Clostridia; order Saccharofermentanales; family DTU023; genus UBA4923. The sequence continues at coordinate 6,897 of CAZGCS010000049.1, forward strand.
CTCTGACATAGGCCGCCTTATCCTCCGGCAGCAGGTTGCCGTGTACTTCCGTCAGTCCCAGCTCCCGGCCGATGACCTCGACCGTTCCCTGGTTGTCCCCCGACAGCATGACCAGGTTTTTGACGCCCAGCTTTTTGATCCGTTCCAGGTCTCTGACAACTCCCGGGCGGATTTGATCCCTGATCCCCATCACGATTTTAATTTCACCATCCACCGCTGTCAGCACCAGTGAGTTGCCGCCTGTTTCCAGGCGGACAAGGTCGGCCCGGACCTGATCATTCAACTCCACCTGCTCAAGTTCCATAAGCGCCTCATTGCCGACGGCTACCCGGTGTCCCGCGACTAAGGCAAGAATACCGCCTCCCTTGACGACGTGGGTATCCGTGACCTCGAACAAGTTGATCCCGCCGATATCTTCCATCACCGCTTTTGCCAGCGGATGGTCAGACTCGCGCTCCACGCTGGCCAGAAAAGCCAGAGCCTGTTCGGCATGGTTCCCGTAGGCAATCCGTTCAGAAACAGAGGGATTGCCGACGGTAAGTGTTCCTGTCTTGTCGAAGATTATCCGGTCCAGACGGCTGAAGTCGCGGATGACCTCGCTTCCTTTCAAGAGGACGCCATGAGCGGCGCCATTGCCGATACCCGCGACATTGGAGACGGGTACCCCGATGACCAGGGCGCCCGGGCAACCCAGAACCAGGATTGTGATGGCAAGTTCAAGGTCTTTTGTGAAAAACCAGACGATCAGTGCCATGACCAGAATGGCCGGGGTGTAGTACTTGGAGAAGCGGTCAATGAAACGCTCCGCCTCGGATTTGGAATCCTGGGCTTCCTCAACAAGTTCGATGATCTTGCCGAAGGTCGTGTCCTCGCCGACGCGGTCAGCCCGGATCTGCAGGGTGCCATTGTCCAGCAGGGTGCCGGCGTAGACCATGGAGTCTTTTTCCTTGGCGACGGGGATGGACTCGCCGGTGATGCTGGCCTCGTTGATGCTTGCTGCGCCCGACAGGACAGTGCCGTCGACCGGCACTTTGGCGCCCGTTTTCACAAGCAGCACATCACCTATATCAACGTCAAAGATATCGACCTCTTCGAATTCACCGTTTTCCATCCTTTTCCAGGCTGTCTCCGGGGCCATTTCAGTCAAGGCCTTAATGGCGGATCTGGTTCGATTCAAGGTGCGCTGCTCCAGGTAGCCGCCGAAAAGAAAAAGGAAAGTGACGATGGCGGATTCTTCAAAGTTCCGGATGGCAAAGGCACCGGTGACCGCCATGGTAACCAGCAGGTCAATGCTGACGACTTTTACGCGCAAGGCCTGGTAGGCTTGGATGAGGATGGGAATTAAACCGAGGACGGAAGCGGCGATCAGAGCCCATCGGGTAAAGGGCTCAAAATCCGCCGTCCACTTGACCAGAAAGCCGGAGGCGATCAGGATACCGTTGACAAGGGCAATCCTGTTTTTATTTTGCAGGATGGCCCGTTGAATTTTCCGCATTATTAATCCCGGCCCTGGTAGGACTCGTCCAGCTCCGCCAGCATGGTGTAGACCGCTTCGTAGGTCTCGCAGACGTCGCAGGGGACGGTGTAGTGGTTGGTAATATCGCGCAGGAGTTCAAATTCCCGGGAGAGATCAAGATCCTCCCCCTCCTCCCTGGCTCTTCCGGCAATGTCCTCGAACAATCTTCTGACACCGTGGAATTCCGGATGCGCGTCACCGTGCACGCGGTCAACGACCGGAACGTAGAGTTCCAAGGTTTCCAGATTCTTATCCAGCACTTCCTTGAATTTTGTCATGGACTCTTCTCCTTAGTAGTAACCTGGCAAATACTAGCACAGAAAAAGAAACAAGGTGAGGCAGGTGATACGGAAAGGCCGGCTGGCCCTTTTATTGGTTGAGGAGATGGGTGAACCCCATCTCATTCGCGTATTCCAGGACTTGACGGTATTCATGGTCAAAGAGGCGGCGCTTCATTTCCGTTCGCCTGCCGCAGGGACTGCCCGGCCGTGGTGTGTACTGTTTCATCAGGGAGAGGGGGGTGTCAAGCGGAACAATCTCAGCCAGTTCCTCCAGGATTCGGAAGGAATCTTCCACTTGACCGGGAAGAACCAGATGGCGGATGATGACCCCGCTCTGGATCAGCCCTTGCCTGTCAAAGACAGGATGGGTCTGCTGGCGGACCATTTCACGGATGGCCGCGTAAGCGACCCGGGGATAGTCCGGAGCGGAGGCCAAATCAGCAGCCAGCCCGGGGGCGTGGAACTTCATATCAACCAGGTAGATATCGACCATCTCCGCCACCAGCAGAAGGCTGTCCGCTGTTTCATAGGCGCTGCTGTTCCAGATGACCGGAACCGGCCGCCGTTGCCACCCCCTGGTCAGGGACAAGGCCCGGAAGGTGTCCGGCAGGCGATCGGCATAGTGGCCGGGGGTTACCAGATTAAGATTATGGACACCGTACTCCAAAAGCTTTTCGATCTTTTCAAGCAACTGGCCGGAAGTCATCCGTACTCCCTGATGCTCATGGCTGATGGAGTAATTCTGGCAAAAACAGCATTTAAGAGAACAACCGGAAAAGAAGATGGTGCCCGATCCTGCGTAACCGCTGACGCATCTTTCTTCTCCGTGATGGGGCATGAGGCTGGAAACCCGGTAGTCTGAAAAACCCTCATCCGACCCGCACCAGCCTGGATCTTCAGGTGTGCGGGTCGCACCGCAGTCGCGGGGACAGAGCCGGCAGCCTGTGTGGGCTGGGGTG